>CACYTU010000070.1 GCA_902777355.1 uncultured Lachnospiraceae bacterium | reverse complement strand
AAGATCTTCCAGATAGTCCCGTTCGACTTGCATGTGTTAGGCACGCCGCCAGCGTTCATCCTGAGCCAGGATCAAACTCTCATGTTAAAATTTTTCGTTCCCCTCAGGAAACGTTATGATCTTAATATGAAAGAAATTCATCCAGATCAAAATGGACTTGGCTTTCCATTTTTATCCTTTTACTGAATTGGGTTGTTCGAAGAATTGATGCTGATCTTTCGATCGCTCAAATCTTTTTCGACAATTCATGTCCTCTGAATTTCCTCATCATGATCCGTGAGGATCATGTTTTTGGCCTCTTGGGCCCGGTCTCTTAAGAGAAGACCGTTGGTCATGAACAATGTAATTGTTCATCTCAAATATAAAGGAATATATTCAGGGTTGCATTTCTGTCTGGTTCTCATATATGGTTGGGAATGTGTTCCGGAGCCTGCAGGGCAGGTCTTCGGTTTGCTTTGCTCGCTTTTCAGGCGAGCGACCTGATTATCATACTCTATCAGGTCTGCTTTGTCAACAACTTTTTTCTTCAAATTTCAAATTTGTTTTTCTTTGAATTTCAGTTTTATAGTTGTTGTACCGCTCTTTTTCAGCGGCGAGTGTTATACTATCACTTTGATATGAGCTTTTCAACCCCTTTTTTCATTTTTTTTATTTCCATACTCTTCTGTGCATCATTAATGTTTTGTCTGATTTTTTTCTTTTTTAATCATTTTATTTTCTTAAAACCGTTCTTCCCGATACACTACTCTTCCCAGTATACGGCACTTTGGGAAATTTTCTCCCTTCCTCAACATAACGGGGACATCTGCGCCCCGGAATAGCCCTTAGTAGTTGTGCTCAGTAGAACAGGGACATCTGCGCCCCGGAATAGTCCCTGGCAGTTATGTCTTCCTCCTGCCGATCTTCTCCTGCAGTTCCCCGGAAATAAAGCTGGCGCCAAACTTCAGGAGGCTTCCCATTGTCTCGTGCAGTTTTTGCTTTTCTTCCATGCTCAGATTTGTGTAGGCATGCAGCAATTCCGGAATACTGTGCAATTGTTCCGCCGCTATATCCGAAAGATTCTCCCAGCCACTGTCCTCAAGCAGGTTGAACACACTGTCCACAACATCTTTCCTTTCTTCCAGGTTCATCCCGTAAACCCATGCCTCTATGATGCGTTTCATAAGAAGGCTGCCCTCAGAGATCTCCCCTGTCTCTTCAAAATGATTGCGCATAATCTGCCAGCTGAGGGCATCGTGCTGCCATATACCTTTTGAACTGCTTTTAACCATTTTAAAATAGTACTTGCTGTTCAGCAGAAGGCCGAACACGGATTCCACGGGAATCAGGCCGATCACCCTGGGCACGATTTCCAGATATTCTTTTGTCTCCGTGATTTCCTCCAGAAATCCGGGGCCGTCATTGTTGTAAACGCGGACGATCCTGTCTTTGACATCCTGCATGCAGAAGGCAGCGGCAAACACCGCAAAGTTTCCTCCCTTGGAATGGCCGCCGACACGTACGGAAAATGGCGACTCCTCGCCTGTCGGCTGTTCCCCGGGTCTGTCGGGAAGCCTGTACAGTCTGTTCAGATACTCCACAGCGCTTCTTTGTCCTTCTGTCTCTTTCATAAAGCTGAAGGTAAAGTCCTCCTTCCACCCGATCAGGGTGTCATCAGTTCCCCTGAATGCAGTAAAGGCCGTTTCGTCCGGCAAAAAAAATGTAATCGCAGACATCTGCTCATTTTTTTCCGGAGATATCTTGTTGACATATCCTCCGAGCAGCATATCGCCGAATCGGGCTCCGCTGCAGAGTTTGTCCAGTACATAAGGAGCATATTTATAGAGGGTGCTGCTGGACTCAATTTCCAAATCCGTATGCAGCTCCCAGTAACGTTTCACAGCATCCGCAAGGCGGACAACAGGAATGCCCGCTCTTCGAAGATGATCCTCCTGCACTTCCTCATCAGGTCCGGGGACAATTCCCTCAAAATCAACATAGGCCACTTCCGAAAGGACCAGGCTGTCCACTTCATTAAAAGGATCAACCGAGAAAGGAACATCCCCCCGCCAGTCCAGATAATCCATCATATTTGCCATTTAGCGTCCTCTCTTTCCGTCGACTGTAATTTGATTTCTCTTTTCTCTCTTATGACCAGAGCTCTTGTGATTATTTCTCTGATAAAGTAAAAAAGGAGTGAGGTTTCCCTCACTCCTCCTCATAACCGTGCTGAAAGCATTCCCGGATTCCGGCATGTAAAACCGGAAAGAACAGCCCCTCAGGCCGGGCACTTTAACTGCCGCTTTAGAAAAAGCCGGCCGTCATTTTATCATTTGAAGTATCTGTCCAGAAGGCCTTTGAAGCCCTGGCCGTGGCGGGCTTCGTCACGTGCCATTTCGTGAATGCTGTCATGGAGGGCATCAAGTCCCATCTCTTTGCACTTCTTAGCGAAAGCGGTCTTACCTGCGCATGCGCCGTTCTCAGCAGCTACACGAGCCTCAAGGTTTGCTTTGGTCTCAGCGGAAACCACTTCGCCCAGCATCTCAGCATAACGGGCAGCGTGATCAGCTTCTTCAAAAGCAGCCTGGCGGTAGAAATAACCGACTTCAGGATAGCCCTGACGGATGGCAGCCCTGGACATAGCCAGATACATACCTACTTCTGAACATTCACCGGCGAACTCTGCGCGCAGGAATTCCTTCATATCATCGCTCAGGTCAGAAGCGATGCCGATCTTGTGCTCGGAAGCCCAGGCCAGTTCAGCTGTCTCATCGACGGGCTCGAATTTAGCTTTAGGCTGTTTGCAGATAGGGCACTTCCAATCTGCCGGAAGATCCGCGAACTTTACGCCTTCTTTTTCTTCATCATAGATATGTCCGCAAATAGTGCATTTGTACTTCATTAGAATCTCCTTTCAATCTATCAGAAAACAGTTTATCAACAAGTAGTAATATATGACTTACCTGAACTCTATTATGAGTGCAGACAGGCAGATTAGTCAATTCTAACAAACATATTTTCTATTTCTCTTTGCTATCCTGTTTCCTGAAAAAGAAGAGACTTACGAAGTCAATATCCAGACTATTCTATGGGCAGCTGTCCGACATTTCCCGGACAATTCACCAGGAATCCATTCGACAATTTCCCAATAATTCTCAATAATTTCCGGACAACTTTCCGACATTTTTCCGATGCTATTTCGATGTTTTTCCGGACTGGTATCCGGTCACTGCCGGGCACAGGCGCCTTAGTCCTCCGGATCAGAAATCAAGAGAGACGATTGCTTCCGCATATCCGATGAGTCTGCTCCTGCGCTCCCTGCTCATATTGTTATAGGCATTGATCAAATGTCCCAGTTCTGTATCTTTTCCGATCACATACCAGTCCGCCCTGCTTTTCCTTGATCCGTTCTTTTCAATCCCGGACAGAAGCCACTCAGGAGTAACTCCCAACACCTGGCAGATCACCATGATTTTCTCCGATGTCGGATTTGTCTTTTTCTTTTTCCATTCACTGATCGTGCTCTGAAGTATTCCGGTCGACTCCGAAAACTGCTTCTGGGACATTCCGAGCTGGGCCAGTCTCTCAAATATTCTCTCGCTGATCGTCATCTGAACTATCTCCCTCATTTGAATCGTTCTATCGCATATGAATCAGGTGAGGATGCCGGGAAAACGCGATACATGCACGGACATTCTTCACATGCCCGGATATGCCCCGCATAAGCTGCCGTTCTCTCCGCCTCATCATTCATTTTCCATATATGACATCTGTATCCACTTACGTGAATTATACACTTCGAGTCCGTTATGTCAAGCGAAAAGCTTTATGAACATGACCAGGGTATATCGCGATTGACTAATTCGTTAATTCGCCCGTTAATTCACCATGAATCGCATAGCAAAAAAATAGAATAATGCACGAATCTGATGTATAATATTTAGGAATGGTTCTACACATGTTTTCTGAGTTCTCAGACACGGACGGTCCGCAGCATGATAATAACAGCGGATCAGCCTTCTGTACATGGAACCTGCGCTAGTACAACACACGTTTTGCAAAATCTCAGAGGAGGTAATTTAAATGGGATGCTTTTATTGCGATGAACACCATGAAGGCCGCGAAGGAATCATGTTCAAAGTCGGCGAAATGAAGGCGGGAGTCCTTTATCTTTTCAAAGATCAGGCCCATAAGGGACGCTGCGCGCTGGCTCTGAAAGCTCACAAAAAAGAGCTCTGCGAGTGCACAGACCAGGAGAGGACCGATTTTGCTGCAGATCTGGCTGCCGCTTCCGGCGCTGTCAAAAAGCTGTGGGGATGCACCAAGATCAACCTCGGCTCCTATGGTGACTCCAATCCTCATCTCCACTTCCATATCGTCCCTAAATATGAAGGTGGCTTCGAATTCGGCGGCAGCTTTGCCATCACCAATCCCGATCCTGTATTCCTGAAAGACGAGGAATACAAGGAAATGATCGCCGCTCTTCAGAAAGAACTCGGAATCTGAGATTCAGAATTCCGGTAAACCGGACAGAATCCGTCATGACTAATCAGCCATGACTCGCTGCGGAGTCCACACGGACACCTGTTCAGCGAAGCAGCGCGTAGTTTAATCATACATGTCAGCGGGCACTCGCCCAAAACCACAAGTATAAAGAACCGGCCACGCCCACTCTTTTTGGTGCATGGCCGGTTTTTCATAACCAGGTTCCGTTTGCGTTTTAATCACTGTTTTGATTACTGATGTCCCCTTTTTTACAGGTATGCCAGCACGCAGATCCACTTTTATTCAGGTACTCCGGTACGCAGATCCACTTTTGTTCAGGTACTCCGGTACGCAGATCTACTTTTGTTCAGGTACTCCGGTACGCAGATCCACTTTTATTCACGTACTCCAGTACGCAGATCCACTTTTGTTCAGGTACTCCGGTACGCAGATCTACTTTTGTTCAGGACTGCCTTCACTCCAGAATGACTTCACGTCTCAAAAGGCCGTGCAGGATTGTCCTCAGGTTCTCCGCGTGTTCTGTTGCCAGGGGGCTCATTCCTTCGATCCTGCGGACGGTTCCGTCTGTATATCGCACAGACATTTCCTTGAGGACCATCTCTTCCCCATCGTGTTCTTTTCGCAGGCTGCCCAGGGCTTCCAGGGCAGGCAGACCGTCCTCTGTCGTAAGTGAGTTCTCCTCACGGACGCTGAAGACCTCCTCTGCGATCTGCCGGATCCGGTCATCTTCTTTTTCAGTCAGAAAGATCTCGTACTCTCCGTCTTCGCCGAAGAATTCATTTCCGATGATCTTGTTGCGGTAGCAAAGAACTGCCGGTCTGTCCGGATTCTCTCTTTCAAATAAATATACGTGATCACGGATTCCCGACGGATATGAAGAGGGATACACAGAGAAGCTGATCAATTCAATCCGGGCAGGAGTCTCGTTATTGGAAAAATCCGCTGCCGCTCCGGCTTCCATTTCTTCCATTCCCCTGACATGGACAGAGAGCACTTCTCTGCCGGGAAGAAGCAGATTCTCAACGCGATGTTCAATGGCTTCCTTCCACCCGGGAAGTCTCTCCATCTCTTCAACCCAGTTATCGCAGGGAAGTTTTTCAAAGACTTCCAGCTCCAGCGGTGTCGCCTTAAAGCCACGGTTCATAGCGTTGCGCAGATAACGGTGGATGAAATAGTGGCTCACCTTTTTACTGGACATATCATAGTAGTAGGATAGTCCCCCGGTTGTAGCGTTGTCGACACAGTAATAAACGAACCCGGTAAAAAGATCCATCTCAAGGCTGCGGACATACTCTCCTTCTCTCTTGTCGAGGATGGCCAGACATTTTCTGCCGCGTCTTCCGACTGGAATTCTGTAAGAACCACGCTCATCATGATATTCCAAATGTCCTCTACTGACTTCTGCTGTCATATGATTCTCCCTTCGCCGGCTTTCCTTTTTTATGTGATCCAACTCCAGTGACTGAAATGCCGTCTGCTTCAGATCAGCTGCATTGCTCTGCCCGTACAACCCATAATCCACAAAAGAGTCCTGCTTCTGTGTTATTTGTCATCGTTATGGGTATAGCAGAACTGCAGATCCTCCGGTATATGATGCCGGTCCCCGATAAAACGCACAGTCGGTATTCCTTCAGGGCTGATCTCTACGCAGCTCACACTGACATTATACAAGAGGAACCGCTTCATCTGCTCTGCAGGAATTCCATTTGCGAAGTTCAAAAATGTCTGAATGGCTGTCCCGTGAGATCCCACGACAACCGTCTCACCCGGATGCTCCCCGGCAATCCTGAGAATGGCATCCCGCACTCTGTTATAGACCTGGACCAGGGACTCTCCGCCGGGTGCCTGTGAATGTCCCCTGTCCTCATTCAGGACATACATCCTGTAAAAATCAGGATAGCGCTGGCAGATCTCTTCTTTCGTCAGTCCGTCCGCATCCCCGAAGTCAAACTCTATGACATCCGGTTCCACGATCACAGGAACAGGTCTCTGCTGGGAAGAGAGGGCATACTCCAGGGTTCTGGAAGCCCGGCAAAGGGGGCTGGTGACCCCAAGATCCACGCGGATATCTTTAAAATAATCCCTAAGCAGACTTCCCTGCCTCTCCCCCACTTCATCCAGCGGGTTATCAGCCCTGCCCTGATAGCGCAGCTGCTGATTCCATTCTGTCGTTCCATGGCGCAGCAGATAAAAAACAGTATTGGCAGTCTTGTCTATCATAGATGGCTTTCTTCCATAAAAAGTACACGCAAAAAACGCAGGCAGCAGTTCTTTGTCGTCACGTGAGAACGCCTCCCAAAAGCCGTTTTCACATGGCGCAGATGGGTATTAAAAACCACTTTCCCCTTCCGGCTACTGAATGACTGCGGCTTTGTATTCCTTTTCCAGCCCCAGAAGAAGTCTGATATTATACTGTTCGATTTCGCTCAGTTCCTCTTCCTTTACTGCTTTCCCGGAGACAGGTTTATACCACTTTTTGCCTTCAAAGAATCCGCGGATTTCTTTATCCTGGAAATCCTGGCCTTTTCTTGCATAGATCTCATTGATCGCAAGCCGAATCTCATCAGCGGTTTTCTTCGCCCCAGCCAGCCTGTACTCTTTTAGAAATCTCGCTGCGACAGCTTCCCGGTTCAGCTTCTCCGAACTGCTCTTTTCAAACAAATATCCCGTCTTCAGATACTGGGCAGCCTCCTTGTCAAGTCCCGAGAGGTCCTTTCTGCCGGCTATTTCAAAAGACGGATATTTCGCAGTCATAGAATAAACACGACTGTTGTTCTCAGCAGCCTCAAAGTTCTTGATATACCAGTCAAAATCAATGGTCTTCCTGTCCTTATCAATTCCTTTTACCTTAGCGTAACAGCAGGAACCTTCCATTGAAGGAAGTGACATAATCTGTTCGACAGGACTGTCATCAAGTTCTTTATAGTTCTTACCTGCATCCGCCGAAATAACAGGCACGGATACCATTTCCATTCCGATCCCGTCAATATACATGATATTGCCGTCGATAATATACATATCGCCCATCTCCAGGGCTCTGTGGAACTGGTTCAGCACCCAGGTATTTCCTTCATCTTTCGAGACCAGCTCGTATCCGTAGAGCTGGTTCATTCCAGGGGACGTATCCGCTACAATATAAATAAAATTACCCTCTGTGTATGCCGTAATCATGTCTCCGACAGAAACGGGGTCAAGATCACTGAATCTGTCTATGCCCAGTTCATTATCGTTCCCCGACAGTACGTCTCCGATCACTTCCCTGCATCTTTCAATATCATTTTCATCAAAGGGTCCGTTCTGAGTGATCTTAATATTTTTCAGCGCAGGATCTTCAGAGCCTTTAGTCTCTGTTCCTGATTCAAATGAGATCGCATCTGCTTCCTCGCCGTCTTTTTCATCTTTGGCAAAGACAGACAGGGACACAACCAGAAGAGCCATCACCAACACAAATGTATATTTCAGTATCTTACCCATTTTTCCTCATCTCCGGAGTTTCTAATAATATAGTTTTCCCGTCACAGCCATGCTGCAGTCACTTGCAGCATGGCACGCCTTCACACGTCACATTGGCCGTAAAGCATCATAAATGGCAATAATCCCCATAAAGGGATTCTGTCATTTCTTTCTGTCATTTCTTTCTGTCATTACTTTCTGTCATTTCTTTCTCAGAACATATTCGAAAAATCCGGAACCAGATCTTCCGCGCTTTCCACTTCCTCTGCCTCCAGGGCTTCCGCAGGAATCTCGATCTCGCCGATTTCATCGTATCTGTCTATCGTAATATCCACGTCAAAGGTTTTGAATTCAAACTCAACCCCTTCCAGCATTGTATTCTCGGTTTTGTCAGCAATCACATTTCCGAGAATCTCTCCTCCAAGCTGGGAGCAATCCATCTTGATCCGCGCCGGAAGTGTGGACTCTTTATAGATATAGAGTTCTGTGGGAATGGATATCGAATCCCAGTCTATGGACTCCAGATCTATTTCGTTCTTGCCGGTTTCCTCTTTTGTCTGCATGAGCAGTTCTTTCACAAGATTTCCGCCCACGTTCGCATTGATCTGGTAGGCCTCCTTGCCGTTTATCTGGACAAGTTCCTCTTTCAGTTCAGCATCCTTCAGTGAGTCTCCGGCTTTTTGTAAAAGACCGATCATTTCGAATGTGGAAAGTTTTTTTACGGAACCTGAACCTGCAGAGCCGTCTCCGTCACCATTTGCATCTTCACCGCTTTGATTCTGAGCAGTGCTCTTCCTCCACGGAGTGCCCTTTGTACGCACATAAGTTATTTTTGATCCGTCTTCAGTCTTTTCAGTATACTGCTCATAATTTACATTCAGGTTTTGTCCAAATCCGGAAACAGACAGGGTGTTATTTTCTTTCGTGCGTTCAGGATTCTTTGTCATCTCTGCTTTGTTGTCAATACCAAGGTTCATCTCCATACCGACGTCGATCGATTTGACCTTTACCCCGATGAGGGAATCAATCTTTGTATTTACTTCCGCGGAATTTACCTTCTGAAGCTCTTTCAGCATTTTCGCAGTCAGAGAAGCTGCGGTCGGTTTGAACAGACCGCACCCCTGAAGGAGCATAGCTGTAATAAGCATTATTATAATTACTGTTGAAATTTTCTTTCTTCCTGCAATTAATCTCATATCGGAAATCGTTCTCCTTCCTGCCTTCTGCGTCAGCTTTTCTGACCGGTAAGCGAATCCTTTCTACTTCCTGAGTCAGCTTTTTTGACCTGACAATTACTCCTTCTCTTCAGCCTTTTTTTCTTCTGTCTTCTCTTCAGCCTTGTCTCCGGAATTGTCTTCCGCTTTCTCTTCAGTCTTATCTTCAGCCTTATCTTCAGCCTTGCCTTCCGCTTTCTCTTCTGTCTTATCTTCGGCCTTATCTTCAGCCCTGTCTTCTGTCTTCTCTTCGGCTTTATCTTCGGCTTTATCTTCGGCCTTATCTTCAGCCTTATCTTCAGCCTTGTCTTCCGCTTTCTCTTCAGCCTTGTCTTCGCTCTTGACTTCCTGCTGCTCTTCGGCCTTCAGTTTCTCCTCTTTCTTCTCTTCTTTCTCTTCCGGCTTTGTTTTATCCTCTGGCTTTTCTTCCTGTTTTTTATCATCCCGGGCTTTGACAGCAGAAAAACCTCTCGGATAAAGTATGTCTTTGGAGAATTTGTATTCTTCGTTTAATGCAGGGATATTGACCGGAAGAGTACCTTCGGGGGTAAACTCCCCGAATACCGCACAGATTGCTGCCGGGAGATTGGGGGAGACAGACTTTCCGCTCTCAGCATTCTCCATCATTCTGGCGGATCCGTATGTAACGATCAGAGCATCCGCTTCCTGGTATCTGGCCGCGTCATAAGGCAGCTCGGCGCTGATCACTGTGATCTTTTTGTTCTCTTTATGTACTTCCTCGATAATCTGATCCAGAACCCTGCCGGACTCTCCGTCCTGTGAATCGGGAACCATCTCGGTCACTTCGAACATAGTGGTCACTGCGATCACATGATCTGCCTCCCTGACAGCCTGCAGGCATTGCTGCGCGTTGTCAGGTTCATAGACCATTGTTTCCCAATCCGTGCCCCCCGGGATGATCTTCTCTGCCTCGAGCCTCTGCCTTGCATATTCCGCAGTGTTGACTCTGCTCTGGCCAGGATAAAACACAAGTACCCGGTCTTCTTCTTTCAGACTGAAGGGAATGGCCTCTCCTTCATTTTTGAGGAGAGTCAGACCCTTTTTCATCATTTCCCATTCTTCAGCCCGGTTCTTTTCAGACCAGAGCCCGGCTGCCGCCTCCTCGACCTGCTTGTCCGTGACAGGTTCGATCTTTTCGTCAAGAAGTCCATGTCTGGCTTTCAGCGTCAGGATCCTGCGGACAGACTCATCGATCCTCTCCTGGGAAATCTGACCATTTTCCACCATTTCGACGATATTGTCGATGCATTCTTCAAGCTTGTCGAGTGTGTCTGAATTATAGACTGTACGGGGAGCAAGGAGCAGGTCCACTCCGGCGTTGATTGCCATCCTGTAGACATCCTCTTCCCTGAAATGTTCAGTGAGTGAAACCATTTCAAGGGCGTCTGCAACGATAACACCGTCGAAATTCATCTTTCCCCGCAGGATATCGGTGAGGATCGTCTTGGAGAGGGTTGCCGGAATCTCTACCTTCTCGCCGGTCGATTTGGAAACATAGGTCTCTTTTTCTATTTCCGGGTATTGGATGTGGGCAGTCATGATCATTTCCGCACCGGCTTCAATTCCCGTCCGGAAAGGAACCAGTTCCATGTGGTTGAGTTCCTCGAGTGTTTTTTCCACTCTGGGAAGTCCTGTGTGGCTGTCTACGCTCGTATTGCCGTGGCCGGGGAAATGCTTCAGCACCGCAATAGTACCGTTTTCACTCATACCCTCGTAAAAGGCCTTCCCATAATCCGCCACTGTTTTGGTATCATCCGAAAATGCACGCACCCCGATGATGGGATTATCAGGATTATCATTCACATCCAGCACTACACCGAAATCCGTATTGATCGAGAGCAGAGAGAGTTCCTCCGCTATTTTTTTACCGGTCTCCCTGGCATTCTCGATGTCTCCCGACGCCGTGACAGCCATATTGCCCGGCCACTGTGTACCCTGTCCCAGGCGGTTTACAATACCTCCCTCCTGGTCAATAGCCACGAAGAGGGGGATTACATTCTTTGAATCAGTATCCTGATTGGCTGTCTGCATATCATTGACAAGCCTTATCGTATCCTGGGTGTTCTCGCAGTTTTCCGCGTACAATAAAACACCGCCAAAACGATCCCGGGAAATTGCCTCGCGGATCCTGCTGTTCATCCTGGTAAAGCTGTACGAGGCGGGACCATGATCTTCGGGCCATCCTCGAAAAGTGGCGATGATCATCTGGCCGACCTTTTCCCTGAGAGTCATTTCAGCAAGAATCTCGTCTACTCTCCCCTCCGATTTCAGCATTCCCAGCTCTTCCAGGGAGTCCGTTCCCGAATGCATTTCCTTTGGGCTCTCTGCGGGCTTGCCTGTTTCCGCAGTGTCTGACGATTCCAGCCGCTCATATTCGTCAGAAGTCTCTTCCGCTCCGCAAAACAAAACGCAGAGCCGGGCTGCCAGCATAAAAACGGTCAGGAGGCAGATCAATTTCCGGAATCCTGTTTTAGTCATTTTCGTTTTCCTCAGTCATGTAGTGCCTTTAAATAGGGCAGAGGCGGCCCTGCCGCCCTCTGCCCCCGGCCTATCCGCGTCCGCCGCCAGGCGGAAAAATACATTGCGCGGACCGTGTCATAAACAACAGACCTGCATCAGGGACTATCCTGATGCAGGTCCTGATCACTCATCAAATGTCCTGTTCACTCACAGATCCTTCTTTTCGGCGGAATGGACACACATCTGCCTGCCGTCCTCCTGATCCGTGTGTCATCAGGTTAACAGCTGTGTGATTACTTGTAGTTGACGATCTTTCCGAAGTCTTCCTTCAGGGAAGCGCCGCCGATGAGGCCGCCGTCGATATCGGGCTGTGCGAACAGCTCAGGTGCGGATGCGCCGTTGACAGAGCCGCCGTACTGGATGCGGATCTTCTCAGCTGTGTCAGCATCATAGATCTCAGCGATGAGCTCGCGGATTGCATGGCAGACTTCCTGAGCCTGCTCAGTGGTAGCAACCTTGCCTGTGCCGATAGCCCAGATAGGCTCATAAGCGATGACCATGGAAGCAGCCTGCTCAGCTGTGACGCCGATCAGATCGCTCTTGAGCTGCAGACGGATCCAGTCGATGGTCACGTTTGCTTCGCGCTGCTCAAGGGACTCGCCGCAGCAAAGGATCGGAATAAGGCCATACTCGAATGCCTTCAGAACCTTTCTGTTCAGGAAAGCATCATCCTCTTTGTAGTAATCTCTTCTCTCGGAGTGGCCGATGATGACGTACTTGACGCCTGCATCTTTGAGCATTGCGCCGGAAATCTCGCCGGTGAATGCGCCGCTGTCCTTATCGGAGATGTTCTCTGCGCCGACAGCAACGTTGGAGCCCTTGACAGCCTCAACTACGGGAACGATATCAACTGCGGGAACGCAGTAGACGACATCGACATCATCATTCTTTACCAGGGGAGCAAGCAGCTCGACAAGAGCCTTCGCCTCTGTGGGAGTCTTGTTCATTTTCCAGTTGCCTGCAACGATTTTCCTTCTTGCCATTTTAATTCTCCATTCCAGAGCGCCGTCACTGAATTACTTGCTCAAAGATTACTGTTCCGCAAAACACGGTTTTTTCAGGGCTCACCTGCAGGTATCGCGGGAGGAAGAATAAAACCGATATTCACCACACTCAGCCGGCTGCGCGCGGCGCTCCCTGTGCGCACCGGAAGTGTCTTCCAAAGAGGGAACTTTTGAAGCCCGGAGAGACAGAAAAAGTCCCCCGGACATTACTATTATATATCATCCTCAAAACTGTTGCACCCCTGTTTTTTCGAGATCACGGATTATTCGCGTTGCTGTCTACGCCCTCTCGAGGGCGTGAACAGTAACTTATTCGCTTCTGCCGTGTCACTGTCCGCAGGCAGTCTGCGATGCGGACAGCAGCACGTGGGAATCGGGTTTAGATGCGCCTGCGCGCCCGTTTATAGTCCCGGAGAGCCAGGGGATGTCTTAAGGCCGGATCTGTTCTCAGCGATCGTTTGCGGCTGCGACGCCGGGAAGCTCCTTGCCCTCGAGGAACTCAAGGGATGCACCGCCGCCGGTGGAGATGTGGCTCATCTTGTCGTGGAAGCCCATCTGGTTTGCTGCTGCAGCGCTGTCGCCGCCGCCGATGATGGTGGTAGCATCTGTGTCGGCCATAGCCTGTGCGACTGCCTTGGTGCCCTTGGAGAGGATCGGGTTCTCGAATACGCCCATAGGTCCGTTCCAGACAACAGTCTTGGCGGTCTTGACAGCGTTGGAGAACAGCTCGATGGTCTTGGGACCGATATCCATGCCCATCTTGTCAGCGGGGATCTTGTCGATATCGACGATCTCGGTTGCGATCTC
>CACYTU010000069.1 GCA_902777355.1 uncultured Lachnospiraceae bacterium | reverse complement strand
TTGACCAGCGCCTGCAAAGTTTCATCTGCTAATTGTTGTAACGGTAATGATTCCATTGTACGGACCTCCTTATGATGTGTTTTTACATCATAAGGTTGCTGGATTATGCAAAGTTAATCAACCTGGAAACGCAATAAAATCAAGGCTTATGGCTGTGAACTTTGCATAATCTCCAGCTTTCCATAACCACAGCCTCCCTTTTGGTTCGCTATTGCTATCACTTTTGCCATTTCTTTGTCCTCCTGTCTGCTTTTCTCATTCCGCTTCATTCTCTGACTGCGTATTTCCAAGCTGCTGGGCCTGCCAGAGCTTCAGGATATCCAGGATCCTTTCCTTCATCCTCTCCGCTGAATATTCTTTCGGGAAAAACCTGTGCAGCTGTTCATTCTTGAAGGTGACCCGGTTGATCTCTCCTTTTTTGACCTCGCCCAGGATCTTCTTCATTTCCTGCAGATCCAACTCGCCGTCCCTGCTGAGCTTCTTCATTCTCTGTGCCTGCGACAGGGAAGGAGAGGACTGGGTGTATGCCATTGCCTGGATCAGGTTCTTCTGTTCCTCCTCCGTAAGGAATGATGCCTCATAAGCCGGAGTGAACCCGATCTTCCCGTCATCCAGCATCTCAAGGATCTCCGGTATCCTGAGGTAGCGCTGGACCTGTTTCGGGCTCTCACCCATCTCTTCACCCATGATCTCGATGGATTTCCTCCCCTTGTACTGGTAGTCATCCTGCCCATTGCTGCTGAACCCGTTCTTGCGCTTGATCGCGTCATACTTCATCTTGCAGGCAAAAGCCTTTTCACTGGGTGAGATGACCTCCCTGTGCATGTTGGAATCCACCATGCTGATCACAGCTTCCTCATCCTTAAGGACACGGATGATCACCGGGACTTTCCGGTATCCGAGTTTCTGGGCTGCATATCGTCTGCGGTTTCCGGAAATGATCTCGTAAGCCCCATCCGGGATGGGCCTTACGATCGATCCTTTCCTTTTCCCCGATCCCGCTGTTCTTCTCCTGCATGTTTGTCCTCCTTGTCTTTCCCAAACTCGTGAGCTCTGATGCCGCTGAACAGGTCTTTATCCTTACCCTGGCACCGGTGGCCATCCCCTCCGCTTTTTCCGGAAGAGAAGAGCAGATACTGGGTAAAAATGCTCCTCCCTGCAGGTGATTTGCCGATTTCTGCACGAAAAAAGCCCGTTCAGACCAGATCTTTGGTTTCATCTGATCCAAACGGGCCACTATCCATTTGCCGTCTGCATTAGCAGGTGCTAAGAATTGTAATATTGTCTCTCCCGATCTCTGCTAACCGAGTTAGCTGGCGGACTTACAGGCAGGAACGAATTTCACGGTTTTACTTCGTTTTTCATCGATTTTCCATACCTGACAGCCGGTGTTCCCCTTATATTAGCCAGACCCTCTTTTGAGGCGATTAGCTGCGAAATGCTTTTCTTAGCTGGATACACAGCAGTTCAGCTAATTGCTTAGCAGGGAGAAAACGAAAAATGAGAGCGAGCGATTAGCCAGCTAATCGTTCCACTCTCATTTGAGCCCGTCCGCGAGGTGACTCGAACACCCGACCTACCGCTTAGGAGGCGGTCGCTCTATCCAACTGAGCTACGCAGACATGTCCGGAAACCCGCATAAATACTGGGTTTTTTGCCTTTTTGAGGCCCGGTAAATGATTTATGATCTCGGCTGATTGCTAATTCAGCCGGAGACTTTTGAGATGTTTTTTCGATTCGGTTGCAAGAGGGTGAAACTCTTTTTAAAAGTAACTCTTTCGCAACCAGCGTCGATTTTTTGACTGGAATCGAACTCCAAGTACACAACTTTTTCTTGCTGCGTTTCACCACCCTGATTTCTTAGGAGGCGGTCGCTCTATCCAACTGAGCTACGCAGACAATTATAAATATATCCTGCACCTGCAGAACATACTTATTATACATGATTTTAAGTGTTTTGCAATCCTTTTTTATTTTCGGTCTCACCTGTTAAAGGCTGCCTACGTTAAATACCGTTTTCCGGGTTTTCCAATATTATCCGTGGTTTTCCAACATTATACGCAGTTCTCCGCATTTTCCGACGTTATCAACAGTTTTCCTGGTTTTCCCTGTTCTCCGCGGTTTCCCCACGCTTTTTTATACAAGTTTTACCCATCCCCGGTTTTTCCAAGCTTTCCCGGTTTTCTCTCTTAATCCTGTTTTTCCAATCCTCTGTATTCAAGGCAGAGCATTGTCAGGTCGTCGAACTGTTCGGCGTCTTTGACGAAATCATCGACATCGGCCATGACTTTTTTGAGGGTCTGTTCGGGGCTGAGGCAGCGGTCTGCATTTAAGGACGAGATGACACGGTCTTCGCCGAACATTTCTGTCTCCTTGTTTGTGGCCTCTGTCAGGCCATCCGTGTGGACGAAGATCTTTGCGCCGGGTGTCAGCTGAATCTCATAATTGGTGTATTTTATATCTTCCATGCCGCCTACGACAAATCCGTGTCTGTCTTTGAGCTTTTCAAACCTGCCGCCCCCTTGCATGATGATGGGATATTCGTGGCCGGCATTGGCTGCTGTGAGTATGCCTGTGGAGAGGTCGAGGATTCCCAGCCATACAGTGATAAACATCTCCTCTGTGTTGTGGCGGCAGATGGCTTCGTTTGTATCCTGCAGAATCTCCGCGGGACTCTTTCCCGACATGGCATTGTTGACCAGTACAATTCTTGCAGCCATCATAAACAGAGCGGCGGGGACGCCCTTTCCGGAAACGTCCGCGATTGCTAAATAGAGATGTTCATCATCAATCATCAAAAAGTCATAGAAGTCACCGCCAACCTCTTTGGCGGGATTCATTGAAGCATAGATATCGAAATCAATCCTGTCCGGAAAAGCGGGAAAATCATTGGGAAGCATCGATTCCTGTATGCGGGATGCCAGAGACATTTCCGTGCCGATTCTTTCTTTTTCCGCAGTGATCGCGGCAATCTGATTCGTGTAATTATCTATTTCCTTTGCCAGATCAATGGTGTCCAGGGCCAGCTGTCCTATTTCATTGCGCGATTTGATTGTCGAGAGGTTATCAATAACCCTGTGGCTGTCCTTGGTATCCTTGTACAGTCGGATATTTTTCTGAACTTTTTTTAAAGGTCGGAGCACGAAATGCATGATCAGCATCAGGCAGATCACGGACAGGAATATCTGATAGAGCATGGCCAGAACTGTTCCGTTGAGAGTCTGATACCGAATATTGTTTTTTAAAGTCTCCAGATTGTATGTCATTCCGACGAGTATTATCCGTCCGTTAATTTTGGTGAGGTAAGAATAATAATCGACATATTTTCCCGCGTCTGTCAGATACTTATAGTTCTTTTGGGAATTGTACATGGCCGTTCTCTGGCTGTCCGATACCTTCACTTTTGTTCCAAGGGTATATACCTGTTCATATTCAGTTCCCCTGACAGAACCGGGATCGGCGGCGCTGAAGAGGAAGAACTGCTCTTTGTAGGTATTATCCGTAGACACGCAGAATAAAAAGTCCGCATTATGTGTTCTCTTGATCTGGTTTACCCGGGTGATCAGCCAGGAATAGACGATTTCGGCATATAGTTTCTGATCATCCTCGGAGAGTGCCTCAATTTCTTCATTTGAGGCATATTTTAAGATCAGATCAGGGCAGCGTGATTCCAGCAGCCGGCATTTTTTTTCTGTAAGGGTCCCTTCCTGGAATTCGACATCATATTCGATGTCCATTTGGTCCCAGTTTTCATACCAGTAGTTTAAAAGCCACGAATAAGCGGGATATTCCATAACAGAATCCCTTACTTCCTCCGCAACCTCTTCCGCGAGTTTTTCGGTAAGTTTTTTGACATTGGAATCAGCAACCAGGCTTTGTGAGTAATATGTCAATAAGCCTATAGCAAGTATGCTGATCAGAAACAATATCATAACCTGATAGATTATTCCTGTTAGTCTTGGTTTTTCTCTCATAGAATCTCATTCCCCGAATCAGTCATGTTTACATTCTTTGTTCACGCCTGAATTCACTTGAAAATTTCTTTTTTCACACCTGAAACCATTCGAAATGTCTTTTTTCACGTCTGAAGTCACTTGAAGAAATATCTGCGTTTAAGTCTGGCAGTCTTTTGAGATCTGCACTTGCAGGGCCCTGTTGAGGGAGGCGCCGTAAAACAGGATGCTGATGATAAATTTCATCCACATAGCGGCCAGAAAGACAGCCGCAAGGGCTCCGTAGACGGAGGAATATCTCCAGAATCTCTGAATAAAAAAGCCGAATGCCTTTGTGAACAGGACCCACAGAATCGATGTAAAAACGGATCCCGGAAGCTGGCTTGATATTCTTCTATTTCCTGACGGAAGATAGGTAAAAGTCAGGACGATGACCAGAATCATCAGACCCAGTGTAATGATTTCACTCAATCTGATGATTGCCATGGCGCTGCCGGTCATATCCGCGACATCAAATGTGATGTTCAAATAGGAAAACAGGGATTTTACTCCGCTTTTTAAAGAAGCCCTTATACCCTGAAATAGAAGCATGGATGGAATCAACAGGATATACAATACAGTGTAAAAAATTGCCTTGATTCTGTTTTTAACAGTTTTCCGGTTAGTGTGGTTGATTTTTTCAAGTCCCGTCATCATGGCTGTGACTCCGTGTGATCCGGACCAGAAGGATGTCAGCGCAAAGAGATAGGAGACCAGCTGACCCGATTGTCTGTTGAGGTTGATGACCACACTGAGCAGGACTCGTCGGATTTGGGGGATGTCCGGAATGATTTTTGACAGGATCGTGCTCACCTGTTCAACAGAAAACCAGGGGAGCAGGTTGATCACCGAAATAATCAGCATAAGAAGCGGCACAACCGACATCAGAAAATAAAATGTCGTATATCCGGAATAAACATACATATCATGTTTCGAATAGACTTCTATCGTTCTCTGAATGACCGCGACAACTTGTCTCAATCTTCTCATGAATTGTCTCCTGATTGTGTCCCTTTTTTCCGGATAGAGCAGAGATAACCTCATCTTCCTCTGCTGCTTTTCCGGGTTTTTCAATAAGAAAGGGATATTCTCATATTTATGCCCATGATTTTAAATTCACAGACATGTATGAATAAAGCTGCTTGCTGCTTTGCGTGTCCCGCGCTCTCACAGTTACTCCGCACATTCGCATTCACGGTTTTTCCGGGATTGCTCAATGAGACAGAGGTATGCGGGCATATCCGTCTTTTGGGACGCTTGCCCGCTGTTTATTCATCTTCCTCTCTGTTTTTCCAGATAAATCAGCAGAACAGTGATGTCAGCGGGGGTAACTCCCGAGATTCTGGAGGCCTGTCCGATAGAAGAGGGAAGGAATTCCTTTAGTTTCTGGCGTGCCTCGTTGCGAAGGCTGCCGACGTCGTCATAGTTTATTTCAGAAGGAATCTTTTTATGCTCAAGTTTTTCAAACTGCTGCACCTGTTTTTTCTGTCTGTCTATGTATCCCTCATAGCGGATGTTGATCTCCACCTGTTCCGTGATGTCTTTGGTGAGGCTGGGGCGGTCGGGATCCAGCTCCGCAGTCTTGTCATAGGAGAGTTCGGGGCGGCAGATGAGTTCCGCCAGGCTGCAGGCAGTCTTGAGTTCTGCGGAGCCGAGGGCTCTCAAGATGCTCTGGTTGGATGCGGCAGCGCCGATCTTTACTTTTTTCAGTCTGTCTGTCTCTTCCTGAATGGCCTTTTCCTTGTAGCATACATAGTCGTACTGTTCCTGAGTAATCAGGCCTGCCTCATAGCCGTATTTGCGCAGGCGCAGGTCGGCATTGTCCTGCCTGAGCAGGAGTCTGTACTCTGCGCGGGAGGTCATCATGCGGTAGGGTTCCCTGTTGTCCTTGGTGACAAGGTCATCGATCAGAACGCCTATGTAAGCCTCTGATCTTTCCAGAATGAGGGGTTCTTTTCCCCTGATCTTGTTGACAGCGTTGATGCCGGCGATCAGGCCCTGGGCAGCCGCCTCCTCATATCCGCTGCTGCCGTTGAACTGGCCGGCGCAGAAGAGTCCGTCCACAGCCTTTGTCTCCAGGGACAGCTTGAGCAGGTTGGCATTGATGCAGTCATATTCGATCGCGTAGGCATTTTTAACAATAACACAGTTTTCCAATCCGGGCACTGTGCGGTACATCCTCTGCTGTACATCATCCGGCATGGAGGAGGACATTCCGTCGACATAGACTTCGTTTGTAAAGCGGCCTTCCGGCTCGATAAAGACATGGTGCCTGCCCTTGTCGCTGAATTTGACGACTTTGTCCTCAATGGAAGGGCAGTATCTGGGACCTGTTCCCTCTATGATTCCCGCGTAGATGGGAGAGCGGTCCAGGTTCTGGCGAATTATGTTGTGGGTCTCCTCGTTTGTATAGGTAAGATAGCAGGGAACCTGCTCGATCTGGACATCGGCGGGGTCGGTGGAATAGGAGAAGGGTACTACCACGGGATCTCCGGGCTGTATCTTCATCTTTGAATAATCCAGTGTCCTGCCGTCCATTCTGGCGGGAGTCCCGGTCTTGAATCTTCTCAGCGGAATACCCAGCCTGGTCATCGCGTCTTTGAGCCAGGTGGAGCGCTGCATGCCCCCGGGACCTGTCTCTGTGATGGATTCTCCGACCAGACACCTGGCATTGAGGTAGGTTCCGGTGCAGATAATCACCGCTTTGCAGGTATAGACTGTTCCTGTCTGGATCCGCACACCGCCTATACAGGGCTTCTTTTTTTCCACAGGAACCTGATTGAACTTTTTTTCAAAAAAGATTTCCTGCTGATTTCCGGATTCTTCCTCCCTTGCCTTTCCAGGAAGGGATTCTGATTCCCCTGTCTTTCCAGGAAAGGATTCTGATTCCCCTGTCTTTCCAGGAAAGGATTCTGATTCCCCTGTCTTTCCAGGAAGGGATTCCGTTTCCTCTGCCTTTCCAGGAAGGGATTCTGCCCCCTCTGATTTTCCCGGCAAGGATCCTGCCTCCTCTGCCTTTCCCAGCAGGGCATCCACTTCGTCCCGGGTCAGGATATCGGTCACTTCAGACTGGCGGATGGTCAGGTTTTCCTGGTTCTCCAGAACCCGGCGCATTTCTTTTGAATACTCAGCCTTGTCGGCCTGTGTGCGCAGAGAGTGGACGGCAGGTCCCTTGGAAATATTGAGCATCTTTGACTGGATAAAGGTCTTGTCAATATTTTTGGCCATTTCTCCGCCCAGTGCATCGATTTCCCTCACCAGATGTCCCTTGGAAGATCCCCCGATGTGCGGATTGCAGGGCATCATGGCTATGCTGTCCACATTCATTGTAAAAATAACGGTATTGAGGCCCAGACGGCTGCAGGCCAGGGCGGCTTCGCAGCCCGCGTGTCCGGCGCCGATCACGCAGACGTCCGTATCAATGTGATAAATCATAATCTATATCCTTCCCTGAGGACTCAGGTCTTTATTTTCCCATACAGAATTTGGAGAAGATTTCCTCCACGAGGTCATCCTCCACTGCCTCTCCGGTGATCCTGCCCAGGCATGAATATGCATTCATGAGGTCGATCGCGAAGAAGTCCTCGCTCATTCCCATAGCAATGCTCTGTCTCACCAGGGAGAGGGATTCGTAAGCCTCTCTCAGGGCTTCTCTGTGGCGCACGCTTGTGATCATGGATTCAATCTGATGGGTGAGTTCTCCCATATGATACATCTTTTCTATTGTGTGTCCAAGTTCAAGGGCGCCCTCACCTGTTTTGAGGGAGCAGGAGAGGATTGCGTCCGCCTCTTCAAAAAAGCTGCGGACAGCGGCTTCTTCTGTCACCGGGGGCAGGTCGCTTTTATTCAGGAGAAGAATACACTTTCTGAGGGAGGGATCCTCATTTTTCCAGTTTTTCAGAAGTTTGGAGATGGAAATATCCTCGGCGGTGATTCCCTCGGAGGCATCGATGAGGTA
This sequence comes from uncultured Lachnospiraceae bacterium, assembly GCA_902777355.1. Taxonomy (GTDB): domain Bacteria; phylum Bacillota; class Clostridia; order Lachnospirales; family Lachnospiraceae; genus CAG-791. Next base: position 16,391 of record CACYTU010000069.1, on the reverse strand, counting down.
GAGGACCAGTTCGGACTGGGAGACTGCCTCCATGGCTCTCTCTATTCCTATTTTTTCTACGCGGTCCTCCGTATCGCGGATTCCGGCTGTATCAGTCACCCGAAGCTGGACTCCCCTGATCCGGATGCTCTCCTGCAGGGTATCGCGGGTCGTACCGGCTATTTCGGTGACGATTGCCCTCTCTGTGCCTGCAAGATAGTTGAGCAGGGAGGATTTTCCGGCGTTGGGTCTTCCTATAATTGCTGTGCGGATTCCTTCTTTCAGGACAGCTCCCTTATCACCTGTCTCCAGAAGACTGCCCATATCATTCATTAATTTTTCGCAGATTTTATCCAGCCTCTCAGGGTATCCGTCCAGATCATAGCTGTCGGGGTCATCCAGGGCGGATTCTATGAAAGCCATCTCATAGAGAATAGAAGAGCGGAAAACCTTTATTTTTTCCGAGACGCTGCCGCTCAGCTGGGCCAGGGCAGTCCTGCGGGCAAATTCGTTTTGGGAGGCGATGAGGTCCATGACGGCTTCCGCCCTGGACAGGTCGATCCTGCCTCCAAGGAAAGCTCTCTTTGTAAATTCACCCGGTTCTGCCAGGCGGGCTCCTCCACGAAGGACCAGTTCCAGGATCCTGTTCAGGATATAAGTTCCCCCGTGGGAATTGATTTCAACTGTATCCTCTGTGGTGTAGCTGTGCGGTGCCCGGAATATACTGATCATGACTTCATCGATCCGGGTATTATTTTCATCTTCTATATACCCGAAAACAATTGTGTTGGCAGCATGAGATTCCAGGTTCCGCTTTCCTTTGACATTTACATAATAACGCGCGCAGATGCGGACTGCGTCCGGTCCGCTGACGCGGATGATTCCTATTCCGGCGGTGGACATGGCCGTGGCAACAGCGGCAATCGTATCTCTTCCGGATTTATCCACATAGACCTTTTCTTCTGATTCTGTTCTCATGATTTCAGCCATCCCATTATTATTTGTCAATTGAGTAGAGGCAGCGACGCTGCCCTCTATTCCCCGACCGGCCCGTGTCCGCCGCAAGGAGGAAAAATCATTACACGGGCCGTGTCATAAATAGGGTGGAGGCGTCAATATGAACTGCTATGCAGTTCATATGCCGCCCTCTACCCTCCCGCGGGCTGCCGTTCGCCATCAGGCGAAAGATACCATACGGCAGCCCTGCGATAAAGAAAAAGAACCGCCGTCTCAACTCAATTTTGCTGAGGCGGCGGTCACAGATCTGATCCTTTTTCATGCCTCGAAGGCAGTTGTACAGATTCAGTTCACAGCACCGGCAGGCTTGTATCCAGCCGGCTGTTTTTTATTTGTCCTCTTTCATAGTGACGATGACTTTTCTGTAGGGTTCTTCGCCCTGGCTGTATGTCGTCACATAGCGGTCGCTCTGCAGAGCCGAGTGGATGATCCTTCTCTCGTAGGGATTCATCGGCTCCAGAGCCACGCTGGCTCTGTTTTTCTTGACCTTGCCGGCAATATTCTTTGCCAGATTTTCAAGAGTCTTTTTGCGGCGCTCACGATAGTTTTCCGTGTCAGCCTTGACATGAATGTATCCTTCCACACCCTTATTTACGACAAGTGAGACCAGATACTGCAGGGAATCCAGAGTCTGTCCTCTTTTTCCGATGAGGACGCCCATATTTTCTCCCTTAATGTCGATATTGAGCATTCCGCTCTCTTTTTCATAAGTGCTGCAGATCTCAGCCTCCAGATCCATTGCCTGTAACACATCTTTCAGGAAGGAATCGGCGCGCTCTTTGATCTCTGCAATCTGTTCATCTGTGAGATTGGGAACAACGCTCTTCTTTCTGGGAGTAAACTGGCTTTCGGAAGCCTGGGGAGCAGCCTTTTCGAGGTCTGCCGCGCGGTTATCTTCTCTGTCAAAACGGCGCTGCCTGCGGTGTCCTCTGCCTCTGTCGCGGTATCCGCGCTCCTGGTTTTTCTCGGAATATTCCCTTCTTCCGGAAGATCTCTTTCCGGCAGGATTTCCTTCTGATTTTTCACTGTTCTTTGCATTCTTCTCAAAAGAAGTATGGCTGTTCTCTTTTTCAGCAGGAGCTTCAGCTGCTGACGAATTTTCTGTATATGCGTGAGCCTTTTTGTCCGCAGAGGATTTTTCCGCGGCTTTTGCCCTGGCAGATTCATCTGCTTTTTTCTTTTCGGATTTTTCGGCTTCCGCTGATTTTTTCCTGTCGAATTCTTTCTTTACAGAGCCGGATCCTGACTTTTTATGATCTTTCCGATCTTCTCTGGCAGAATCCTTCTGGTGCTGTTCATGGCTCTTTTTCTTTTCATTGTTTCCTTTGAGAACATCACTGATGATCGCGCTTGTGTCGATTTCAGTGCTCTCCTCCATTCCCTTCTTTACGCGCACGCGTATTTTCGCCGGCCTGGCACCGATTCCCAGAAATCCGGTTTTGCCGGGATCGATCACCTCATATTCGAGACGATCACTGGGAACCGCCAGCTTCTGGCACGCCACCGTAATAGCTTCGGAAACGGTTCTCTCCGTGACTTCAATATATTCCTGAGACATATTCGTGGATATAACCTCCTATTCACAAATATCGAACCGAATATTCTTTATCTTATTTGTTATTGCCTGATTCGTTGAATCTTCTGACCATATCAGCCTTTTCGGAAAGAGAATCCTGTTTGAATTTCATCTGCTTTCTGGACTGATTCATCTCTTCGATCTTCTTTTCCTGAGAAGGGTTAAGTCTTGTGACGAGCCTGTTCTGCCTGGAAACACCTGCAGGTGTTCTCTCAGTCGCGACGCTCGACTTTTCTTTTCTCTTTTCTGCTTTTTCCTTTGCCTTCTCGCTGTTCTGCTCGATCATGGCATCAATGTCCATCTTATCAATGTGCTTGTTGATAAAGATCTGCTGGACAATACGCACGATGGCACCGAAGATCCAGTAAAGTCCCATGCCGCTGGGAAGAGAGAAGCAGAAAACCGCTGACATGGCGGGCATCATGATATTCATGCTCTTCATGGTATTGGCGGTCTGATCGTTGGGGTCCGTTTCCGCCTGAGGCATCAGCTTGACGTTGAGCCACTGAGTGAAAGCGGCCAGAAAAGGGATGATCAGGGCGACAGCGATCATGATTCCGCCCTGCTTCATAATATTCTGGGGAGATTCTGCAATATTGAGTCCCAGGAAATTATTGTACTGGTTAAGCTTGGCTGTTGTAGCCTGGATATCTCCCTGCAGGGAAGAAGCCTTCTGAGCCAGGGTCGCCCAGTCCGCCTTCTGAAACTTATTGAGAACATCAATAAGAGTATTTTGGATGAAAGTAACATCTCCGCCTGTGAAGCTGTCACTGGTGAAGCGCTTGGCAAACTGAGATACAGCAGAGAAAATATACTTTCCTTCGCCGTTCTGAGCTGTCAGGATTGCTCCCTTGGGGTCAAGCTTATAGAGATTGTCTACCAGAGGGAAGAATGCCTCTTTGACCAGAGGAAGGTAAGCGGGAATATTGTAAAAAACCCTGTACAGAGCAAACAGGATGGGCATCTGGATCAGGAGCTGGACGCAGCTGCCTGTTGCGGACACTCCGTATTTTTCATAGACCTGCTTGATTTCTTCCTGCTGGGCAGCCATAGAGGCTTCATCTTTTCTGCCCTGATACTTATTCTGGATTTTTTTGATCTCAGGCTGCATTTTCCTCTGAAGCTTGGCAAACTTCTGCTGACGGACGGTCAGAGGCAGCATGGCCATATAGATCAGGATCGTCATGATGATAATGGCAAGTCCTATGTTGGGAAGTCCGATCTTCCCGAGCACATAGAAAATTCCGTTCATGATAAAACCGATCAGCTCAGCGACAGGGCCGATAATAAACGTTGTTGATTTTGTCAAAAACATGGAAGCTGTATATCCTCCTTATTTCACATTCCGCGGGATCTTTCCCCGGAAATATGATAATTGTGCCGTTGTCATTCAAAACTCCGGCCTGTGTGAAAGATTACATAAATCCGACTATTCAATCAGTGTATTCAGGATATTATTATCTGATTCTTTTATTCAGATTCTTCTGGCTGCTCTGTTCTCCTGGATCTTCTGTCTTCTGTTTTAATTCTTCAGGAAACAATATTGATGATTCAGGGAACAGATTTAATTTTTCAGGGAACAGGATCATAACCTCCGCTGGAAAAAGGATTGCAGCGAAGGATTCTCCATGCCGCCATGGCTCCCCCTTTCAGAGCTCCGTACTTCTCCACAGCCTCCAGTCCGTACTGTGAACAGCTGGGGATATAAGGGCATTTGGTCCCTTTCATGGGAGAAATATACTTCTGATATATCCTGATTGATTTAACCATCATTTTTTTCATATTTTCGGATTATTTTTCGGAATACTTCCCGGATTTTTCCCGGATCGTATCCGGTTTATTTCCCGGATTAATGTTCGGAATATTTCCTGAAATGTTTTCCTTTTTCCCGGATTATTTCCCGGATCATTTTTCGGATTGTTTACCGGATGATATATTGATTCCGGCCTTTCCCGTCAGGCGCAGCAGGGAATCTTCTATTTTAAAGAATCCGAGTTCCTTCGCGCGGACACGCGCCACGATGACGATGTCATAGCCGACGGCCATTTCATGTTCGTGAAGCCGGCAGGTCTCTCTGATCAGTCTTTTGACACGGTGGCGGACAACACTGTTTCCCACCTTTTTGCTGACGGAAATCCCATATCTGTTTCTTCCCAGTCCATTACCGCACAAATACAGGACAAGATACTTATTCACAAAGGATTTACCGCTGTTATAGCAATTTTTAAAATCTGCGTTCTTTTTCAGAGATTCCATAATTTCTCAAATTTCATTCATTTCTGGATTTTATCCTGTGCACAAAGAGTCATGCTGTACCCAGCATGACTCTCCTGCATTCCATCCGGTTCAGTTTCCGGATTCCACCGGTCAGACTGCGATCTGCTTTCTGCCTTTGCGCCTGCGTGCGGAAAGAACCTTCCTGCCGCCCTTGGTGCTCATTCTGGATCTGAATCCATGTACTTTTGCGCGCTGCCTTTTCTTGGGCTGAAATGTCATTTTTGCCATTTATATATCCTCCTTAACAGAAATAGTTGTGAAATGATCCGCGCTCTACCGTGCCGGGTGCGGTTCCGGCAGAAAGTCACATATCATAGTAGTTTATACCCTGCACCCGGAAACAATGTGACGGCTGCTCCGGCACTTCCTGAAGGTGCTGATACGGTTGCTGGTTCGGGAATCATCCGCGGATTTACAGCGCTGTATATGACAGTGCAGCGCGGATTTATAGCTTCCCCGGTAAAGACACTAACATCAAAATTATATATAATACCTTTTTTATCGTCAAGAAAAATATTTTATCCATATTTTCCACAAAGTATCCACAATAAAATGTGAATAACGTGGAAAACCCCTCTTTTTCCGCACAAATATTCGGTACAAGATGTGGAAGGAAAAAATTTTTTTGAACCAAATATTGTGGCGAAAAAGTTATCCACATTTTCCCAATAAACACCTTTCAACATTTCCACTTATCCACAAATTGTGCATAACTTGTGGATAACTTACCATTTTTCTCACATATTTATGTAAAAAAGCGTCATTTTTCACATGTTTAGATTGGGGATAACTTTTATATTCATTTTGTGGATTAAAAAAAATTCTCTGTCTGAAAAAGTTATAAACAAAGTTATCCACAAAATGTGGATTACCCGGCTGGTTTGAAGTTTCACCCTTTTTATTATATGATTGGTATCTGAATATAAACTGATTTTTTACAGAAACGGTGAGTTAAATGAACGAAGAAATCATCAGACAAAACTGGACATCGATTAAAGAGCATGTCCGGATCGAATATGGCCTCTCCAAAATTTCCTACACAACCTGGATTCAGAACCTGGAGATTGCGGACATTAAGGATCATGTGGTCTATATAAGGATCCCGTCCGACAAGCCCATCATGCTTGACTACATCATGAACAATTACAAGGTCTTTTTCCAGGTCACCCTCACAGAAATGTTCGACGAAAACTATGATGTCGAATTTCTGCTGATGGATCAGGAAAGGGTAGAGGAGACGGCGGCGGAACCCAAAAACGAACTGGTTGCCCAGCAGATTGAGAATGCAAATCTGAACGCAAAGTACCGGTTTGACACCTTTATCGTCGGCAGCAACAACAAGTTCGCCCAGTCTGCCTGTGTGGCCGTTGCAGAATCGCCCGGAAATACTTACAATCCTCTTTTCCTCTATGGAGGAGCGGGACTTGGCAAGACTCACCTCATGCATTCCATAGGACATTACATACTGGAAATGAATCCTTCCAAGCGGGTCCTGTATGTGACCAGCGAGCAGTTTACAAACGAGGTGATTGAGTCCATCCGTGGCGGTAATGCCACTTCCATGGCCAGGCTCCGCGACAAATACAGGAAGGTCGATGTCCTTCTGATCGACGATATACAATTTATAATAGGAAAGGAATCCACTCAGGAAGAGTTTTTCCACACTTTCAATGAGCTGCATCAGGCCGGAAAACAGATCGTTCTGTCCTCCGACCGTCCTCCCCGTGAAATGGAAACACTCGATGAAAGGTTCCGCTCCCGTTTTGAATGGGGACTGATCGCGGACATACAGCCGCCGGATTATGAGACCAGGATGGCAATCCTTCGCAAAAACGCGGAGATGACCGGCCGACACCTGGATGATGAGATCCTCGAATATGTCGCCACCAACATCAAATCCAATATCCGTGAGCTGGAGGGCGCTTTCAACAAGATCATCGCTTATTCCAGGCTCAACAATGTCGATGCTAACCTGACCAATGCCAGGGAAGCTCTCAAGGACATGATCGATCCTGACAGGCAGGATGTCATCACACCGGATATGATCCTGCGCGTTGTCTGCGAACACTATGATGTAAGGGCTGCCAACATCGTTTCCAGGAAAAAAATCGCATCTCTGGTCGTCCCGCGCCAGGTCTTTATGTATATCTGCAGGGAATATACCGATGCTACTCTTGAATCGGTAGCCAGACTTCTGGGCAGAAAAGACCACTCCACTGTTATACACGGTGTGAATAAAATCAAAAATGAGCTTGTGACTAATAGTGAATTGCGTGGAAATGTAGACGTGATTCTCAAAAAGCTGAATATACCGCAGAACTGATCATGAGGGGAAAGAGTGGATAAAAATACTCTTATCCACCCTTTCTCCCCTTCGTTTTAAACAGCGAAAGATTGAAAAAATCCCTGTAAAACAGTATAATAGTAGAGGTTATGCACATTTCCACGGCCTCTATTATTAATACTACGATCTAACTCTTATTTATAATCGATCGCGTTGTTTTTTTATTTTTAAATCAATAAAATGTCTGTTATCAACATTCAGGTATCCGCCACGTCTGTTTCCGAACTTTACCCGCCATACTACGGTCAGCAGGGTAAAGTTGCGTTCAGGCGATTTTCGCATCCTTGAAACGAAATCCGGTATTTTTTTGTTTAATGACACGGTCAGTGTGATGCTTTTCCTCCTTTAAGGACGACACAGGCCGGAGACATAGGGCAGCTCCTGCCCTGTTTTATCATATTTGTGGCTATGTGTGGGCGCTCACAAATATCGCAAGACCGGATGTGCGGGCATATCCGTCTTTGCGGCAGCTGCCCGCTGTTTAATTTCAATGAAAATCAGAATCTCCAAAGAAAACCTGATGAAGGCAATCCAGATTGTTTCCCGCGCTGTCTCAGGGAAGACAACGATGTCCATCCTTCAGTGCATACTGATCAATGCTTCCGGAACTGAGATCTGTCTGATCGCCAATGACATGGAACTTGGTATCCAGACTGTGGCGCAGGGTATCATCCTGGAAGGTGGAATGATCGCGGTCGATGCGCAGATTTTCTCCAATATCATCAGAAAGCTTCCCGACAATGATGTCTCGATCTCGGTCGAAGGTGAAAAGGTTATGATCACCTGTGAAAACGCCAAGTTTGCCATTCTGGGAAGAGATGCCTCTGACTTTGCTTTCCTCCCTGAAATCGACCGCTCCGTGGGGATCCGTCTCTCCCAGTATACGTTGAGGGATATGATCACCAGGACGATTTTTTCCATATCCGGAAATGAGAGCAACGGAATGATGACCGGTGAGATGATGGAAATCATAGACCAGCATATCCGCATGGTAGCGCTGGACGGACACCGGATCGCGACCAGAAAAGCGGAGCTCAGGGATTCCTATGACAACCGCAAGGTCATTATTCCCGGAAAAACACTCCAGGAGATCAGTAAGATCCTGAGCGGGGATACGGAGAGGAATGTGGATATCTTTTTCACTGACAAGCATGTCCTCTTCACATTTGACGATACGATCGTCGTCTCCCGCCTAATCGAGGGAGAGTATTACAAGATCGACAAGATGCTGTCCAGCAATTACAAGACCAGGATCATCTGCAGGCGCAGGGAGCTTCTGGACTGCCTGGACAGAGCGACCCTTCTCGTCAAGGAGGAAGATAAAAAGCCTGTCATCATCATGATCAGGGAAAATGAGATGGAGCTGAGGATCAATACGACGATCGGAAGCATGGATGAGACAGTGGCGATCCGGCGCGAAGGAGAGGACTTTAACATAGGCTTTAATCCCAAGTTCCTGATCGATGCCCTGCGCGCGATCGATGAGGAAGAGATTTCCATGTATCTGGTGAGCCCCAAGGCTCCCTGCTTTATCAGGGATGCGGAGGATATGTACTGCTATCTGATCCTGCCGGTAAACTTTATCACGATCGACTGACCGCTGACGCAGGTATTTCAGACAAAAATGACAGGAAACGGATTAGAAAAGCGGTAAACAGAGCAGCCTGGAAATACAGGTTTCAGGAGAATAATGAACAGCGAAATAACAATACATGACGAATTTATAAAGCTGGGACAGGCACTCAAACTGGCCGGCATCGCCCAGACCGGAATCGAGGCAAAGATCATGGTCACATCGGGCGAAGTAAAAGTGAACGGCGAGACCGAGACGCGCCGGGGCAGAAAGCTCAGGGACGGTGACAGAGTCGAGGCAAAAGGCGGAGCTTTTACAGTGCGCGGATAAACTGCCTGACGGAGCTGAAGAATTTATGTATATAAGCAGTCTTGAATTGGCGGATTTCAGAAATATAGTTTCCCTGCACATGGATTTTTCCCAGGGTACCAACATCCTCTACGGAGAAAACGCGCAGGGAAAGACCAATATTCTGGAATCTCTGTATATGATTTCCACTACAAAATCCCACCGCGGAGTCCGGGACAAGGATATGATCCGGTTCGGGATGGAGGAATCACATATCCGCAGCCTCATAATGAAGGGCGGAATCGATTACCGTGTCGATATGCATCTGCGCAAAAACAGATCCAAAGGCATCGCGATCAACGGACAGAGGATCAGAAAGGCATCAGAGCTGATCGGGCTTTTGCATATCGTATTTTTTTCTCCGGAGGATCTGGGCATTGTCAAGAACGGACCTGCGGAGAGACGGCGTTTTATGGACATGGAGCTCTGTCAGCTGAACGCGTCCTATCTTCACGATTTGAACCAGTACAACAAGACTGTAGAGAACAGAAACAAGCTTTTGAGGGATATTTATATGTTCCCGGATCTGGCGGATACTCTGGAAATCTGGGACGCCCAGCTTGTAAATTACGGAAAAAAGATCATCTCGGAGAGAAAAAGGTTTATAGAGGACCTGAACGGAATCGTCGGGGATATACACGGAAAACTGTCGGGAAACAGAGAGCACCTGGTTCTGAGATATGAGCCAAACACTTTAGAGGAAGAGCTGGAAGAGAAGCTTCGCCGGTCCAGAGACCGGGATATACACATGAAGACGACTTCCGTAGGACCCCACAGGGACGATTTTTCCTTTATGGACGGGGAGACGGACCTGCGCAGGTACGGTTCCCAGGGACAGCAGAGAACATGCGCGCTTTCGCTCAAGCTGTCAGAGATCGATCTGGTGAAAAAAATCATCGGACATCAGCCGGTCCTGATGCTGGACGACGTCCTGTCCGAACTGGACAGCGGCCGGCAGAACTATCTTCTGAGCGCCATCGGAGGAATCCAGACCTTTATCACCTGCACTGGACTGGATGAGTTTGTAAACAACCGCTTTAAGATCGACCAGATTTTCAGAATCGAATCGGGCGCCTGTGTGGAAAAATCAGATGCTCCTGAGGCAGGTGACCCGGCTGGATGATCCTATGATTGTATGATTCTATAAAAGGTAAGGGAAAAGAAAAAATATAAGAAAAAATAAGGATTACGGGGTGTATATGCCGGAAAATAAAAAGAGAGATGCATTAATGGCTAACGAAAAGGAAAAAAGGGAAAATACGATCCTCGATACAAATGAAGAGATAACTGAGCCGATGACGGAGGAGGATGATGGCTCCTATGAGGTCAGTTTCAGTGAGAATGACAGAGAGTATCCCGATGACAATGTGAAGGATACAACCGAGGTGGGAGAATATAATCCCGACGCGATCCAGGTTCTGGAAGGACTGGAGGCGGTCCGCAAGCGTCCCGGAATGTATATAGGCACTACTTCCAGCAGAGGCCTTCATCACCTTGTGTATGAGATTGTGGATAACTCAGTTGATGAAGCCCTTGCGGGGTTCTGTACAGAAATCACAGTCACGATCCACAAGGACAATTCCATCACAGTTTCGGACAACGGGAGAGGCATTCCTGTCGGCATCAACCACAAGACGGGAAGAAACGCGGTCGATCTCGTTTTTACAGAGCTTCATGCCGGCGGCAAATTCGGAGGAGGCGGATATAAGGTCTCCGGCGGTCTTCACGGCGTGGGCGCCTCTGTTGTCAATGCTCTTTCCGAGTGGCTGGATGTGGAGATCCATCAGGGCGGAAAAATCTATAAAGAGAGTTTTTCAAGAGGAAAAACGATCATTCCTCTTGTAGAATCGGGAGTCTGCAGTGAAGAAGATACGGGGACCAAAGTCACTTTCATCCCCGATCCCATGATTTTCACCGAGACGACAGTATTCGAATATGATGTGCTTCGTCAGAGAATGCGGGAGATGGCATTTCTGACCAGGGGACTTCGGATCACACTCTGTGATGAGAGAAAAGATGAACATCACTCTCCCCAGGAGCAGTCTTTCTGCTACGAGGGAGGAATCCGCGAGTTTGTCACATATCTCAACCACAGCAAGACCCCTCTGTATGATACAGTCATGTACTTCGAGGGAACCAAAAACAATGTGTACGTGGAAGTCGCGATGCAGCACAACGACGGCTATAACAACAGCGAGTATAGTTTTGTCAATAATATCAATACGCCGGAAGGCGGCATGCATCTGGTCGGTTTCCGCAATGCGGTGACCAAGACTTTTAATGAGTATGCCCGCAAAAACAAGATCCTCAAGGACAGTGACCAGAACCTGACAGGTGAAGATATCCGCGAGGGTATCACCGCCATCATCAGTGTCAAGATCGAGGATCCCCAGTTTGAGGGCCAGACCAAGCAGAAGCTGGGCAATGCTGAGGCCAGAGGGGCGACTGACAGTATCGTCTCTGAACAGCTGACCTATTTCCTGGAGCAGAATCCCGCTATCGCCAAGAAAATCTGCGAGAAATCGATCCTGTCCCAGCGCGCCAGGGAGGCGGCCCGAAAAGCAAGAGACCTCTCCCGTCGCAAGACGGCCCTGGATTCCATGAGCCTTCCCGGAAAGCTGGCGGACTGCTCGGATAAAGATCCCAAAAACTGTGAGATATTCCTGGTCGAGGGAGATTCGGCAGGAGGCAGTGCCAAGTCCGCGCGAAGCCGCGCGACTCAGGCTATCCTTCCGCTCAGAGGCAAGATCCTCAACGTGGAGAAGGCCCGCGAGGACAAGATTTATGCCAACGAAGAAATCAAGGCCATGATCACAGCCTTCGGGACGGGAATCCACGATGATTTTGATATTTCAAAGCTGCGCTACGACAAGATCATCATCATGACGGATGCCGATGTCGACGGCGCCCATATAGATACTCTGATGCTGACCTTCCTCTACCGCTTCATGCCCGAGCTGATCCGTCAGGGACATGTCTATCTGGCCATGCCTCCCCTGTTCAAACTGGAAAAGAACAAGAAGGTGTGGTACGCCTACAGCGATGAGGAGCTTTCCAGGATCCTGGATGAGGTGGGCAGGGACCAGAACAACCGGATCCAGCGCTACAAAGGTCTGGGCGAGATGGATCCCGAACAGCTCTGGGAGACCACTATGGATCCGGCCAGAAGAGTGCTCAAGAGAGTTCAGTTCAACGAAGAGACAGAGTCAGAGGTTGATCTGACATTTACGATCCTGATGGGAGACAAGGTGGAGCCCAGAAGAGATTTTATCGAAAGAAACGCGAAATTTGTGAAAAATCTGGATATCTGATCAGATGATAGAATCACGTGCTGCGGAGGAATGATTTAAGGCTCCGAAAGGGATAGAATGGACGACACAATTTTTGATCGTATACAGGAAGTAGATCTGAAAAAGACAATGGAGAGCTCCTATATTGATTACGCCATGAGCGTCATCGCGCAGAGAGCTCTTCCCGATGTGAGGGACGGTCTGAAGCCGGTTCAGCGCAGGATTTTGTATGCGATGAGCGAGCTGAATAACGGTCCGGACAAGCCGCACAGAAAATGCGCGCGTATCGTCGGCGATACTATGGGTAAATATCATCCCCACGGTGACAGTTCAATCTATGGTTCGCTGGTCAATATGGCACAGCCCTGGTCCATGCGCTACACACTTGTCGACGGCCACGGAAATTTCGGCAGCGTGGACGGAGACGGGGCCGCGGCCATGCGATATACCGAGGCCAGACTGACCAAAATTTCCATGGAAATGCTGGCGGACATCAATAAGGACACGGTCACTTTCGTGCCCAACTTCGATGAGACAGAGAAAGAGCCTTCTGTTCTGCCCAGCCGCTTTCCCAACCTGCTGGTCAACGGAACGACGGGTATCGCTGTCGGTATGGCGACCAATATTCCCCCTCACAACCTGAGGGAAGTCGTGGCGGGTGTCACAAAGATCATAGACAATCAGATCGAAGAAGACAGGGAAACAGATATTTCCGAACTTCTCCCGATCATCAAGGCGCCGGATTTTCCCACCGGCGGTATTATCATGGGCACATCAGGTGCCATGCAGGCTTATATGACCGGCAGGGGCAAGGTTGTGACCCGCGCGGTGACAAACATCGAGGCCATGCAGAACGGAAAGCACCGCATTATCGTGACAGAGCTTCCTTATCTGGTCAACAAGGCCAATCTGATCCAGAAGATTGCCAATCTTGTCAAGGATAAGAAAATGGAGGGGATTACTGACCTTCGGGATGAATCCGACAGGGAAGGCATGCGCGTTGTCATTGAGCTCAGGCATGATGCCAACCCCAATATTGTCCTGAACAGGCTCTTTAAGCACACACAGATGCAGGACACCTTCGGAATCACCATGCTGGCTCTTGTCAACAATGAGCCCAAGATCATGAACCTCCTTCAGATGCTCAATTATTATCTGGATCATCAGAAGGATGTTGTGACCCGCCGCACGCGCTACGACCTCAACAAGGCCGAAGAGAGGGACCATATTTTACAGGGTCTGCTCATAGCGCTGGACAACATAGATGAAGTCGTCAGGATCATCCGGGAAAGCCCTAACGTGCAGACGGCAAAAGCCCGTCTGACCGAGAGATTCGGTCTGGACGACGTCCAGGCACAGGCAATCGTGGACATGCGTCTGCGCGCCCTGACAGGTCTGGAAAGAGAGAAACTGGAGAAAGAACACCAGGATCTGATGCTCAGGATCGCCGAGCTGAAGGGAATCCTGGCGGATCCCAAGAAGCTTCTCACAGTCATCAAAGAAGAGATGAATATCATCGCGGAAAAATTCGGCGATGAGCGCAGGAGCCGCATCGAGCAGGATGCCGGCGACTTCGATATAGAAGATCTGATTAAAAATGAAAATGTCGTCATTGCCATGACCTCCCTCGGGTATATCAAGAGAATGACGGAGGACAATTTCAAGGTCCAGGGCCGCGGAGGCCGCGGAATCAAGGGCATACAGACGCTCGATAATGATTATATCGAGGATCTTCTGATGACCAGGACTCATGATTACATCATGTTCTTCACCAATCTGGGAAGAGCCTACCGTCTCAAGGCCTATAGAATCCCGGAGGCAAAGAGGACTTCCCGCGGCACGGCGATCGTGAATCTGCTCAACCTGATGCCGGGAGAGAAGATAACCGCAATCATTCCGATCATGGACGATAACGGTGAGAGAAACAATCTCTTTATGGCAACCCGAAGAGGAATCGTGAAAAAGACACCTCTGAGTGCCTTCTCCAATATCCGCGCGGGCGGTATCATCGCGATCAATCTTCGTGAGGGAGATGAACTGATCGACGTCAAGCAGACCAACTCTGAAAATGATATTTTCCTGGTCTCAAAGAACGGCATGTGCATCAGGTTTAAGGAGACCGACGCGCGTGAAATGGGCCGTTCGGCGACCGGCGTCAAAGGAATGAATCTGGACGGGGACGACGAGGTCGTCGCCATGCAGATCGATACACAGGGAGACTCCATTCTCTTCGCTACCGAAAAAGGCATGGGCAAGCGCACCATGATGGAGGAGTTCCGCACCCAGACCAGGGGCGGCAAGGGCCTCAAATGCTATCATATCACTCAGAGGACAGGATGTCTGATCGGTGCCAAGGCAGTTACTGCCGAACACGAGATCATGATGATCAATACAGCCGGAATCATTATCCAGCTGCGGGCAAGCGACTTCAGCCCGATCGGAAGGATTACTTCCGGCGTGAAGATGATGAACCTCGATGAAGGCGTAAAAGTCGTCCAGATCGCGAAAGTCCGTGAAAGCGTGACAGATGACAATTCCGTAAATGACTATCCGGAAGATGACAATACAGAAAATGAAAATGCTGAAAACGAAAATCCGGCCGGCGATGATCTGAGAGACGGAGAATCCGGAAACGAAGATTTAGAAGACTGAAACTCCGGAAACTTATTTTAGTTTATTCATACATGTTTGCGGGCACTCGCCCATCACCACAAGTATAATCAAAACCTTCATGAATGCAGGCGTCATTTCTTCCGGCATTCATGAAGGTTTTTTGGTATCTGACACTTCCGATGTGAGATGTGTGATATACGCACATAAACAGAGAACAGCTTCATTCAGGCTTCATATAGGGGGTGATTATCCGTTGAAGGATAAAGGAAGATTATCATTGTCCATATCACGGAAAATAACATGGGAATAGTTGCAAAAAATATACAAAAGCTTGGAAATTTCGGCTTGCTACATTGGTGAAAATTGCATAAAATATATAGTACAGATGCTACAGATGCAGATAACATTTATATAATCAGAGAAATATATAGAAAGATATTTCTATGTCTAAGAAAGTTGTTATTGCGGGTGCATGCCGTACGGCGATCGGCAAAATGGGTGGCGGCCTTTCCACGACGCCTGCAACAGAGCTCGGCGCAATCGTTATCAAAGAAGCTCTGAAGCGCGCGAATGTACCCGCTGATCAGGTTGACGAAGTCATCATGGGCTGCGTTATCCAGGCTTCCCAGGGACAGAACGTGGCACGTCAGTGCTCAATTAAAGCCGGCCTTCCGGTTGAAGTTCCTGCTGTTACCATCAATGTTGTCTGCGGTTCCGGTCTGAATGCCATCAACATGGCTGCAGAGATGATCAAAGCCGGCGATGCTGGCTCCTTACGCAGTCGAGCAGGGCCGCTATGGTTACAGAATGAACAATGGTGTTCTGGTTGACACCATGATCAAGGATGCTCTTTGGGATGCATTCAATAACTATCACATGATCCGCACAGCTGACAACGTAGCTGAGGAGTGGGGACTGACCCGCGAAGAGCTCGATGAGTTTGCAGCATGCAGCCAGCAGAAGGCAGTCAAGGCTCAGGAGAACGGCTGGTTTGACAAGGAGATCGTTCCTGTAGAAGTCAAGCAGAAAAAGCAGACCATCATCTTCGATAAGGATGAAGGCCCTCGTCCCGGCACAACCGCTGAAGGTCTTGCAAAGCTTCGCCCCATCAACAAAGACGGTGTCGTCACAGCCGGTAACGCTTCCGGTATCAACGATGGCGCAGCAGCAGTCATTGTTATGAGCGAAGAGAAGGCTAAAGAGCTGGGCGTCAAGGCACAGGTTGAGTGGCTCGGCGGCTGCCTGGGCGGCGTAGATCCCCGCATCATGGGTGTCGGCCCCGTTGCTTCCACCACAAAGCTCCTCAAGAGACTGAACATGACCATCGACGATCTCGACATCTATGAGGCAAATGAGGCATTTGCAGCACAGTCT
>CACYTU010000068.1:48277-52582 GCA_902777355.1 uncultured Lachnospiraceae bacterium | reverse complement strand
TTATACCAAAAAGGGAGGTCAATGCTCTTTTTATTTAGATCTCCCGTAAAATAAAGGATTTTAAACAATAAATGGGTGGTGAACTATACACTACCATCAACAGCTTGGAGGATAAAAAATGAAATGCCCAAATTGCGGAACAGAAAATTCCGATGATTACAACTTCTGCATAAGCTGCAGGGCCAGCCTCAGAGGTACTCCGAATACCGGAAACAACAACGCTGATCCCAGGATGCAGTATCCGGGTGCCGGCGGAAACCCTCAGGGAAACAGCAGGGCAGATGCAGCGCAGCCTGCCGGCGGTTACGGATGGAATATGCAGAATCAGCCCGGCGGAAACAGTTCCATGCCGGGAAATAAAACAGGAAATCAGGATAAAGCGCAAAACGGATTCGGCAGTTTCGCAAGCGGAGATTTTGTACCCCAAGATCCCTCCGGCGGAGACAGCCAAAATGCCGGCGGATTCGGATCTTTCGGAGGCCAGCAGAGGGAATTTGACGGGCTTGATAATCCGGGTTCATCCTTCGATTCATTCAGTAATAATCCTTCTCCGGAGGGCGGGACTTTCGGCCCTTCGGGGGGAACACCGGGGTTCGGTACAGCGCCGGGAGGTCCTGCTTTCGGTCCTGCCGGAGGAGGAGAGCCTTCTTTCGGCCCTCCTGCAGGAGATTCCTTTTTCGGTCCCGGCGGAAACAACTACGATTCCGGTCCGATGATGGGAGACCCCGGTTTCGGCCCTCCGGATGATGGAACTGCTTTTAATCCCGGGGGCGGTAAACACCGCGGACGCGGCAAAAGGGACGGAGGCGGCAATGGAGGCGGTCTTCCCAAACCGGCTCTGGTCGCGCTCTGTATCCTGGGACTCCTGGTAATACTCTTCGGGGGAGCTTTGATTCTGGATCACTTCGGTGTTGTAAAAGTACCGGTTATCCACAGCCTGGTTCATGGAGAGGACAAAGAAGAAAAGGATGAACCGGCAGAAGAGAAACCGGGAAAAGAACCCTCTGACAAGGATGAACCTTCTGCACAAGAACCTTCCGCACAAGAACCTTCCGCACAAGAGCCTTCTGCACAAGAGCCTTCTGCAGAAGAACCGTCAAAAGAAGATCCTTCCGACGAGGATCCTTCCCAGGAAAAAGCAGGTGACAAGAAGGCTGCTGAGTCGGGACAACTGTCTGTTTCTGTGACAGATATTGCTCCTCCGGAGCTGGATGATTACAGGCTGGTGGGAATCACAGGTCTGGATGCAGCCCCGGGAGCCGAGGGAACGGCCCCGGTCAACATGATCGGCGGCAGTGGAGATGTCTGGAGAACAGAAGTGAGCCGGATCTCTTCGGAGGATGGTAAAAAAATACACCTGACATTTCCGGAGAGCGGGATAACTGCAGTGGAAATTAAAGCAGGAAACTGGACCAGCAAAGAGGCTTACAATGAGGATTCGAGACCGATTAAGATCTATCTGACGCTTGAAGGCCGTTCCTATCCTCTTTCGCTGAACGATAAACAGGTTTCCCATTATATTATTTTCAGCCGTCCTGTGACCAGTACGGAGCTAATGATGAGAATCGACAGCTGCAGCAATGATACAAGCGGGTATTTTGCAATCACGGATATTGCAGTATACAGTGAATAGACAAGGGCTGGGAGGTTTCAGGTTTTTGTCCCGGGAAAGGCCAGACAACCTGAAACCCGAGTGTCCGCCCATAGAAAGACCAACTCATTATTTCGAATTCGGCGGGCGGCCTGCAGCCATCAATCAACAGCAGGAAGGGCAATAAAAAAGTGTCAGGTGGAATCCTGAAAGGTGGGAAGAAAAATGATTAGAAAGATTATTAGAAAAAGTGTGACAGGGCTGGCCGCAGTGATCATTGCCTTATGTATGGTTGTTCTTTCGGTGGCTGCGGGCGCATCGGAAGCAACAAGCGGCGCAAATACTGAGCCTGTCAATGTCATCCTGATCATTGACAAGAGCGGATCCATGAGAAGGACAGACCAGGAAGGGCAGGCCAAGAGTGCTGCGTCGGAGTTTCTGGATATTCTGGCTTCGCCCAATCAGTCAGAGAATCTTTCCGCTGTCACAAATGTTGCCATACTGGCTTTTAATAATAATTTTGAGGAAATATCCGGCTTTACTTCTATCAAGGATGATGCAAGCCGGGATTACATGAAGAGCAGAATCAGCGAAATTGAGTATGAGAAGGGGTCTGATACAGACATAGGCAAAGTGCTCAATCATGCTGCTCAGATGCTCAAAGAACAGGATCCGGACGGCAGAAATCTGATTTTCCTGTTCACGGACGGGAAAACCGATTTTACAGCCGGACGATACAAGACCCCCTTGAATGAGCTTTTCGAAAAGTCCGCAAATAATAAGGCAACCGCGATCAACAAGCTCTCTTCCATGAGCAGGACGGAAGTTGTCGCCCTGGGATGGAACTATCAGAATTCATTAGAGGCTGAAGGAAAACAGGAGATCATGGATATCACCAATACACTTCAGTCGAAAGACGGTCTGATGGCCAGAGATCCTTCGGATCAGAACGGAAAATTCCCCAACGCCAATTATCTGATCACAGATAATATGGTTTACGCCAGAGAATTTATGGCGGCAGAAGCCGAGAGGCTCCGCGGAGGAATAGTCACTGTATTTGACAAGGAATTTGAGATAGAGAGCAGTGAGGTAGTGGAAGCCCATGTAATCCTCTCATCCAACGAAAAAATAGAAGGAATCAACATCATATCTCCTTCCGGAGAGAAACTTGAACCGGGTGAAAAATATTCTGAAGAAGGGGATGATTTCTACAAAGTCTGCAAACTGTTTACGCCCGATCTCGGCAAATATACAGTTCAGATCCAGGGAGCTGATGAAGATTCTGTCAGTAAGCTTCTGGTCAGATTATATGCTGTTGAAGCCAAGATGAATGTTGAACAGGTGCCGGATGACGGCAGCTACGGGACCGGAGCTCCCTACGCAGGTCTTGTAAAAGTGACTCCGGTATACAAGGGCCAGCCTTATACAGAGCCAACATTCATCAGTTCCGTGACTACCAAAGAGGCTTATGTGACAGCTCCCGAAACATCAGGAACAGGAGTCACTTCGTATCCACTGGAGTATGACAATACGGAAAACTGCTTTACCTGCGCGTTTCCGATCCTGGAAGACGGAACCTATGGAGTTGAGGCCACGATTGCCAATGATAAGATGACAAGAACCGTGGTCGTTGAACTGGATACAGACACAGGCATCACAAGAAACAGTGATGGTTCCTTTACAAAAAGCATAGAGAATATAACTGTCAAACGAGGGAAAACACTTGAATGGGAACCGGAATCCAACCTGAAATTCCTCACCCTTCAAAATGTCTCGACAGATGATCCTGCGTTTGCGGAAACTCATATTAAGCCCGGAGCAGGTGCGGTCACAATTAAGGGAAAGAAGAAAGGGGAAACTCCTCTTTCCATCGCCGCACAGGACAAAAACGGAAATGACTGGCATCTGGAAGGAAAAGTCATAGTTAATTTTGCGCTCACTCTTCCCGAGATCATCTTAATCATACTGGCCATTGTACTGATTGCGGCACTGATCTTTTTCCTTTTGAAGAGAATGAAATCCGGAGATGGATTAATCAATGGTAAGATCAGAAATATGCAGACCGGCTATAGTGAGGAATTCAGTATTATCCCCCCGAAAGGGAGTTCATTTAAGCTCTGGATCATTGCGAATCAAGTGATTGAGAGAATGCGGGCATCATCTGGAGGAAGGCTTACTGGCGATCAGAACACACTGATCGGAATGATGGAACGCAGGAAAAAAGAACTTGAATCCTATAAGATGGTACTCACGAAAAAGAAGAGTATTGACGGAAGCAAACAAGATGCGTATGAGTGCATACACGACAAGTATACAAATGATCTCAGCCTTCCTGTTTTCCAGGATCAGGAGCTCTTGATTGATCTGACTTTTGTTCCGTCTGGAGTTGATGGATTCAACACTCATGGTCCGGCAGAGCCTATGTTCGGAGATCCGCAGGGCGGCTTCGGTGACCAGGGCGGCTTCGGTGACCAGGGCAGCCAGCAGGGCGGCTTCGGAAACCAGGGCGGCTTCGGCGACCAGGGCAGCCAGCAGGGCGGCTTCGGAAACCAGGGCGGCTTCGGTGGCCAGGGCGGAGCCTGGGATCAGGGCGGCCAGCAGGGCGGCTTCGGGAACCAGGGCGGAGCCTGGGATCAGGGCGGCCAGCAGGGCGGCTTCGGCAGCCAGGGCGGAGCCTGGGATCAGGGCGGCCAGCAGGGCGGCTTCGGCAGCCA
>CACYTU010000068.1:0-48258 GCA_902777355.1 uncultured Lachnospiraceae bacterium | reverse complement strand
CAGGGCGGAGCCTGGGATCAGGGCAGCCAGCAGGGCGGCTTCGGCAGCCAGGGCGGAGCCTGGGATCAGGGCAGCCAGCAGGGCGGCTTCGGAAATCAGGACGGACAGAGCGGTCAGGGCGGCTTCGGCGGTAACGGCTGGTGATTTCCTTTGGATGGTAAGGAGTAAGAATGGGATCCAGATTATGCAGTAAGTGCGGGGCTCTTATTATGCCCGATGAAGATATATGTCCCAGATGCGGTAATGATGTGAGAATGAGAAGTCCGCAGAAAAGCCAGGGGAATTCATTTTCGAGTAATCCGGGCGGGCGTGCCGGTAAGAGTGCACAGCAAAATGACTGGTCGTCAGTCGGGGACACCAGTAACGCCATTTTTAATGTTTTTCCTCCTGCTAATGATTTTTCCTCAGGGAAAGGGACAGAAGAAAAAGCATCTCAAAGCGGAACGATGAAGGGGGGATCCGCCCCGGTTGGACCTACGCAGAATTATGCTTCCCGCAGTGATCGTAAGCAGGGAACATCCTCACGGAAACGGGAAAAACCTGGTGCATCGCATTCGGGCAGTAAAGCGGGTAATCCGCAGAAGACCAGCCCGGGGACTGCGCCGGACAGAGCGATTTTTGATGTATTTCCTCCTGCTTTTGGAGGAGAAGCTCCTGAAACCGGCGTACGGGGGGAACCTTCCTTCAAGGCAGGCCCGCAGGTAAGTCAGGCTCCCGGCCAGCCCATGCAGGGAGAAAGGCCTTTCAGCTCAGGTCCGCAGACAGGCCAGGCTCCCGGCCAGCCCCCGCAGGGGCAGGGAGGAGCACCTTTCGGCTCAGGTCCTCAGGACAGCCAGCCCTCACAGGGTCAGGGAGGAGCACCCTTTGGCGCAGGTCCTCAGGAAGAAAAGCCCTTCAATGCAGATCCACAGGGCGGAATGCCCTTTAACACCACCCCTCAAGACGGACGGGCGCAGGGTCAGACTCCTCAGGGAGGACCGCCCTTCAGCGCGGATCCCCGGGGGGGAGCAGGGACCAATTCCGTCAGGCAGAATGATTCTTATCAGGACGATCCGCAGAGCCGTATGACAGGGCAGAGAGCAGCTTCGACCACAAGTCATGAGGAAGTAAGCAGCGGACCGGCTGCAGCACCCAAGAAGGAAGTCACAATTGATCAGAATACATGGAATGGCTGGATGATGAGTAATATCAGTCTGAATGAGAGAATCAAATCAGGAAAGCAGGCTAATCCTTCAAAGCGTTCCATCTTTTCGGGATTGTTTGGCGGCAAAAAGAGCTGATTCTGCATTATCATTAAAATGCATTTAAAGAAGCAGATGAGTCCGGTCAGACACTTGACTGTTTGCAAGGCATGACAGCCCGGGGTTGTGAGACAATATTACAACCCCGGGCTCTTTAAGGTTATTTGAAAAACTCATTTGGGAGGTCTGGGATATGAATCAAAATTCAGAGAAAAAACCATTTTCCACAGATATGCCCGCTAATTCTATCCCTGATACAAATTTTCAGCCGGATTATAATTGGACAGCTTCCCAGTCTGCTCCCCTTGTCACGGTTTCTCAGGAAGAGTGGAATGAGTGGATGAGAAAAAATATGGAGTATCGGGCTTCTCTGAATCTTTCGGGGGATAAGCATCCGCCGAAAACATTTACTGACCCGTCAGATTCTCATCTGCAGGATTCGCTTAAAGGCATGGGGGATTTCTATCCTCAGGATCCTTCAACTGATGACCCGGAGGATTCCCATCCTCAGGAACCGACATCAGAGCCGGGGGCTTCTCATCTTCAGGATCCGTTTTCCAAATCCGGAACTGATGCGGAAAAGTTTTCTGAATCGGTAAAGACCGGTCTGGGACAGCCTGATTCTGTTTCGCCGGAATCGCCTGAATCGTCAGGTGAGGAGGAACGGTCAGGCTTGTCCAAAGGAGTCACATTGTTATTGGCTCTTATTGTGATCCAACTCGTGATCATATTGATTATTCTGTGCAGAAAAAAAGGTATTATTTTAGAAGATGCAGAGAGTGTTTTTGCATTTTTTCCGAATGTACACCATATTTCTTATTATCCCTTTTCGGCAATTCGCGAAATAATATCCTGAGACAGCTGGAAAGAAAGGTTTGTTTTCGGACAGGCATTTGATTCGGGATATTGTCACGCCTGCATAACATGATACCGGGTGGCTGCCGCGACTGCGATCAGAGACTAAGGATTTGACGGATATGAGAAAGAAGAAGGGCAATTCACAGAACTATGAATACGGCTTCGGAAATTTCGGAGGGAGCGGCCCGCAGGACGGTTTCGGAAACTACGGAAACTACGGAGGCGGAGGGAACAGCGGCCCGCAGGACGGTTTCGGAAACTACGGAAACTACGGAGGCGGAGGGAACACCGGTCCGCAGGACGGATTCGGAAGCTTCGGAAACTATGGAGGCGGAGGAAACAGCGGCCCGCAGGACGGTTTCGGAAACTACGGAAACTACGGAGGCGGAGGGAACAGCGGCCCGCAGGACGGTTTAGGAAGCTTCGGAAACTACGGAGGCGGAGAAAACAGCGGTCCTCAGGACGGTTTCGGAAGCTTCGGAGGAAGCGGATATGGACCTGCGGACGGGCTGCAGGGATTCGGCGGCAGCCCCCGGCGCAGTCCTTCCATTGGCAGAATCGCGCTGGTGATTCTGGCGGCGGCAGTCTTAGTGTGTATTGCCGTTTTTGCCGTATTTACTTTTTCAGGCAGAGGATCAGGAGCTCCTGACCGGGCTTCTCAGGAAGGGAAGCCCGCAGCCACCGGAAAAGAGGGTGACGGGATTAAAACACCAGGCGATTCCGGCGGCGATGATTCAAAACCCGGAGATGACCAGTCCATCGGTGAAGATCCCGCAGAGAAAACAGCAGCCGGCCAGAAAGAAAGCGAAGAAGCTCAGCAGTCAGCACCTGCTGCGAAAGAGAATCCCCAAACCACAGCTGCCGGGAAAGAGGAATCTCAGTCCGCAGCAGCCGGGAAAGAGACTGCGCAGGATGCGGAGTCTTTTACCGATTATGGCTATTATTATGACTTTCTGAATGAGAAAGAAAAAAAGGCTTATGAAGTACTCATCCAGGCCTCTGAAAAGCTGGAAGGGTCTGTTACAGTCGACCTTGATTCGGAAGAGCAGGCACAGCATGTCTACTGTGCTGCAGAGTTTGATCATCCCGAGTACTATTGGCTTCAGGGCGGATATTCGTATCACTATGATGATTCCGGGAAGGTGAACCTCATGGAATTCTCTGTTCCGGAAGATGCTGAAGAAATGATCAGCAGACTGGATTCCACCGCGGATTCCGTGATCAGACAGATTCCTGAAGAGACCTCGGACAATGAGTATGAGACAATCAAGTGGTTTTATGAATATCTGATCCAAACGGTCGATTACCAACATGCGTCCAACGACCAGATTGCCTCAAGTGCCCTGTTGGATCACCGTTCTGTCTGTGCCGGGTATTCCAGGGCCTTTAAGCTATTGTGTGACAAAGCCGGAATCGATTGTATTGTGGTATTCGGGATGTGCCAGAGTCCCAAGGACAAAGAACCGGATAGTCATGTCTGGAACATGGTTTTTATAGATGGTACTTCCTTCTGGGTGGATGTCACATGGGGAGATACCTTTTTTTCAGACATGGAACCATGGACGGATGGTCTCATTTGTTACGATTATCTTTGCTCGCTGGATAAAAGCCTTCTAAAGGACCACACCATTAACTATTATCCCTGTTGTGAGGACGATGCAGAGGATCTTTATATTGAGTATCCGGCCTGTACAGATGACAGATATATCTGCTACAAAAGAGAAGGGACCATGTTTCACACTGTGGAGGAAGGCGAGGATTATATCAGCAAATCTGTGTCCGCCGGAAAAAAGACCATGGTGTTCGCTTTTGACAATGAAGAGGCTTATACAGATATGGTCACGGAACTGGATCAGGGGGATCCTTTCTGGGAATTGATCACCGGGGCAGGAGCTCCCTATAAGAGTATGCAGTATCTGCTGAATGATCCTTCTATGTCCATCTTTCTGGAACTGAGATGATCGAATATCAGTGTTTATCAGAATAGCGCGTAAAAGCACCATTGAATAAGTTGTTCGTGGTTAACATCAGGGATTTGTGACAGCAACATGACAGGCAAGGGGGGACCTCAATGAAACTGCCCGGGGATCTTGGTAGAAAAGAGAGTATAGCCGGAATAGCAGCTGTGCTTATATTGTCAGTTGTGTACGGATGTCTTCTGTCATATGTGATCAGAGGCAGTGTTTTCCCTGAGATCAACAGTCTTACGGGGAGCGTGGCAGACAGTGTCATGTGGCTGCTTTTCATGGTGGTCGGTGTACAGGCAGCTATTTTGACTATACGCCCCCTTTACCGTCTGTATCTCAAAATAAGGGCCTATCATGTGAAAAAGGGCAGTGAGTGGCAGAATTGGCGGGAACGCGGCAAGGGAGACAATGATAATGCGTAAGATGATCAGAGTCTTTATCAGTTCGACCTTTACCAGATTTGAGGGAGTCAGAGATACTCTTGTCGGGGAAGTATTTCCGGAAATACAGGAACTGTGCAGGAAAAACGGTTTTTCTTTTCGGGCGATCGATCTCAGATGGGGAATCACTGAAAACGAAGGGAGACAGCACCAGGTCGCAGATATCTGTTTTGAGGAAATCCGCCGCTGCATAAAGTATTCACCCGCCCCCAACTTTATTGTGCTCTCGGACGATTATTACGGATGGATCCCGGCTCCGGCCTCTATTTCCAAAGCCTGCTGGTCCCGGGTCCGGGAGGAACTTGAAAAGACCGATCCTGATGGTCTGGAATATCTTGGCAAATGGTATAGAAAGGATTTAAACGACCTGTCGGAATCCATGATCCTGCAGTATGAGGCGGGAAATCAGGAAAAAGAGGTTTTTGACCAGGATGTTGAAAAAAAGATCTGCGGCGTTCTCTTTCCGGCCGCCCGCAAGGTTCTGCCGGATCAGTACTCCATGAGGGTTGCTTTCGGGGGATCTCTCACTGAACAGGAGATCAGCCTTGGCTTTTTTTCACAGGAAGGTGCCCGGGAGCACACGCTGGTCATGATTCGGGAAACAAAAACTGAACAGGCAGAAGATGAAAAGAAAGACTCTGAACCGGCAGAAGCAGAACCGACAGAAGCAGATAAGGCAGATGTAAAACCGGCAGAAGCAGAACAGACAGAAGCAGATAAGGCAGATGTAAAACCGGCAGAAGCAGAACCGGCAGAAGCAGATAAGGCAGATGTAAAACCGGCAGAAGCAGAACCGGCAGAAGAAAGAAAGGCAGATGCTGATAAGGCGGAAACCGAAGACAGCATGGACTCTGCTTTCAATGCGCATAATCTGAACCGTCGTTTGAAAAAAGCCATGAGCGGCAGGGACAGACCCCGATGGATCCCGATCAGGGAAGGGCATGTGGCTGAGGATGCGCGGCAGTTTCTGATCCCTATCGTGCAAAAACAAATCAATAAGGTGCTCAAAGAGGAAAAAGAGGAGACAGCTTTTCAGCGTGAGTACAGGGAACTTGAGGAAGCTCTGGCTCAGGCGGAAGAAGAGTATATCGAGAGGGCGGGCAGGCTGAGTCAGCTGGAGAACTTTGCCGAGCAGAACAAAGGACGGGCTGCGGTGATCAGAGGAGAACAGGGGAGCGGAAAATCCACACTTCTCAAATATTTTGTCCGCAAGAACCCCGACACCTGCCTGGGAGTATTTGCCGAACTGCAGGGAGGGAGAAGCACCGTGGAGTCTGCTCTCCGGTTTCTGGCAGAGTCCCTGCTGATGAAGGGACTTTTGAACGGAATTGTTACCCGCGATCCGCAGGAGAGCTGTGTCGGATGGTTCGAACGGCAGATGGAACAGCTCTCAAAGGATGCAGAGGTCACAATGGTTGTGGACTGCGCGGAGCTGCTCACGGATTTCAGAACCCTGGAGGAGAGTCTTTTCTCCCTGCGCCTGCCCCGGGGCGCGGTCCTTCTGGTGAGCTGTGTCGATGAAAGCGCACTGTCCAATCTGGACCTGCAGTACCGTCCTCCCATGATGACGCTTAATCCTGTCGGCCGGGCTGAATGCCGGACCGTCCTGTTCGAAATGCTTGAGGGATACGGCCGCACTCTGACTGCTTTTCAGAAGGAATGCCTTCAGGAAAAAATGCCGGAAACAGCCACGCCGCTTTATCTGCGTCAGCTTGCCGCGTCTCTGAGAAATGTCAGGGCTTATACGGAGGAGGAAGGCCTTCCCGGGGAGTATGAGACTATGCCCGGTGATACTTTTTCACTGGTGAAAAATACTCTGAAACGTCATATGGGCACGCAGGTATCAGGACTTTACCGACATGTCCTGGCCTATATAGCCCTCAGTACAAGGGGGTTGAGCGAGGGGGAACTGGTCGAACTTCTCCTGAGGGAAATGAATCGCGGAAGCGATCTGAACACAGAACTTCTGCACAACACTTTCTGGAAGATCAAAAACAGAGAGCATGTTGTCAACGTCTTCTGGGCGAGAATGTTCTTTCAGCTTCAGGATTATCTGGGAGCTTACCCGGATCATGAGAATATGCTGATCCGGTTCCGTCACGGTGTGATCAGAGATGCGGCAGTGGCTGCGGCGGGTTCTGTCCCGGTGGCGGAAAACTTCAGGGACTACTGGATGGAACAGGACGTCTATACCTCCGTCCAGGCAGGCAGCGTGATCGTCAACCGCAGGAGGGCGGATGAGCTGCTGCCGGTCCTGCTTTATCTCAACAATACCGGTCAGGTTAGGATCCTGCTGGAGAACATGTATAATCTCGACGCCATGATTCGTCTGGACAGGTATGACCAGCTGCTGAACAGACTTGAAAAAGCAGAGAAGGAGGGATACAGTTCTGAAAAAATCCAGATGGTGCTGGCACTGTTGAAAAATTATGAGATGCTGCTGACCAGCTTTTGCGACAGCTTTCTGCCTCTCTGTGTACAGTGCGGCCTGAGCGATCAAGATGTTCTGTCAAAAACCGGGATGCAGGGATGGTTTGAGACGGAAGAAAAAGCCCCGATTGATGGCGGAGTTCTGTCAAAAACCGGGATGCAGGGAAGGTTTGAGACGGAAGAAAAAGCCCCGATTGATGGCGGAGTTCTGTCAAAAACCGGGATGCAGGGATGGTTTGAGACGGGAGAAAAAAACCCGATCGCAGGCGGCCGGGCAGACGGCCTGTCGCGTAATGATGCTGTGATCCATATTCCACAGTGTGCCCGGTCTCCGATGGCTCTGCGGGGAGACGGGATCATGGCTGTTATGGACAGGGGCAGTATAAGGATTTATGACTGGACCAGGAGAAGGTATTCTTCGGCCAGTTTTCCCATGCTGATACAAAACGCGGACTGCCTGTACTGGAAAGGCGACACCCTGATCCTGCGCAGATACAAAAAGCGTCTGACCTTTCAATATGTAAAAACACCCGGAGGCGCAGGGGACAAGCTGCTGCTGAAAAGGGAGGAAGACTGCACGACACTTTTGAATCTGTTTTCAGATAAGGAAGAGGTCTGCAGGATGGCCGGACCCGTGGAGGAAGAGGATGCGGCGGGAGAGCGCAACGACCGACTGGTCAGATATCACTCCTCCTTAGGGGGCGTCCGCAAAAAATATCTTTATTACCCCCTCTCCCTGGAGATCACCTATTTTCTACATGGCGGACAGGCTGCCATTGTAAAGGACAGGGAACAGATCGATCTGGTTGACCTCGATTCGGAAATGGTGAGGGAAACGATCCAAGCCCACTTTGTATCCGGTGTTTTTTACAGCGATGACGGCAGGAGCATACTGATCCGAACGGGGATGAATACGGTGATCTTTCACCCGATCACAGACCGGGGATCTTTTGCCATGCCTGTGCTGAAAGGATCTGAAAAAGAGTTTCAGAAGGAATTGAAGGCCTATAAAAGACGGAAGGACTTCAACTTCGCCATCGTCTTCAGCCCCCGCAAAAAGGGAGACGTCCCTTATCTGCCGCCCGGCCGGCCGGCGGACGGCAGTCCGGATCCTATCCTGTTTTGTATGTCTGCCGTCCGGCAGTGGTACGCGGCCTATTATTATTACAATGACATAGCTGTGGTAAGGGTTTTTGACCTGAAGACAGGAGGGGAAATACTTTCCTCCGAAGTGGAACCCATTTATTCCAAAGATATTTCCGAAAGCCCCTTTTTCGGCGGTGACGGAGGGAACAGCATCGTCATCCGGTCAGGCGGAATCCGAAGGTCGCTGGACCTGACGGATGCAAGGCCGGTCTGGAAAAAGGAAAAGGAGAAAGAAGCTGCCAGTCCTGTCACAAAGGCATTGTCGGATGATTTTACCGGCCATATGTGGAGATGGATTCCGCACAGGCATAAGTTCGAGACCCTGGAGGATCTCGCTGTCAACACTTTCGACACAAAGGCTGGTAGTACAGGATTCAGGCTGCTCACCTTGATTTTCGCCCCTGTATTCAGGTCTTTCCGGCCAGAGAAAGTGAACAACCCGGTATATATGGCTCCACCGCAGATCATAAGGACGGAAAAATACATCTGGCTGGTGGACTACGTTTTCAGAACGATCCATGTGGCTGACCCGACCGGCCGCTGGCTGTGCCATACCCTGATCAGGGAACCTTTTGCCGCGGCGGACGCATCGGGAGACACTCTTTTCCTTTTTCCGGAAGAGTATGACGGCATCATGAAGGTAAGATTTGTAAGCAGGGGTTTATCTCACCGAGATAAAAAAAAAGCAGGAAGAGACCAGTATAATGGTAGTTGAAATCTTTCAATGAGCATTATAAAAGGGAGGAAGAAAAATGCTGATCAATCTTTTTGTACTGGCAATTGAGATACTGACGGTGATGATCGTCCTGAAGGCAGGGTTTCTGTTTCCTGTGCTTGAGAGTATTGATTTTCCTTTTTATGATTTTTGCTGGACTGTTGTCGAGAGAATGACCGGCAGTTCCCTCAAGCCCGCGTCCGCGTCATCCGTCGCTTCAGGATGGCTGGAGGGAACCGTCACACTTCTTCTGTACCTGTGTCTCTTTCCGCTTGTGTGTAAATGTACGGAGCAGATGTTTTATATTGGAAAGCATTTGAGAATATCTGCAGCAGAGAGACTGTTTACGCAGGTTATGCATGTCCTGACAAATCTGTTTGTGACTGCGCTCGCAGTGGGGCTCGCCCAGACTTTTATCCTTAAGAAAATATATAGTTTACTGAGCGGTGTGCCGGCCCTTAAAACCCTGCTGTCAATCGGACTGATTCTGGCTATGCTGGTGATTCTGTTTTTTGTGATCCATACCGGCATACTGATGTTTTTTCTCTGGGTACTCGTCAGAGTTTTGATATCCTCTTCCGTGAAATTTCTCGCGATTGAAATCTTTTTGATGTATGTCTACTATTTTCTGAATATCCCCGGAATATTTGAGCAGACCGGGTCAATAATCATTATGATCATCGGCATACTCTGCTGTCTGGGAGCGGTGTGCGGGTCTGTTGTGGTGGACAACAGGATAGACGACCGTCTGGAAAGAGGTCATTTGTTCGGATATTATTAAAACGTTGTCTGAAAGCAGGACCGACTTTTGTCTTTTGCGAGCACATAACTGATCCTGAAAAACTGATCCTGAAAAACTGATTCTGAAAAACTGATTCTGAAAAACTGATCCTGAAAAACTGATCCTGAAAACGAGAGGAGTTCCGTGACATGGTTATTACGGCTGCAGCCTGTGCTATATCCCTTCTGATCCTGATCCTTCCCGCAATCTGGATCGTCCTGAGTCAGCGTTCAAAGAGAAATTTCAAGCTCACCTGTTATGTGCTTGTATTGATCTTTGCCTTCAGACTGGGCGTGGGAATCTTCGGGGCAGAGAAGCTGGGAAATGATTTTTCCTTCTGGGAAATCATTTCGGACAGCCTGATCCATACTCTTCAGACCTTCAGCCTGGACGAGGACTACACGCTGTATACAAACGTGGGAAAGGCTTTGTTTGAGGAGGCGGGACTGCACGCCGGGGCGGCTGCCTACGGAATGATCATTTCCATTCTGAACATCTGTGCTCCCATACTGGGGGGAGCCATGCTGCTGGAAATTCTGGCGGGAATCTTTCCGCGTTTGAAGGTGTGGATGGCGGCTTTCGATCACAAGTTTGTCTTCTCGGAACTGAACGACCGGTCCATTACTCTGGCCGAAGATCTGGTCAGAGATCATAAATACAGGAGCATTCCCGGTCTGTCACATCTGAAAAGGCCGCCGGTACTGATCTTTACAGACGCCTATCCGGACCTGACATCGGAACCCAGGATGGAACTGTTCGAGCGCGCCAAAGAAATATCCGCTATCTGCATCAAAACAGACCTTCTGCATCTGTCTTTCCGGTATTCGAAAAGTGTCTCCTATTTTCTGATTGACTCTGAAACACAGAATAATGTTACTGCCTTTGCACATCTTCTGGACAGGGACGAACATGGAAGATGGCTGTGGCCTTCTTCAGCAGACGCCGGAACCCCTGCATCGAGAATCTATATTTTTCTCAAAACCGATCATGAGACTGAACTGGTATGGCGCGCCTGCAAAAAAAACGGGGACGATATTTCCAAAACTGTTCTGGTGCGCCCCATCAGAGACTATATGAACACGGCCATTAACCTGATGTCGGATGTGCCCCTCTTCCTGCCCCTGCTGCCGGGTACAAAAAAATCCGGATTATCTGCTTCTCCGCCCCGGGATCTGTATGTGACAATTCTGGGAGCCGGGTTGTTTTCAGAGGAAGTCTTCAGGGCAGTCTGCTGGTGCGGCCAGATATACGGGACTCAGCTCCATATCGATGTCCTGGCCCGGGATGCTGAAGCGATGAAAAAGAGGCTGAAAGACAGCTGCGGGGAATTGCTGGACAGCTGCAAAGAGGAGTCCTCTCCCGCAGAAGAAAAATGGAATCCTGGCCTGACAAAAACCTGTCCCGGAGACAGGATCGGCCAAAAGCAGGAAAAATCAATGATTCTTGCTGTTGATCCTTTTGATCCCGAGGCGCCCGAAAACCCGCCCTATTGTGTCGTGAATTTCAGAAATGTGGAGGATGCCTCCTCCTTGTCAGACTTGCCTGATGAAGTGCTGGGCAGGACAGACTATTTCGTGATCTGCCTTGGAGAAGATGAAATCAATCTGGAAACCACCGAAAGAATCAGGATGCATCTGGTCAGGCGTAGTCTGGCGGAAGCCGAAGACAGCAGCTGCAGAGGACACAGGGTAATCGCCCCGGTTATTTACGACGATGATCTGGCCGGTCTGATCAGACAGGATGATCCGGAGGAAACAGAACCCTATGTGATACCTTTTGCCCGGCTTTATTCCCGTTACAGCTGCAGGAATATTCTGATGAATGATTTCGGAAAAGCCGCGGAAGAAGACGCGGCTCTTTACAGTGCCCGGGATCAGAGAGAGAGGCAGAAAGATGAATACAATTACTGGGCAAACCTGGCCAGGTCAGTTCATTATCCCTATAAGCTGTTCGCGCTCGGCATTGTGGAGGGTTTTCATCCCGGCCTGACAGACAAAGAAAGGCTTACGATCAGGAGTCCCTATGCGGTCTCAAAAGAAGAGGACGAGATTCTGGCCTGGACCGAGCACCGAAGGTGGAACGCGTTTATGCGGGCACAGGGATTCTGCTGCCCTTCTGAGCTGCAGTTTGAAAGATACTATCATAAAAGCTGTGAGTCCGGCAGTCCTTCCTTTAAAGACGTATCTTTGAAGCTCCATCCCTGTCTCGTGGAAAGAGGAATGGAAAGAAAAGATATTCCTGAAGATCTGCTGACACGGCGGCCTGCGCCCGCCGGATATGACCGGCTGGACCGGGTGAGCGCTGCCCACAGAAAGGACTATAAAAAATATGACTATAAGGAATATGACACTGACCTCATGAAGTATCTCGAATGACATACACCGCAGCCCGCCTGCAGACCGGCGCGTGTATACCTGCGATACGGGGGCGGAACCTGAACGCGGATCTGAAAGTGATGCCCGGTAAGCCCTGAATCGGCTTGCATTTGAAGCCGGACTATGTGAAAATCTTTATGGTGCGGGAATGGCGCAATCCTCAGGGCAGGCCGCCGTCCTGTGAACACATGCTGCGGAAAAAACGAAAGATGACAGGTAGAGTGAGATGCTTCCGTATATTTTTATCAGTTACAAAGCAGAAGAATTTTCAGAAGCAAAATGGGTAAAGGACCGGCTTGAAGCCTCCGGCATACCCTGCTGGATGGCTCCGGCTTCCATACCGGGAGGGTCAAACTATGCAATGCAGATTCCCCGGGCGATCAAGGAATGCAAGGCCTTTGTCCTGATTCTCTCTCAGAAGGCGCAGCAGTCTAAATGGGTGCCCAGGGAACTGGATCAGGCCATCAACGCGGGAAAAGTCATACTGCCCTTCTGTATTGATAACAGTCCTCTCAGAGAAGATTTTGCATTTTATCTGTCAAATGTACAGCGCTATGAGGCATGGCAGGACAGGGAAGGCGCCCTGTGGGCCATGATCTCGATCATCAGATATATAACTGGGGCCCGACATTCGACCGGAAAGGACAGACAGCCCGGACAGCCTGCTTCCCCTTCACAGCCCGGAAAAAATGTACAGTCCGGCCGGCATAAACCGTCGACGCGGTCTGCTTCCCCCCTGTACAGTCAGGTCAGAATACGCCGTCAACGCGGTCTGCTTCCCCTGTACAGTCAGGTCAGAATACGCCGTCAACGCGGTCTGCTTCCCCTGTACAATCAGGTCAGAATATGCCGTCAACGCGGTCTGCTTCCCCTGTACAATCAGGTCAGAATACGCCGTCAACGCGGTCTGCTTCCCCTGTACAGTCAGGTCAGAATATGCCGTCAACGCGGTCTGCGGCCTCTTCACAGCCCGGACAGCATGAGCAGTCCGGCCAGCATGGGCAGTTATCGCGGTCTGCTCCGCCTTCACAGCCCGGACAACATACGCCGTCAACGCAGTCTGCGGCCTCTTCAAAGCCCGTAAAGCCGGCTGCTCCTGTACCGCCTGTACCTCCGGTGCGATATGGCGGCCCGGACGATTCCGGAAATCAGGAACCAGATCAGGGCAGTACTTTAAAAAAGGTGGTGGCTGCAGTAGTAATTGCGGCCCTTGTCATACTGGCAGCGGGTCTGATTATAAAACTCAGGCATCAGAATTCAGCCACGGACAGCACTGACTCATCGGACAGTACCGTTGTTGTGGTTCCTGAGTCAGATTCTTCTGCCGAAGACGAAAACACAGATTCTGATTCCGGGGAAGATTCAGACACTGATGATCCGGAGCCGGGATATACAGAAATAGATCTTATAGACCACCCGGAGACAGAACCATCTGACGAAGAGGAAGCAGTCCAGCCTGATTCCGGGCAGGGCGGGGAGCCGGTTCAGATCGACTATAATACCCGGGGTACTGTCAGGATCCTGAACAAAAAAGAGGACAAGGAGCTGGAATTTGAGCAGCTTGCCTCCAGATTCCATCAGGAGAGCGGAATCAAAGTGACGGTCGAAACGCCTGAAAAGGGCAAGTATTCGGACACATTGCAGGAAAAGCTGACAGGGACTGAATACGACCCGACACTGTTTATGCTCGGGGGGCTGAATGACTTTGAACAATATGGCTTTGAATGCCTTGAACTGGGCGGGACTGCCGCTGCGCAGGAACTTGAGGACGAGACCTATACTCTGAAAGGGGCAAACGGAAAAATCTACGGACTGGCCTGCATTGTGGAGGCCTATGGTCTGGCGGTCAACACCCGGCTTCTCGAGAAGGCAGGCTATCAAATCTCTGATATCCAATCGTTTTCCGATCTGAAACGTGTGGCAGAAGATATCACTGCACGGAAAAAGGAACTGGGCTTCTCCGCTTTTACAGCCCCTTCTGTCAGCCCGGGCGTTTCCGGTGATTATCGTTTCGCTGAACATGCGGCTGATGTTCCCCTTTATTATGAGCTGAAAGATAACGATTTTAATGTAGGGATGACCCTGCGGGGAACCTATACGGACGGTCTGCGGGACTATATCGATCTGTATCTCGATAATGCCACAATACTGCGGGGTGAAGCATCTGCCCGGACCCTCAAAGACGCACAGGAGGAATTTCTTTTAGGAAAAGCTGTATTTCATCAGGACGGTTCATGGAATACAGATGTCCTG
The DNA here is from genome assembly GCA_902777355.1 of uncultured Lachnospiraceae bacterium. Taxonomy (GTDB): domain Bacteria; phylum Bacillota; class Clostridia; order Lachnospirales; family Lachnospiraceae; genus CAG-791. The sequence continues at coordinate 34,052 of CACYTU010000068.1, read as the reverse complement.
AGAAGCGTCCTGGACTATGAAGCAGCTGTTATTCCTCTCTATATGGGAATGCCCGGAGAAGAGAATCAGGGAATCAATGAGACCTTTACTTATTTCTGGTGCGTGAACAAGTATGCAAAAGAGGATGATATCGAGGCAACTCTCCAGTTTTTGCAGTGGCTGGTCACTTCAGAGGAAGGTCTCCGTATCATGACAAAGGATATGGGCTTTCAGATCCCCTACAAAAGGGCGAAAGCCCCTGACGATATCTTTATGAAAACTCTCAGCCACGAGAAGGAGCAGGGGATTGAGCCTGTAAGACAGTATTATAAGTACGGAAACTACTCATCCTGGGTCAATTCTCTGAAAAATACGATCAGAGACTATGCTGACGGAAGCGGAAACTGGGATGCTGTCAGGGAGGCATTTACAAGCCTGTGGTGAAAAGACACCGCGGCCTGAAAAATGCAGGTCTGCCAATGAACAAAGGAGTGCACAGGATGATTGAGTCAGGACGCAGAGATATTTCCACTGAGCTGAGACAAGTGTCCTATGACCATGTGAACGGAAGAGTTCAGGCGGCTTATGTGATGGACCGCTTTCCCCTCTGTGATTACTGCAGACTCAATGGAGAGAATGAACAGGTGATGGATGCCCTGTTAATGGGAGATCACCCCATGGCAGATGATTTTTTTATGAACATTCTCTCCTGTGCGCAGATGCTGGATACAAAGCTTGTGATCCGCCTTGCACGCAAAGACGCTGAGGAAAAGCTGCTCTGGTATACTGAAAAATGGCCCTTACTTAAAAAAGCCTGTTCCCTCTTTCTTGAGGATGAACCTTGCAGGGACAGCAAAACAGGACAGCCTTATCATTTGAATGAGAAAGTGACCAGCCTACCCTTTGCGGAAGTCAGGTTTTATGAATGGGACGGAGAGACAGAGCCCGAACAACTATTTTCCAAAATGGAGAATCAGGGAGATATTTCCTGGATTCTGGCGGTGAGCAGCAATATTGCCTCCAATCCTGCAAAAGCCGAACAGACTGCGGAATATATGCATTCCCGGCAGCAGAGAAGCTTTATCGGATATCTGTATGAAGCAGGAGAAGGAGACGGATGCCTGAATGAAAGCGGGGATAAATGCCTGAAAGAAGCAGGAGACGGATGCCTGAACGAAAGCGGAGACGGATGCCTGAATGAAAGCGGGGATAAATGCCTGAAAGAAGCAGGAGACGGATGCCTGAACGAAAGCGGAGACGGATATCCGAATGAAGACGGGGATGGATATCTCAATGAAGCCGGAGACGGATCCAATCTGACGAAATCTTCAGTCCCCTATGAGGAAATAGAGTTGTTTCCTTTTTGCGTCAGCTCTGCCGGGGGGCTCGAGGAGAAGAATTATCAGAAGGGCATCAACCGCAAGGCCCTTTTGCTGCACAAATACTATATGCGCGAGTGGCATGAACACGCGAGGAAAGAAGAAATCTGGAAGGCCTTCAGGGCAGATCCCTACAATATTCATTCCTCTCTGTGCAGTGTTCTTTCTATACCATACAAACTCGCCTCATTGGGCATTAAATCCCGGGGTGAAAAAGCCGCGCGTGAGTACTGGAATATGATCCTGAATCCGGAGAACCCGGATTCGATCAGGAAAATAGGACGGCTGATCTATCTGGAACATCACAGATGGATGAGCTTCATGATGACGGAGGGATATAATAACAGCGGACCCAGGTTCCGGGACTATGCATTTGCGGGCGACAACGACCAGCGTAATAAGGCCGAAAAACTCCACATCTGTATCTATGACTGTGGTGAGGAAGGGATTGTTCTGGACAACTTTTCCCACGAAATGTGGGACGATCCGGATTTTGAGAAAACTGCCGCCCAAAAAGGCATTATTCTTGATCCGCTGGATGTCATGTCGGTTACTTTTCATCAATTCTGCACCGAAAGAATCGGGACAATGGTGGAACAGGGGGTATTCGAATCCGCCTTCCGCAAACTGGAACGGGCGCTGCGGGATGAAAAGATATTGAAGGGTCAGGTGGAAGAAGCATTCGGTGCCCTGAAAATAATCCATGCGCGTATGCTGGAAAAAGAGTCCGACATCAATAATATCTGGGAAAAAACCTGCCGTAATTTTGAAGAGACTATACAATCTGTCCGGAAAAAATTCAAGACAGGCACTGACCTGGTAATGGATGCGTTCGGGGAACTGAAAAAACTTTCCAGAATCATAGTTGAGCGCAATACTTATCATGATTACAAGAGCAGCGACCGGACGATCCTGGAAGTGATTCCGCTTCTGATCATGTCGGATGACCCGATTCGCAGGATACATAAACCAGTGGCGGAGCAGGACTGGCAGAATGTCGTCAGCTCGATTCTGATTGAGCCGGAAATGCTCTTCCTGTACACAGATAATCCTGAAAAAATCAATCCGGACCGTATCCGCGCTTTTCTTGATAAAGAGAGGGGGATCGCTTTTTCAGAAGGAAACATCCAGGTTAGAAGCATGCAGGATCTGTACCGGATAAAGGTCACGGATAATTCTGTCCGAAGCGTGCTTGATGTCACAGGTCTTTCGGGAGAAGTGGTTTACAGGCTGTCAAAAATAGAACAGCTGAATAAGATCCCCTACATCATCTTTAGAGACGGAAAACTTCGAAGTGCGGGAGAAGAAGAATCGATCATTGATTTTTACAGTGTCCTGAGGAGACACCTCACGGTCAGGGAAAACTTCCGCCTCCATCATGCCTGCATCCATTCCGAGGCAAACCAGAATTATATGCTGGGACTGGCAGGCAATTATGACAGGATATGGGATTCCTTTATCCGGATGAACCCCTTTAAATACAAGGTTCTGGTGGAGACGCTTTCAGCAATCGAGAAGCACAACTACTGGGAGATAAAAAATGTATCTCCCGGCAGTGTAATGAAGTACACAAAGAAACAAATTCCGGCAAGACTGCTTCAGGATACAGGGATTGATACTGTTCTGGATGCCCTTATAAAAGACAAATGGATTGAAAAAGGATTTAAGATTCCCGAATCAAGAGAGATTGGAACACTTACAGTCGAAACGAGATACCAGGATGTTATTGACGCTCTGGAGGAAATGATCTCGACAGCTCTGGCATATCCCTACCTGCACCGCTTTGAGTACATCAGGACCAGAAGGGAACCCATGACCGAAAAGCCTTTCATGTCAGAGCATTTTTACATATACGATAATACAAGAGCTGTCGATGCAGATGTGTTGGACGATGATACATTCGATCTGGAGAATAACCGGAAGAACAGCAGTATTGTAAGCGATGCCCTCAAGATCATGATGCAGCATAAAGACGGATCTGGCGATGGGATGATCGTGAGCTGTGAGGACGAAGATCCGGTGACAGCCGGCCTTCCGGGCAATACATACCACATCCGCTTTATTTATAAAAACAGAGCAACGAAAGAATGCCTCATGAAGGAGGGCAATATTCTGGAGGCCTATGTGTATCATTCTCTCTGGAACCGCGCCCTCGTCGATGATGTCAAGCTGAATGTAGCCTTCACATGGGAGGCTGATGAGGCAGGAGAGGCGCTTGATCCCGACGCTGTCACTAATGAGATCGATCTGGTCTGTACGTATAATATGCAGACATTTTTCATCTCATGCAAACAGACGCTCCCCCAGACTCCTCATCTGCAGGAAATCATATTCTTTGCCGATTATTTCGGAGCCGACGGAAAAGCGGTGCTGGTCACCAGCAATTCCATGACAGGTGAAAATTCTTCGGGCAGGAAGAACGCACTGATCTCGCTGAGAGCAAACAAGATGGGCGTGTATTACATAGACCGGGATATGATAGGGAGAACGATAGAAGACATGAAGCAGAACAGGCTTGCAATGTATCTGCAGAAAATATTCAACGGAGACAGGGACTGGAACCGCCTGTGACTGTATCGGGAGCTGTTCAATGCCCTTAAATGGATTCCGGCACAGGAAAGTGCCCGCCAGCCCGGATCTCCTCAAAAAAGTAATGAGTGTCACATGAAATATGTAAGCCATCGGTATGAACAGAAGATGTTTCATTCCGATGGCTTTTTTGGTTTGACACGGTTCGTATTACACTATAATATATCTGTTTTTTTCTTTTTTGTTATCGGCGGACAAAGTGTCTTTATTGTTATCGGCGGACAAAGTGTCTTTATTGTTATCGGCGGACAAAGTGTCTTTTTTGTTATCGGCAGACAAAGATCTTTTTGTTATCGGAGGACAATGTTTCCTTTTGTTATCGGCGGACAAAGCCTGTTGTCACATACTGCCGAAATGCTCTTCCAGCATCTTCTCGACAACGCCGTATCTGTGTTTGAAGAACTCCCGGATCTCGGTGTCGGTGGTCTCGGTGAAGTCAACCCCGCTGTCATCCCCGAAAAACCTTTTGAGACCGACCGCCATGGGATCTGTCAGTTCTGCAGCATAGAGATCCAGCTTTTGGTCCACTGATTCGGGAGAGAAAATAGTGCGGCCGTATTCCAGGATGCGGTCACTGAAGGCCTTTCGGAATTCCTCATTTTTGGAGAGGCTCACAAAGAGAGGAGAGGGATCCTTGTTCAGCACGTAGTTGAGTGTATCATTATCTTTCAGGGCGGAGGAAATCGCGGAGGAGTTGACATCAAAGAGGACCCAGCGCCATTTACCGTCCATATAAGGGGAGGCGGAGGTGGGATTTCCGCTGACGTCGAGGTTTTTGGGATTGGGATCCTGTAATACTGAGGAAGAAGCGCCTCCGCTGCCGGAATTATCGCCCCGGGTACCGCCTTCACCGTCTTTGGTCTCGGCATCGGTCCCGGAATCTTTCCCATCCTCTGTGCCGTCATCATCGTCAGAGGTATCTGTGCGCTCCTCATTCTGTGCGGCCTGGGCGAAGACTTCTTCGGGTGCCTCGCGGGTCCGCCACACCGCATAATTGCCGTTTGGCCAGTCGCCGCATCGGGCACAGTAGAGAAGAACGGCATAGTAGTTGATGAAGCTGTCCATGTCAATGAGTTCGCAGGCCCGGGCATAGTTTTCGGGATCGGACATATCATTTTCCGTGATAAACTTTACAGTCTTGTCCAGAAGCTTCTGGTCGCTCTCCACGCCCACTTCAACGCCTTTACTTTTGATGTCGACAACATCTTCCTCGGGCACATTGTAATAGTAGCTGAAATATTTTTCGTCAAATTTTTCCGTGATGTGGTAGACGCCCCAGAATTCGCCGTCCAGAAAGAGGAGACAGGGCACATAATGCATGGTAGCGAAGCCCTGGTCAGCAGCCAGCTCGGATACAAGGCGGTCTTTCTGCTTTGTATAGTAGTCGTCCCCTCCTGTCGTCAGAGTGATGCGCTTGGGCTCAAAACCGGTCCCGAAAAAATCGTAATGGAAAGAGGAATTGCCGTCGTAGTCCTTGCGGGCATAGAGGTTGAGGCTTTTGGGCAGAAAGCCCCGGCTGCCGCCGCCCTGTATGCGGACGCCGGCCTCCTGCTGCAGGATCAGTTTCCCGTTCTCGTCCAGGAACTGCACGTTGGCCTGCCGCTCCCACTGGCGGCCTCTCTGGTTGTAATTGGAATCCCACCACCACCAGATGTGACGGTACCAGATGCTGCTGTCGTGAAAGGGATTCCCGGCCGCAAAATCATCGAAGGTCTTACCGGTGACGTAGATGCCTTTTTCATAATCAAAAAGATTGGCGGGGTCTGTGACCACAGAGACGACTTTCACCTTTCCATAGCCCTCCCGGCCTTTATAGCCGACAAAATAGGAAGCTGTCTCGACTTCGCTGCGTTTTTCCCCTTCTGTGTAAAAAGCTGCCCGAAGGATCGTGCACTTGTCGACAGGATAGTCCGGAACCACATAGCCCCTGGAGGCATAATCCTTTGCGTATTCTGCCAGAAGCTCAGTGTTGAAGCTGTGGGTCACGTCCGTGCGCATGGAATGCACATTTTCCTGCTCTGTGGCATCAGAAATCTTGATACCGCCCTTATAGCGGAAGGTGTTTTCCTCTCCCCGGACAGGTTCTGTCCCGTCAAGGGTATAATAGATTTCGTTGGTGGGTGCCTTGATCTTCAGGGTAAAAGCCTTGTCATAAAAACCGGAGGGCTTTGAAAAGATGATCCGGCTCTTTTTGACGGCATTATTTTCATATTCCTGGCGGGGAGGCAGCCAGGGGAACTCTTTTGTCAAAAGAAGTGCGGCAAGGACGACCGTCGTGATCAGAAGAACGAGAGCAGGTATATGAAGTTTTTTTCCGCTTTTAAAAATCATTGTTCCTGCCTTTCAAAAAATCCGGTTTTCCGGACATGCCTGTGGTCATGGGCGGGTGCCCGTAAATGACCGCAAGGCCGGATATGCGGGCATATTCGTCTTTGTGGATGCCTGCCCGCTGTTTGTTTAAGCCCTGCGCTGGTAAAAGTAAAGCAGATCCCAAAGGGATTTGTCCCGGGAATGCCGCCAACGGGAATAAGGCGGGGATTTCAGAGTCAGCGTCAATCCCCGTAATCATCAAAGTTCTTTTTCAGAAATTCCTGTACTGTGCTGTATCTGTCTGTAAAGAAGCCCCGGATATTGGTGTCGGTGATGTCAGTAAAATCCAGGCCGGAGTTCTTCCCGAAGAAACGGCGGAAGTGGATCGCCATGGGAGCTGTCATCTGTTTTGCATATTCGTCGACCTTCTCATTGACTGATTCGGGAGTGAAGATCGTACTGCCGTACTCCAGAATGCGCTCCTCGAATTTCCGGCGGAATTCGGGGCTTTTGCAGAGACTGCCGAACATCTTCATCTTATTCGCTTTTATGACATAGTGGAGGGTGTCATGTTCGGTCAGCTCCGAGGAGATGGCTTCCGAGTTCACATCGAAAAGAATCCAGCGCCAGCGGCCGTCCCGGTAAGGAGAGGACGAATCACTTTCGGAATTCGTGCTGCTCTCACCGGACGTCTCTGTTTCCGGAGGGGCCTCACGGGTCCGCCAGAGGGCGAAGTTTCCGTTAGGCCAGTCGCCGCAGCGGCCGCAGTAGATCAGGGCTGCGTAGTAGTTGATGAAGCTGTCCATGTCGATGAGCTCGCAGGCTTTTTTATAATTCTTTTTCACGGACATGTCGTTTTCTTCAATGAAGGATTTCATCTCCTCATAGAGGGCCTGATCTTCTTCAAGTCCGGTGCCCGCTTCGTTATTTTTGACGATCAGCACCTCTTCTTCGGGAACATCATAATAATAGCTGAAGTATTTGGCATCATATTTTTCGGTGAGGTAGTAAAATCCCCAGAATTCGCCGTCCAGGAACAGGAGACAGGGCTCATAGTGCATGGTGGCAAAACCCTGATCAGCGGCGAGCTCTGAGACCAGACGGTCTTTCTGCTTGGTGTAGCAGTCGTCGCCGCCGCAGGTGAGCGTAAGGCGCTTGGGGTTAAAACCAGTGTCGAAGAAATCATAGTGAAAGCGGGTGTCCCCGTCATAGATCCTGCGTGCATACAGATTCAGACTCTTGGGAAGATAGCCCCTGCTTCCGCCTCCCTGGATCCGGATCCCCGCCTGCTGCTGCAGAATCAGATCTCCGTCCCCGGAAAAGAACTGGACATTGGCCTCGCGCTCCCAGTCCGCTCCTCTGTTGTGATAGTTGGCGTCCCACCACCACCAGAAATGGCGGTACCAGATATCGTCATTTTCAAATGGATCCGAGGCGGCGAAGTCATGGAAGGTCTTCCCCGTGACATAGATTCCCTTTTCATAATCAAAAAGATTGTCGGGGTCAGTGACAATGGAGACCACCTTGACTCCCCCGTATCCCTTCCGGTCCTTATAACCGACAAAATAGGAAGCCGTTTCAATCTCACTGCGGCTGTTGTCAATATCATAAAAAGCCGCCCGTAGAATCGTGCATTTATCAACGGGATAATCCGGAGTCTGATAATTCATCACACGGCGCCCTTTGCTGAGAGTTTCCACCGCTTCCAGGTCGAACCCGGTGGTCACATCCGTGCGCATGGAATGAACATTTTTATTGGAAGTGGCATCATCGATCTCGACAGATCCCTCGTAGCGGAAGGTTCCCTTCTTTCCCCGGACCGGCTCGCTGCCGTCCAGTGTGTAGTAGATCTGATTGGTGGGGGCCTTGATCCTCAGGGTAAAGGGCTCGTCATAAAAGCCGGAGGGCCTTGAAAAAATAATCCTTCCGACCTTGACGTCATTGTCCTTGTATTCCTGCAGCGGAGACTTATAGCTCTGCTCGTCAGGCAGCAGCAGAACGCAGAGCAGAATGCTCACGCAGATCATGACAAAAGCAGCCAGCTGCCCGTGTTTCCTCATTGAATCAATTAGTTTTTTCATTATAATTCTTCTTCATTAAAGTTTTATTAGAAATTACGGATATCCGGCGTTCCGGATCAGTCCAATTGACAAGTGATTATAACAGAGAAGGACGAAAATGTACATATTACAGATTTCTGCACGCTGCATATTACAGAGCAGATTACAGAGATGTTGCAGATTTTGCGCCTCATACGTTACGGATTTCAGAGTCCTGCAAGTATATACCTTCGAAAAGGCGGGTATCGCAGCGGCCGGACAATCTCGGAATGATCCGGGCCGGAAAGATGTTGTAATCGGTTTTGGACAAGGCTATAATTCTGTATCAGACATCGTTTGAAGGAGGTATTCTGAATCAGACATTCAGATACAATTATCCTGAACCGGTTATTCTGATACAATTACTCAGGATCAGTTATTCTGATACAATTACTCAGGATCAGTTATTCTGATGCGGTTATTCAGAATCTGTCATTCGCATGCAGTTATTCAGAATCAGTCATTCTGATGCAGTTACTCCTAAGCGGATATTCTGAAGGACTCAGCCTGAGAAACGCATTTTGAAATATACACTTTGAGAGGCAGATGATAAGACATACGTCTTGAGAAAAACATATTTTGAGGCATATATCTTAAGTGCCGGTCCGCGAGGGCGCAGGAAGGGATGGAAAATGGCAAGGAACGGATACGCACAGGACAGGGGTTATTCGGGAAGAAAAAGGACAGACATTGATTCGGAAGCCGGATGGCGGGAGGAGCAGACCATGACCGGCAAGAGCCGGTTTTTAAGGTTTGTCTTTTCTCTGGGAGTTTCGATCCCCACATGGTCTATCAGAATTACCTCGTCGGACTCGTGCTGACCGGACTTTACAGACATTTTCCCTTGATCCCCTGGTACTCCTGGTTCCAGTTCCTGGCTCTGTGCGCGTCGTTCACTGCGATCACATACGTCCTTTGCTGCCGCGTCAGAAAGGGGGCGGGATTTGCCCTTGCGCTTCTGGTCCAGTCATTTGCCGCCTATGAATGCTATATTAATATTCAGTATACCAAGACGGCGGGAGTATTGGCCGCCGCAGGAATGCTTCTCATCTGGAACGGACTCTGGGGAGGGGGAGAGGACAGGAAAATCCTCAAAGCAGATCTGCTGTGGGGAATCTCCCTTGCGGTCTGCAGCGTTCTGGGACGCTATGCCCAGTCTGCCGCCTGTGCCATCCTCACCGCCGGGATCCCCCTGCTCATGCTTCTCGACGCGGGAAAAAATAAAAACGTTCCCGGAAAGGGAAAGATATTCTGCCGCTGTCTCATCACCTGCCTGATCCTGGGAGCCATGTGCGCTGCCCTGGTAGTATTTGACCAGAAGGTCTATGAGAAAGATCCGGTCTGGAAAAATTTTGTGGAATACAATAATACCCGGTCCGAACTGATGGATTACGGGATGCCGAAATATGAGGAGCATGAAGATATCTACAAGGAACTGGGCATCAGCAGGACTGCCTATGATCTGTTTGATACATGGAACAGCGGGGATACGGATGTTTTTTCCACGGAAGTGATGAAAAAGCTCTCACAGGTGAGAAAAGCAAAAGAGCCGGGCCTGGAGACAGCCAAAGAATTTGCCAGGGAAGTCCCCAAAGGCTTTCTCAAGAACCGGCTTGTCAGGTGTTTTCTGGTCATCCTGGGTCTGTGGCTTCTTTTCGGAAGGCATGACTGGCGCGCTCTGGCTGCTCTGGCAGCGGAGGCCCTGCTGTTTGTGGCGCTCTATTACTATCTTTTCCTCAAGGGCAGATATCTCTACAACAGAGTGGACGTGGGCCTGTGGATCAGCGCCCTGACTGTACTTTTGTGGACATGGAAGCCGGCGCACAGGAGCAGGGCGGCAAACACGGGCAGGACGATCCTGATTCTGGCCGTCATGGCGGTCTGCGCTTTTATTCAGATCCCGGGATGGAAAGGCAGGCTGTCAAGCCACTGCGCGGACAGCAGAAAGAACAGGCAGGAGACAAGAGAAAAAATGATGGAGATTTCCAAAGACACGGACCACCTGTATGTCACCAAGCTGGGAATACTGTCCGCGTCGCGTTTCTCCGGCCCTTTTGAGCCCATGCCCCAGGGGATACTCGGGAATGTTATCTTGCTGGGAGGATGGAAGGTGGAGTCCGCCCCTTACAATGCGGTCCTGCAGAAATACGGATTCTCCCATAATCCGTACGAAGCGATCTCAGGACTATCGGAAAAAAGCCCCGATGTATTTCTGTTGGATGAGGATCCTGACGCGACGATCGCCTATCTGCGGGAGTATTACAATCCCGACGCACAGATGATGGAAGCGGGCGAATGGAACGGGAAAACGGTCCGGCAGGTATTGTCCGTCGACTGAAGCAGTCCCGGAGAAAACGGTCCGGCAGGTATTGTCCGCCGACTGAAGCGGTCCCGGAGAAAAACGGTCCGGCAGGTATTGTCCGTCGACTGAAGCAGTCCCGGGAAAAAGGGTCAGGCATGCACAGTCCGCGGACTGATGCATGCCTGAAGAAAACGCGCGGGCAGCCGTTTTTGGTTTGCTGAATTGAAGCTGCGGATAGAAGGGCGGAATATAGGGATCAATTGCGCACAAAATAGTGCCTGCCCAGCCACTGGGAGAGACCATCCAGGCCTGGATAGACGATGCGCTCTGTGATGTTTTGGTGATCCAGCATGTCCCGGATCCTCCAGCGGAGTTCTTTTTTAATAATGAAGCGCCGGGTCAGATCTGTGTACGTGTTTAGAAATCCGGCTATATCCGTCATCTGGTCCGGGATAATGGAAAAGAAGGAATACTGATTGACGATTCTGGGATCAAGCGAAGGCGGCTCGATGATGACCATGGATTTATCCTGCATATCCATGTCGTATTGTTTCGGACTCTCGCAGACTTCCCTGAGCATACTGACGGAAAAGACAGTCGTGTTGTACTTGCTGATAATTAACCGGTATTTTTCAGGAAGCATGTCGTGAAGCTCATGGATGTCAATCCGCCATATGACAGCGTCCCGGGCGTCCATCATTTCCAGATCACTTTCTGTTGTCGAAAAGTGCAGGGCAACGATCGGGGAAAAAGACCAGTCCAGAAGCCTTGTGGGAAGACCGTGATGCTGCCCCAGAATCATCTGATTCCAGACCGAATCCTGGATCGTGGGTTCCTGCAGGATCGCGTATTTGGTGAAATTGAGCAGCATGGGAGCCTCCAGAAAACTGCTCTTGTCCTTGCAGTGCCGGCGGAGGCTGGTGGAAAGAGTATAGGTGGCATCCGGCTCTCCTCTGTAGATAAAGAGGTTGCGGTGTCTTCCCAGATCTGCCCGGTAATCCTGCTCGGAGATCATTTCAAAAAGATCTTCCATAGTGTTGATTTCGATATCGCGGATCATATATTACCTCCAATGCCGGAAGCCTCCGGCAGCAACTGTAGAGAAGTTGACGACGGCAGCGGGATGAGAAAGCTCCGGAGAAGTTTTCCCTGCAGCAGAATTAGAAATCTGCAGGAGATGCAGGCCTGTGCCTGCCGCGGTTTCCTTTTATCATTTTACCACATTTGCGTCTGTGAGCACAGCTTGCAGGCCTCTGTGGAAGAAACACGAAGGAACATGGTTGCTTTTCAGATTTTACAGGTCTGCGCCCCCTTTGAAGGCGTGACAGTAACCGGCAAACAGCTCATTTCAAATCTCTTATATCTAGTATTGTGCTGTCGGGTCTTTTTTTTTGAGGCCTTTTTATCAGGCACAGGCGGGAGTCGGTCATTTTATGAATGAATGGATTATGACTGTAGATGAAAATGACAGCGTGACGGGTTATGGTGAGAAAATAGAAGTACACCGCAATGCGGTGCGCCATCGCGCGTTCTCTGTTTTTATACTGAACATCTATGATGGAAAGATACTGGTACAGAAACGCGCCGGCGTCAAGTACCATTCGGGAGGTCTGTGGTCCAATTCCTGCTGTTCTCACCAGAGAAGAGGAGAGTCTCTTTCAGAAGCGGTGCTTCGGGGAGTGCGGCACGAGCTGGGGCTGAATATTTTGCTGCAGGACAAAAGCCCGGATACGGATTTACCCGGAGATGTTGTCTGCGGCCAACTTCATGAGGCCGGAGTATTCAGTTATTTCAAGCAGTTCCCGGACCTGGCTGAAAATGAGATCGACCATGTTTTTTATATTTTGGTCGATGAAGCGGACATAAAGGTGGAGGCAGATCCGGATGAGTGTGATGAAGTAAAGTGGATATCCGTGAACGGGCTTCGGGACTGGCTGGAGTCTTCTCCTGAAAGCTTTACCGCCTGGTTTTCAAAAGCTTTTGAACTGCTTCAGGCTGATCTGGGGAGAACACGGGAATGAAACCGGTAGAATGAAAAGAAAACGAATTGCTGCATACCCGCGTCTTCGAGAGGGAGCGGACAGATCACAGTATCGGCGAAGCTGATTTTCAGCCCGGCACGAAATCCGGGCATTATTGAGATGGTTTTAACTTAAAAATGAAAAAGGCAAAAACGAAAAAGCCGAAAAAGAAAAAATATTTCTTGAAAAATATTTCTTGCACGGCATATATTTGGGTGCTATAATCGAAATGCTGTGTAAGGACAGCACGTTGTTATTTTGAATCATACGGGGCGCGTCTAACCGGTATCCGTATTTCGCCCGTTTGCGGAAGCTTTTGTTTGTCTTTGTTCAGCCACTGTTCAGGACAGATCCTTTTGCAGCAGGGGAAACAGCGGCATCAGGCGCCCAGGTAAGGAGGAAAATCATGAGAGAGGGAATTCATCCCAAGTATTATCAGGCAACTGTTACCTGCAACTGCGGCAATACATTCGTGACCGGATCCACATCTCCTGAGATCCACGTCGAAGTCTGCTCCAAGTGCCACTCTTTCTACACCGGCACACAGAAGACTGCAGCAGCCAAGGGTCGTATCGATAAGTTCAACAGAAAGTACGGTCTGGGCAACAAGTAATATTGATAAAACAAATTCAGACGGCAAGGCGGCAGGGGAGACCACAGTTCCCCTTGCGTCTTGCCGTCCTTGTTTTATACCAATAATAAGATGTCGGGGTCAAAAGGTGTTTAAAGATAATCCGTCTCGTCAATATGCACAAACACCTTGGCAACATCTCCTTCGGAGCTGCGCAATGGTCCTGCGGTTGTATGTGCATATTGACGAGACTCAGAGCCTTTTCCTGGCTTTTGACCTTTACATCATAATAATGCCTGCACTGATGTTTAAAAAATTCTGGTTTATCGGCTTTTCGATTTGTCATTTTCATTCTGTCGACTATTGTGCGGACAAGCGTATGTCCGCATCGGAGAAAGGGTAAAGCCGGTTTATACAGGCAGCCTGTACAAAATGCCTCGTGAGAGACTGCTGTGACAGACTGCTATGACAGACTGCCGCAGCAGGAAGCTGGAAAAGGCAGGCTGATCAAAATTTTACCGGCCGTTAAAATATATGAAAAAATGTAATCAGCGAAATTCGGGAATCGGCGGTCAGGCCGTTCTCGAAGGAGTGATGATGCGCAACGGCGAAGACTACGCGGTTGCGGTTCGCAGAAGTGATGGAAGCATCACAGTGAAAAAAGAAAAATACAAGGGCTTTTTCGCGGATTCCCCGCTGAAAAAGATCCCTTTTATAAGAGGAATATTTGTCTTTATCGATTCAATGGTTCTGGGGCTGAGGTGCACGGACTATTCCGCTTCAATTTACGCCGAGGATGACCCCGAAGAGGCAGAGAAGGCTTCATCCGCAAAGAAGAGCACCAAGAGCACCCCACAGGCGGAAGAGTCCGGGTCTGCTGTGGGAGAGATTGTAAAGGCTGTGGAAGAGACCGGGTCTGCTGAGGGAGAGACAAGGGCTGCTGTGAAAGGAGCCGGGGGTTCTTCGGGAGAGACCGGAAAGGCTGCGGAAGAGTCCGGGTCTGCTGTGGAAGAGACCGGGTCTGCTGCGGAAGAGTCCGGTGGTACAGAAGACTCCGGAAAGAAGGCCGGCGGCAGCGCAGCAGATGAGGAATCTCCTTTGGAGAAAATCCTGATGGCAGGAGTTATGGTTCTCAGCTTTGCCCTGGCAATCGGACTTTTTATGGTTCTTCCCTATTTTATTGCCTCCCGCCTGGTCAATCTGATCGGAAATGCCAACCTGCTCTCACTTTTTGAAGGCGTGATCCGCATCGGCATTTTCGTGGGGTATATTCTTCTGATTTCCATGATGAAGGATATCCGCAGGCTTTTCATGTACCACGGTGCCGAGCACAAGTGCATCAACTGCCTGGAGAGCGGGCATGAGCTGACTGTGGACAATGCCGCCAAGGCAACGCGTCTGCACAAGCGCTGCGGCAGCAGTTTTATTTTGTTCGTTATGATGGTGAGTATTGTACTCTTTTTCTTTATCAGGGTCAGGAATCCGATCGCCAGAGTAGGAATCAGGATCCTGCTGCTGCCGGTGATCTCGGGAATCTCCTATGAACTAATCCGGTTCGCGGGAAGCTCGGACAACCCCCTGATCGCGCTCCTGTCCAAACCAGGCTTATGGCTTCAGGGACTGACGACCAAAGAGCCCGATGAGGAAATGCTGGCTGTAGCCATAGAATCTGTCAACGCGGTCTTTGACTGGCGGGCTTATCTGGAGAAGGAATTCGGAACAGGACAGACAGAATCTCAGGATACAAAGGGATCCTGCTCTGCGGCTGCCTCAGCTGATTGCAAATGACCATCATATTTTTTTAAAAGCGGAGAAAGAATGAAATCATTATCCGGACCGGAAAAGCAATATTCCTGCCGCCAGGTCTATGAGGAAGGAGCGGCGCTTCTGGAGGAACTCGAGGACGGACGTCTGGATGCCCGGCTGCTTCTGGAGCACTTTTGCGGTATCAATACAAATCGACTGCTGTCCGACCCGGAGAGCCCCGTCGGCGAAGAAAAAAGAGGGGCTTTTCTGGAGGCGGCAAGGCGCAGGTCGGCCAGAGAGCCGCTGGCTTACATTATCGGAGAGCAGTCCTTTATGGGACTGCCCTTTGTGGTGTCTGAGGATGTCCTGATCCCGGAGCAGGATACGGAGAACCTGGTGGAAGAGGCCCTGAGGCTGATCGACGACGGCTCACGTATCCTTGACCTCTGTACCGGCAGCGGGTGTATTTTGCTGAGTCTGCTCCGCTATACAAACGGCTGCCAGGGCGTGGGAACAGACATTTCCGGGGCGGCGCTCGAGATCGCCCGCAGGAATGGAGAAAGTCTGGGACTGTCGGACCGGGCCGTGTGGCTTCAGGGGGATCTCTTCGCAGCCCTGTCAGATACGGAGGAAAAAAATTCCCCTGCGCTGCACTCTTCGGCTTCGGAATTTCCTTTTCCGTCAGCCCTGAATCTGCAAAGGCCTGCCTTTGACCTGATTATTTCCAATCCTCCCTACATCCCGACAGACGTTATAGCGACACTGGCCCCGGAGGTGAGCATTTGTGAACCCCGGCTGGCTCTGGATGGCGGACAGGACGGACTGGACTTTTACAGGAGAATCATACGTGAGGCACCAGACTTTCTTGTGATAGGAGGAAGACTGATGCTTGAGATCGGATACGACCAGGCGGAGGCGGTCTCTTGTCTGCTGCAGGAGGCCGGTTATTACGGTATAGAAGTCCTCAAGGACTACGGCGGAAATGACCGCATAGTCACTGCAGTCTGCAGCATGGCCCAGAAGCGGGGATGATCCGTGTCTTGATCCGGGTCTTGAACGCGGATCCCGGGTGATCAGCAAGGCCTGTGAGCGGGGATGATCCAGGATTTGAACGCGGACTCCGGACGATCAGCCGGTCGGTAAGCCGGGGATGATCCGGGATTTGAAGGCGGACTACGGACGATCAGACGACAGGGCAGACAGCTTTACTTTATCCCCTGATCCTTTTTGTCGCTTTCTTTTTCTGATCTGTTTTAGTGGGATTATTTTTGGCCATAATGTGATAAACTATTTGTATAAAAATTATCCGTAAAGAAACGGCACTGCGTTCGTTTAATATTTATTATTTTTATTTATTATATTTATTATTTTTATATTGTTTATATTGGCGGAAACCATGGTGCTGAAGAACACACAGTAACCGGACAGGATTCTGCCTGCAGGGTGAATAGATAGAATGTTTGAAAAACTGGAAGGAGTGGTCCTTCGTTATGAGGACCTCTCACAGGAACTGATGAGCCCGGATGTGACATCTGACCAGAATCGTTTCCGGGCGCTCATGAAGGAACAGAGCGAGCTGGCTCCTGTTGTCGAGACATACCTGGCTTTCAAAAAGGCAGATGAGGACGCGGCTGAGGCGCAGGCTCTTCTGGGAGAGGAGAGCGACGAGGAGATGCGTGCGCTGGCCAAGGAGGAACTGGCACTGGCCAGGGAGGCTGCTTCTGAGCTGGAGGATAAACTGCGGATCCTTCTTCTTCCCAAAGATCCAAACGATGATAAAAATGTCATCGTGGAGATCCGGGCAGGTGCCGGCGGCGACGAAGCGGCTTTGTTTGCCGGTGATGTCTACCGCATGTATGTCCACTACGCGGAAGGCCGCGGCTGGAGTGTCGAGACAGTCAGCTTCGAGGAGATCGGCATCGGGGGCATGAAGTCGGTCAGTTTTATTATCTCGGGAAAAGGAGCCTGGTCCCGCCTAAAATATGAGAGCGGCGTGCACCGCGTACAGCGCGTTCCGGTGACTGAATCCGGAGGCAGGATCCATACTTCCACCTGTACAGTGGCTGTGATCCCGGAAATCGAAGATGACATACAAATCGATATTCCGGAAAAAGATGTCCGTATCGACGTCATGCGCGCCTCGGGAAACGGAGGACAGTGCGTCAATACGACAGATTCGGCAGTGCGGCTCACCCATTATCCCACAGGGATCGTCATTTACAGCCAGACCGAGAAGTCGCAGCTGCAGAACAAGGCCAAAGCCTGGGCTCTCCTCAGATCCAAACTCTATGATCTGGAGATGCAGCGCAGACACGACGAGGAGGCAGACCTGCGGCGCAGCCAGATTGGCACCGGTGACCGCTCCGAGAAAATAAGGACTTACAATTTCCCTCAGGGAAGAGTGACAGACCACAGAATCAAATGCACACTCTACAAACTCGATTCCTTCCTGAACGGGGATATGGACGATATCATCGATCCGCTGATCGCAGCGGACCAGGCGGCAAAACTCCTGAAAATGGGAGAGCCGGAATGAGAATTCCCATGATGGGTATTTCCATATATAAGTTTCATTCGTAAAAACGGGGCAGCATGGACCGCTGCCGTTTCAGGCCTTCAGCAGTTCATTTAAAAAAGGGGGAAGAGATGGCTAATCTTTTTGGCGCGATCGATGTCGGCAGCCACGAAGTAGAACTCAAGATTTTTGAACTTTCCAAAAAGAACGGAATCCGTCAGCTCGATGACATCATACATCTGATCGACCTGGGAACCGACACCTATGAACAGGGCAGGATCAGCTTTGCCCATGTCGCGGAAGTCAAAAGGATCCTTCTGGATTTCCGCAGAGCCATGGACAGCTACGGTGTGCGGGACTATAAAGCCTACGCCACAAGTGCTTTCAGAGATATGGAAAATGCCTCTGTAGTTCTCAGGCAGATCGAACAGGAGACGGGAATACATATCGACGTGCTGGGCAATTCCGAGCAGCGCTTCCTGGACTATAAATCGATCGCCTCGAAAGGGGAGGGATTCAGCCGGGTCATCGGAAGAAGCACTGCCATCGTTGATTTCGGCGGCGGCAGCATCCAGATTTCTCTCTTTGAAAAGGACCGCCTGGTGCTCACTCAGAACCTTCAGCTGGGAGTCCTGCGCATCAATGAACTGCTGCACAGGATCGGGGCGGGCAGCCACAAGACCCCCGCACTCGTGGAAGAGATGGTCAATTCCCATCTTCAGATTTTTCAAAAACTATATCTGAAGGATACCAAGATCAGCAATATCATACTGGTGGATGATTATATCTCAGAGGTCGTCCGCAAGCAGGTCTACAACTTCCGGGAACACATGACGGACACACCTGAAAAGATAAAGCGCATAGGAGGCTTTATCAGTTCGTCTGATTTTTATCGTTTTCTGGGTGACCTGGAGAAATACAGTCTCCATGATCTGGCAGACAGGATGGGAATCGAAGAGGACAACATTCCTCTTCTGAGGATCTCGGCCATCATGCTCAAGTGCATCACAGAATGTGTGAATGCCGAACTCATCTGGGTTCCCTGCGTGACTCTGGCTGACGGGATCGCCTATGAATATGCTGAAAAACACAAATACCTGCACGAGCCGCATGATTTTAAAAAGGATATCCTGGCCTGTGCGGAACAGATCAGCCGCCGCTATCAGGGCAGCGAAGACAGATCCAGCACCATAGGTAAGATCGCCCTGAAGATTTTTGAGAGCACGAAAAAACTGCACGGAATGGGAAGCCGGGAGAGGCTTCTTCTGCAGATCGCCACAACTCTCCATGACTGCGGCAAGTATATCAGCATGACCAATCTGGCCGAGTGCTCCTACAACATTCTGAAATCCACGGAGATCATCGGAATCTCCGGTAAAGAGCAGACCATCGTCGCCTGTGTCGTCCGCTTCAACCACGGTGATTTCGCCTATAAAAAAATCCTTGCGGAAGAGCCGTCTCTGGATGCGGAGTCCTGCATGACAGTGGCCCGTCTCACGGCCATTCTCCGTGTTGCCAACGCGCTGGACCGGTCTCACCAGCAGAAATTCGGGGACTTCCAGATCCGGATCCAGGACCGCAAGATGACCATCACCGTGGAGACAGGAAAAGATATTTCCCTCGAAAAGGGCCTGTTCGATAAGCGGGCGGATTTCTTCGAAGAAGTATTCGGGATCAAACCCGTGATCAAGCAGAAAAAGCGATGAGCGCCTTTACATGAGCGTCCGCATATGAGCCTGCGCAAATGAGCCTTCGCATGAGCGCCGCATTTGAGCGCCCTTACATGAGCGTCCGCGCGTGAACCTGCGCATCGGGCAGACACATAAGCGCGAAGCTTCCATCATATGTAGTTTGTGACAGCACTGAAGTATTAAGAGGAGAAGATGATGCTGGAAATCACAGAAAAATATGCAAATCCTCAGTATTATCATAACCGGGAACTGAGTTGGCTTCAGTTCGACCGCCGCTGCCTCAGCGAGGCGAGAAACAAGGACAACCCCCTGTTTGAACGGCTCAAATTCCTTGGAATCACTGCCTCCAACCTGGATGAGTTTTTCATGGTCCGGGTCGCGTCCCTCCAGGATATGCAGAATGCCGGATACAGAAAGAGGGATATCGCGGGAATGACCGCCGGAGAGCAGCTGACCGCGATCCTTGCGGAGACACATAAGTTCATGCAGAGGCAGTATACGACCTATAACCGTCAGCTTGTCCCCGGACTTCGCGAAAACGGCCTGGATATCGTGGACAAATACGAGGATCTTCTTCCGGAAGAACGCAGTTTTGTCGAGGACTTCTACCAGAATGCCGTATTTCCGGTCCTGACCCCCATGGCAGTGGATAATTCCAGGCCCTTCCCGCTGATCAGAAACAAGAGCCTGAATCTCTGCGCCCTTTTGACCCGTCAGGCGGGTACCGGCAAGGGAATCCCCGGGTATACCAGAAAACAGAAGAAATCCGGAAAAGAGGGAAAAGACGGGAAAGACGGAAAAGAAGGAAAGACGGCTCTTCAGTTCGCGACCGTTCAGGTGCCCGATGTCCTTCCCAGGATCCTGGAGCTGCCCGAGGTGGAGATCACCGACGCCCAGGCGGCGGCTATGAGAAAGGAAGACGGTAAAAAGAAAAATAAAAAAGAAAAAGCCACCGGGAAAGTCACGGCATCACAGGCAGGACTCCCGGCGGAACAGAATGAGGATCCGGCTTCCGCAGAGCGCGGAGAGCAGTCCGCCCCTGCGCAGACGACCATGCGCAGGATCATTTTCCTGGAGGAGATCATCAGGTATCACATGGACAGTCTCTTCCTGAATTATGACGTGATCTGCACCTATCCCTACCGTGTGACACGGAATGCTGACCTGACCATTGACGAGGACGAGGCGGCCGATCTTCTTGTGGAGATTGAAAAACAGCTCAAGAAGCGGCAGAGGGGCTACGCGATCCGGCTCGAAGTGGATGAAGATATTGACCCAAGGCTGCTGGACTTCCTGCAGAAGGAATTTTCGGTGTCTCAGGACAAGATCTTCAAGATCGACGGGCCTCTGGACCTGACCTTCCTGATGAAAATCTATGGTCTCAATGGATTTGAATGGCTCAGGGAGAACCGTTATGCCCGGCCGCAGGAGATTCCGAGACTGCCCGCGGGCTGTGATATTTTCGAACAGATCCGGGGCGGGGATATTTTCATGCATCACCCCTATCAGACATTCAGACCGGTCGTGGATTTTGTCTCCAGGGCAGCGGACGATCCGGATGTTCTGGCGATCAAGCAGACTCTTTACAGGGTGAGCGGCGATTCCCCCATCATCAAGGCGCTTGCCCGGGCGGCCGAGAACGGAAAACAGGTCACTGTCCTGGTCGAACTCAAGGCCCGTTTTGACGAGGAACACAACATTGTCTGGGCCAGAATGCTGGAGCGCGCGGGCTGCCATGTCATCTATGGTCTTGTGGGACTCAAGACTCACAGCAAGATCACCCTGGTGGTGCGCCGCGAAGAGGACGGGATCCGCAGATATGTGCATCTGGCGACCGGCAACTACAATGATTCCACGGCCAAGATCTACACGGATATAGGCCTCATGACCTGCCGGGATGACATCGGCGAAGATGCCACGAGCGCCTTCAATATGCTGTCCGGCTATTCGGAGCCCCGCTACTGGAACCGCCTGTCTCTGGCTCCCCTCTGGCTCAAGGACCGCTTCCTCTATCTGATCCGGCGCGAGGCTGAGCACGCCAGGAGAGGAGAGAAGGCCCTGATCAAAGCCAAGATGAACTCTCTGTGCGACCCCGATATCATGGCTGCCCTCTATGAGGCCAGTTCCGCGGGCGTCAGGATCGACCTCATCGTGCGCGGCATCTGCTGCCTCAAGGTCGGCATACCCGGTGTCAGCGATAATATTCATGTGCGTTCCATCGTGGGCAATTTCCTGGAGCACAGCCGCATCTTCTATTTTGAGAACGGCGGAACTCCCGAAGTGTATGCCGCGAGCGCGGACTGGATGCCCAGAAACCTGGACCGCCGCGTGGAAATCCTCTTCCCGATCGAAGACAGGGAGATCGTTGCCAAAGTGATCCATATCCTCGATGTGGAGCTGGTCGACACGGTCAAAGCCCATGTTCTGAAGAGCGACGGAACTTACGAGCGTGTGGACAAGAGAGGAAAGGAACTGATCGACTCCCAGCGCATGTTCTGCGACGAGGCTGTGAAGGAAGCCCAGCTTGCCCTGCACCCGCACGGAGACAGAGTTTTCATTCCCGCTGAGCGCAAAAGTGATGAGCCATCCGGGGACTGACGCGTGATGAGCCATCCGTGAACTGATGTGTGATGAGCCATCCGGGGACTGACGTGTGATGAGCCTTCCGTGAATTGATGCGTGATGAGCCGATGAGCCATCCGCGAACTGACGCAAAAATATAAGGCACAATGGAGTGCCAACAGAGAAGTTCTGCACTCCCGCAGGCCGCGGTTCGCCGTCAGGCGAAAGAGATGCCTTTCAGCGGTCAGGCGATAAAAAAGAAAGGGTACCGCACATGTATGCGGTACCCTTTTTGATTTTTATGACATAGAAGGCGCAATGCATTTTTTCGACTTGCAAGAGAGGCGGGAACAGAGCAGCTGGTCAGTTGCTGTCTTCGTCTCTGGAGGCGATGTAGACGGTGCGCTTTCTGGCATCGGCATTGGCCTCGAGATAATCGTCGTAAGTGGAGACCTTGTCGATGATGGTTCCGTCGGGAAGGATCTCGATGATGCGGTTTGCTGTGGTCTGCACGACCTGATGGTCGCGGCAGGCGAAGAGCTCGACACCGGGGAAGCGCATCATGCCGTCGTTGAGGGCGGAGATGGATTCCATATCCAGGTGGTTGGTGGGCTCATCAAAGATCAGGCAGTTGGCTCCGCTGATCATCATCTTGGACAGCTGGCAGCGGACTTTCTCACCTCCGGAGAGGATGTTGACATGTTTGACGCCGTCCTCGCCGGCAAAGAGCATACGGCCAAGGAATCCGCGGACGTAAGTCACATCCTTGATGGGAGAGAAGCCGGTCAGCCACTCTGTGATCGTCAGGCTGGAGTCGAACTCACGCGTGTTGTCCTTGCAGAAATATGCCTGGCTGGTCGTGATGCCCCACTTGTAGGTGCCTTCATCGGGTTCCATGTTGCCCATGAGGATCTCGAACAGGGTGGTCTTGGACAGCTCCTGGCTTCCGACGAAAGCGATCTTGTCGTCGTGGCCCATGACGAAGGAGACATTGTTCAGGACCTTCACTCCGTTGATGGTCTTGGAGAGGCCGCTGACAGTGAGAACCTCGTTTCCGATCGCCCGGTCGGGCCGGAAATCAATATAGGGATATTTGCGGCTGGAAGGCTTGATCTCGTCGAGCTGGATCTTTTCCAGGGCGCGCTTGCGGCTTGTCGCCTGTTTGGATTTGGAGGCGTTGGCGGAGAAACGGGAGATGAACTCCTTGAGTTCCTTGATCTTCTCCTCCTTCTTTTTGTTGGCTTCCTTCATCTGCCGGATCAGCAGACGGGAGGACTCGTACCAGAAGTCGTAGTTACCGGCATAGAGCGTGATCTTTCCGTAGTCTATGTCCGCGATATAGGTGCAGACCTTGTTCAGGAAATAGCGGTCGTGGGAAACGACGATCACGGTGTTGGGAAAGTTGATCAGGAACTCCTCCAGCCAGTTGATGGCATCCAGATCCAGATGGTTGGTAGGCTCGTCGAGAAGCAGGACATCGGGATTGCCGAAAAGAGCCCTGGCAAGAAGAACCTTGACCTTCTGGGCACCGGTGATCTCGCGCATCAGATAACCGTGGAGCTCTGTCTCGATTCCCAGACCGTTGAGAAGGGCTTCCGCGTTGGACTCGGCCTCCCATCCGTCCATCTCGGCGAACTCGGTCTCGAGTTCACTGGCACGGATTCCGTCCTCATCGGAGAAGTCCTCTTTTGCGTAGAGGGCATCTTTCTCGGCGCGGATCTCGAACAGACGGGGATTACCCTGAATGACTGTGTCGAGTACGATCTGATTGTCATATTTATTGTGATCCTGCTCCAGGAAGGAAAGGCGCTGCCCCTCTGTGATCGAGACGTTGCCGCTCGTGGTTTCGAGCTGGCCGGAGAGGATGCGGAGGAAGGTGGACTTGCCGGCGCCGTTGGCGCCGATGATCCCATAGCAGTTCCCTTCTGTAAACTTGATCGATACATCTTCGAAAAGGGCTTTTTTGCCCAGGCGGAGTGTTACTCCATTAGCTGAAATCATAGTATTATTGTACCTCGCTTGAGGGAGAGAGCGGCAGGCCGCCTTTTTTATGCTGTGTGCCCGGACAGTGGAAGCTGAAGCCGGGCTGTGAACAGATCCGGTCGGGACGTACAGGCGATATATGATAACCGGATATTTCATGCATGGATTCCGATTATCGTACTCTTCGATAAAGGACAGACCGCAAAAAGAATAAAGTGGAAAAATCCTTTATTTGTACAATCCCGAATCATACGTACTTTCTATCATATCGGAAAGAACGAATTCCCGCAACCAGTAATAATATACATTCTGTGAAAAATGTATGCAGAAGATACTTTCCGCCCGGGAAGAAATTTGAGCATTTTCCTGCGTTGTCAGGCAGAAAACCCGAATCGGGCCCGGGGGCGGCACTGCTGACTGCAGCCGGCCATGCCCATGGCCACAACAAAATAATCCTCAACTGATAAAGCCGCAGCTAAAAAGCCGCAACTATAAAAGCTGCAGCTAAATAATCCTCAACCAATAAAGCCGCAACTATAAAAGCTGCAGCTAAATAATCCTCAACCAATAAAGCCGCAGCTATAAAAGCCGCAACTATAAGAGTTACAGCTATAAATACCGCAAGTATTAAAGCTGCAGGTATTAAGGTCACAGCTATTAAAGCCATAACTATTAAACTATAAAAAAAGAAGAAACTCTGCACAAAGGATGTTGGCGGAGCTCTGCATAGAGTGTATAATTACAGGCACTGTATACAGGAAATCAAATCCCTTATTCAGACTCCCGGACGGCCATAGTCGTCCGCAGGTACATCATTTAATACAGAGATTACTTAATATGAATGTGAAAAAAATAAGCAGGAAAGGGAGAAGCCTGGCATTGAAGGCTGCTGTGGGTTCGGCGGTCTATTTGTATACCATCATGCCCCGGATCGGACTCGGCAAAAAACCTGAGAAGAAGAATTTCAGGACCAACTATTACGCCCACAGGGGTCTGCACCGAAACGGAACCTCACATCCTGAAAACTCTCTTCCGGCGATACGCAGAGCGGTCGAAGCCGGATATGGGATTGAGTTTGACATACAGGTCACAAAGGACGGGGTGCCGGTCGTATTCCATGATTTTACCCTGCGGCGCATGTGCGGGCAGAAGGGAAGAGTGGCTGATTATACGCTTGAGGAACTGAGCAGATTCCGTCTGCTGGACTGTGGTGAGAAGATTCCGACTTTTAAAGAAGCACTGAAGGTAGTGGACGGAAAGGTTCCGCTCATCATAGAGATGAAGGTCGAATATATGGACCTCAGGGTCTGCCGCGCGGCCAACCAGCTGCTGCGGGATTATCCCGGTGAGTACTGTATCGAATCCTTCAATCCCCTGGTCCTTCTGTGGTACCGGAAAAACCGGCCTGATGTTATGCGGGGGCAGCTTTCAGACGGTTTTATCCATCAGAAAGAATTCCGCACTCCCTCCAAACTGGCGCCCGGGTTCTTCCTTCAGTTTCTGGTCACAAATTTCGTGACAAGACCCGACTTTGTAGCTTATAATCATCAGTATCAGGGGAATCTTTCCAGGCGTCTGTGGCGCGCGCTTTTCCGTGGGAAAAGCGCTGCATGGACCGTCAGGAGTGAGGAGGATCTCAAAAAGGTCCGGCCTCATTTTGACGCTTATATCTTCGACAGCTTTATCCCCGGCGAATTCCATGAAAAGGGGATTCACAGCAAAGAAAAGGGGATTCACAGCAAAGAATAGAAAGAGGCGGCAGAGTCAGGTCTGCTGCCGTGACGGCTTTCCGGATACCTTGAACCGGAAGACAGTTTATACATAGCAGGAGGTTTTCGGAGGAACCGGGTTCCGCAGAAAATCTTCTCTTGCTTTACGGGAAATGTATGTCTTTTTGTACGAGGAAAAATGCCATTTTATAAATTGCCGGTTGCCGTAGAATAAAAATATGTAGTATAATACTTTGTCTGGTTTACATGAGGGGTAAGTTTTTTACTGTATTTATCTGCATATAAGCTTTTTGCTTTTGTGCTTGAAAAAACGTGTGTAAATAGACAGTTTTCTGCAATTTATTTGCGTGGAACATATTAAAAGGAGGTAATGAATGAGCAAAAGAGTTTACAAATTCAGCGAGGGTAACGCGGATATGCGCAATCTCCTGGGAGGCAAGGGTGCAAACCTTGCGGAGATGACGAATATCGGCCTGCCGATCCCGAACGGCTTCACTATTTCCACCGAGGCCTGCACGGATTACTACAACGAAGGCAAGACCATCAATGAAGACACACAGAAGCAGATCTTCGAGGCTCTCACATGGCTTGAGGGCGTTCAGGGCAAGAAGTTCGGCGACACAGAGAATCCTCTTCTGGTCTCTGTCCGTTCCGGTGCCCGCGCATCCATGCCCGGCATGATGGACACGATCCTGAACCTGGGTCTCAACGATGTTTCTGTCAAGGGCTTTGCGCAGAAGACCGGCAATCCTCGTTTTGCATATGACTCTTATCGCCGTTTCATTCAGATGTTCTCTGACGTTGTTATGGAGATGAGCAAGACTTTCTTCGACAGCATCCTTGAGGGCGTGAAGAAAGAGCACGGCTATACTTTTGATACCGAGCTGACCGCTGAGGATCTGCAGGATGTCATCGCGCAGTACAAGGCGATCTACAAGGAGAAAATGGGCGAAGAGTTCCCTCAGGATCCCAAGGTTCAGCTGATGGAAGCCATCAAGGCTGTCTTCCGTTCCTGGGACAACCCCCGCGCCAACTACTATCGTATGATGAACGATATCCCTTATTCCTGGGGTACCGCTGTCAACGTACAGTCCATGGTATTCGGCAACATGGGCAATACTTCCGGTACCGGTGTTGCGTTCACACGTGACCCCGCTACAGGCGCAAAGGGTATCTTCGGCGAGTACCTGATCAATGCACAGGGTGAGGACGTCGTTGCAGGTATCCGCACACCTTCCAAGATCACTCAGCTGGAGAAGGATCTTCCCGAGTGCTACAAGCAGTTTGTCTCCATCGCTGACAAGCTCGAGAAGCACTATCGCGATATGCAGGACATGGAGTTCACCATCGAGGAAGGCAAGCTCTTCTTCCTGCAGACCAGAAACGGCAAGCGCACCGCTCACGCCGCGATCCAGATCGCCTGCGATCTTGTGGATGAAGGCATGATCACTCCCGAGGAAGCAGTCTGCAGAATCGAAGCCAAGTCCCTCGATCAGCTGCTGCACCCCGTATTCGACGCCAAGGCCCTCAAGAACGGACAGCAGATCGGCGAAGCCCTTCCGGCATCTCCCGGCGCAGCTGCAGGCCGCGTTTATTTCAATGCTGACGACGCTGTTGCCGCACACGCTGCAGGCAGCCGTGTCATCCTGGTCCGTCAGGAGACTTCCCCCGAGGATATCGAGGGTATGCACGCCGCAGAAGGCGTTCTGACCATGCGCGGCGGCATGACCAGCCACGCTGCAGTTGTTGCCCGCGGCATGGGCACCTGCTGTGTCTCCGGCTGCGGTGAACTCAAGGTCTTCGAAGAAGACAAGTACATCGAGCTGGGCGGCCACAAGATCAAAGAGGGCGACTACATCTCCCTCGACGGCTCCACCGGTAAGATCTATCTTGGCGATATCCAGACCGTGGAAGCTTCCATCAGCGGCAACTTCCAGCGCATCATGGCATGGGCAGACGCAGCCCGCAGGCTGAAAGTCCGCACCAATGCCGACACTCCCGAGGACGCTGCAAACGCAGTCCGCATGGGTGCGGAAGGCATCGGTCTGACCAGAACCGAGCACATGTTCTTCAACCCTGACAGAATTCCGAAGATCCGAAGAGCGCGAGGCTGCCCTCAACGAGCTGATCCCCTTCCAGAAGGGCGACTTCAAGGGCATCTACAAGGCAATGGAAGGCCGTCCGGTCACCATCCGCTTCCTGGATCCGCCTCTCCACGAGTTCGTTCCCACCACTGAGCCTGAGATCGAAGATCTGGCCAAACTGATGAACATCTCCGTACAGCAGGTCAAGGAACGCTGCGACGCTCTGCATGAGTTCAACCCCATGATGGGACACCGCGGCTGCCGTCTGGCTGTCACATTCCCTGAGATCGCCCGCATGCAGACCAGAGCTGTCATGGAAGCAGCCATTGAAGTCAACGAAGAGTGCGGCTACAATATCGTGCCCGAGATCATGATCCCTCTGGTAGGCGACAAGAAAGAGCTCGCATTCGTCAAGAAGACTGTTGTCGAGACCGCTGACAAGGTCAAGGCTGAGAAGAATTCCGATATCCAGTACAAGGTCGGCACCATGATCGAGATCCCCCGCGCTGCTCTGCTGGCGGACGAGATTGCCGAGGAAGCCGAGTTCTTCAGCTTCGGCACAAACGATCTGACCCAGATGACCTTCGGCTTCTCACGTGACGATGCCGGCAAGTTCCTGCAGGATTACTATGCAAGCAAGATCTATGAGTCCGATCCCTTCGCACACCTCGACCAGAACGGCGTAGGCCAGCTGGTTCAGATGGCAGCAGAGAAGGGCCGCAGGGTCCGCCCTGACATCCACCTGGGTATCTGCGGCGAGCACGGCGGCGATCCCGCGTCCATCGAGTTCTGCCACAAGGTCGGCCTTGACTATGTGTCCTGCTCACCTTTCCGCGTCCCGATCGCGAGACTGGCAGCAGCACAGGCGGCGATCAACGACAAGTAATCCATCCGCTTTCGCTGTTTTTGAAAAAAATATTCAGGGGCTGTCACTTCGGTGGCAGCCTTTTTTATGACACGGCCCGTGAAATGTACTGACAAAATCAATTCATTTGACTGCTGTGTCGGATGACAAAAAGCCGGTGCTGTTCTGGGAACAGCACCGGCTTTCGATATAAGACCATAGGACCGCCCGCGTAAGAAAAGTTCTGCCTTGAGGCGGATGCGGAAGGGTCGCGGGACAGAGGCGGCACTGCCGCCCTCCGCCCTTATGCGGAGTCGTGTATTTACTGCAAAAGTACTTCAAAAGTGCGGGAAAATTATGCCAGACCTTTCCAGCTCAGGCCGTAGATCTGCTCCATGACCTTGCAGACTTCCTCTTTCATGCGCTGGCATGCCTCGCTTTCGGTCGCGAACTCCATGAGGCCGATTTTGGTCCTGCCTTCACTGAAGTAGACTTCCCATTCCTTTTTCGCTTTATTTTTGGCGATGCAGATGCGGTTTTTGTGATACCCGCCCTTCATATGATATAGACGGGAGGGAACCAGATGATCTTCGAAAAACTTCTTTAATTCTTTTACCGTCATGTCGATCAGATCCTTTCATTTGAGCAGCATTACGAATTACAAAAATTGCACGAAAATGCAAGATGTAGTTTTGAAAACTACATAAACTATATCACCGCTCATAATAGAATGCAACTATGGAAATGTGACTTTTCTGTTACCCGTTCAGTTACCTGTTCAGTTTCCTGCTCTGTTACCCGTTCAGATACCCTTCTGTTACCCGCTCTGCAGGCTTTTGTTACTGCGGGGCGGCTGCTTCAATGCAAAACTGAAGAGGATGTGTACATGAGTCATCAATCAGTTAATCATAAGTAATAATCATAAGTAAATTTAATCTTACAGGTTCTTCGAGAGGGCGTGGACACCGACAGATAAATGGTGATTAACCAGAATAATCTGGGAAAGTATGAAATATTGAGGAAAATAGAGTAATAAGAAGAAAATAGAAGAAAAACGGAGAAAAACAGGAGATAAACAGGCTTGCAAACAACAGGGCGGAAAACTATTATACACGATAGAGTTAGCACTCAAAAGGTATGAGTGCTAACAACAGATAAGACGATACTCAGGAATCTGCCCGGATACAGCTCCTGGAATTCCAATGCTGATCAGGAGACCTGTATCGTCGGAGTTTCCCCTATTTGCCGCTGCCGGACAGACTCAGGGTCAAAAAGAGCAGCGGCAGTACAGAACAGTCAGAAGAACTTCCGGCATATGTGCCGGACAGTCAGAAAATGGAGGTAATCATTATGAAGTTAGTTCCTTTGGGCGACAGAGTTGTATTGAAACAGCTGGAAGCTGAGACAACCACAAAGTCCGGCATTGTCCTTCCCGGCCAGGAAAAAGAGAAACCGCAGCAGGCAGAAGTAATCGCAGTCGGACCAGGCGGCATGGTTGACGGCAAGGAAGTCAAGATGGAAGTCAAGGCTGGCGACAGAGTCATCTATTCCAAATATTCCGGAACCGAAGTCAAGGTTGATGCTGACGAGAAGTATGTCATCGTGAGACAGAGCGATATTCTGGCGATCATCGAATAAAAGGAATCCACTGCCGGCTGATCAAACCATATGATTAAATCATAACTTGTGGGTCCAGCTGCTTTTAGCCGCGATCCATCGGTGTATTATCATCAATTATAGTTTGATCAGAAGATTTCGCAGTATATTTCCATTAGTTAAAATGTGTTTCCATTCATTTAGTGTATTTCCACTAATTTAATAGAAGAAAGGCGTTCGATCCTCCCTCCGGGAGGGGTGGAATGCGCAGGATTTTTCGGAGGTTGAAAATAATGGCTAAAGAACTCAAGCACGGCACAGACGCACGCATCGCGCTGGCGGAAGGTGTCAATAAACTCGCTGATACAGTAAAGATCACACTGGGACCCAAGGGCAGGAACGTTGTCCTGGACAAGACTTATGGCGCTCCCACTATTACAAATGACGGCGTGACCATCGCAAAGGAAATCGAGCTCGAGGATGCTTTTGAAAACATGGGCGCCCAGCTCGTCAAGGAAGTTGCCACCAAGACCAACGATGTCGCAGGTGACGGCACCACTACCGCAACTGTTCTGGCCCAGGCCATGATCAACGAAGGTATGAAGAACCTGGCTGCAGGCGCGAATCCCATCGTCCTGCGCAAGGGCATGAAGAAAGCAACTGATGCCGCTGTCGAGGCAATTCAGGCTATGAGCACTCCCGTCCAGGGCAAGGACCACATCGAGAAGGTCGCAACCGTCTCTTCCAGCGACGAGAATGTCGGCGCTATGATCGCGGATGCCATGGAAAAGGTTTCCAAAGACGGCGTCATCACTATCGAAGAGTCCAAGACCATGCTGACCGAGCTCGACCTGGTCGAAGGTATGCAGTTTGACAGAGGCTATATCAGCGCTTACATGGCAACTGATATGGACAAGATGGAAGCAAATCTGGAAGATCCTTTCATCCTGATCACAGATAAGAAGATCTCCACGATCCAGGATATCCTTCCCGTTCTCGAGCAGATCGTCAAGATGGGCGCCAAGCTCCTCATCGTCGCAGAGGATGTCGAGGGCGAGGCTCTGACCACCCTGATCGTTAACAAACTGCGCGGCACCTTCAACGTAGTCGCTGTCAAGGCTCCCGGCTATGGCGACAGAAGGAAAGCAATGCTGGAGGATATCGCGATCCTGACCGGCGGCACAGTCATCAGCTCCGACCTCGGCCTTGAGCTCAAGGACTGCACTCTGCAGCAGCTCGGCCGCGCCAAGAGTGTCAAAGTCGCGAAAGAGCAGACTGTCATCGTTGATGGCCTTGGCGATAAGACCGCTCTCGATCAGCGCGTAGCCCAGATCAAGAAGCAGATCGAAGAGACCAAGTCCGATTTCGACAGAGAGAAGCTGCAGGAGCGTCTTGCCAAGCTGGCAGGCGGCGTAGCAGTCATCCGCGTCGGCGCGGCGACCGAGACAGAGATGAAGGAAGCCAAATTCCGTATGGAAGATGCTCTCAATGCTACCAGAGCAGCAGTCGAGGAAGGCATTATCTTCGGCGGCGGCAGTGCTTATATCCACGCCTCCAAGAAGGTTGAGGAAGCTGTTGCAGGTCTCGACGGCGACGAGAAGACCGGTGCCCAGATCGTCCTCAAGGCCCTTGAAGCTCCCCTTCACCAGATCGCTGAGAACGCCGGTCTCAACGGCGCAGTCATCGTCAACAAGGTCAAAGAGTCTGAAGTCGGCGTAGGCTTTGACGCTTACAAAGAAGAGTATGTCAATATGATCGACGCAGGTATCCTTGATCCCGCAAAGGTCACCAGAAGCGCTCTTCAGAACGCGACCAGCGTGGCTTCCAGCTTCCTGACCACTGAGGCAGCTGTTGCCAACATCAAAGAGCCCATGCCGCCTATGCCCGCAGGTGCTCCCGGAATGATGTGATCCGTTCCGCGATAAAACGAACGGTTTCCGGAATGAAGTGAACGGCTCCATTTTGAGCAGGTTCATGCAAAATCGGAAAAAATGATAATGATGATCCCCGCGGATTCGAAACAGAATCCGCGGGGATTTTTGCCGCATGACCCATGTGATGAAAAACAGCACTCCGCCGCATGACCCGCGTAATGAAAAGCTGCACCCCGCGGTATGACCCGTGTTATGAAATACAGTACTCCGCGGCATGACCCGTGCGATGAAATACAGTACTCCGCGGCATGACCCGTGCGATGAAATACAGTACTCCGCGGCATGACCTGTGTGATTGGATACTGCACCCTGCGGCGGACAAAGGCCGGCATTTCCCTGTATCGTGCAGGCACTTTTTTTCATCGATTGAAAACTGATCTGAGGCGAAATCTCATTTTCCGCTTATACGCTGGCCGGCGAGTGACCAAAAATACAGGATTTGAGCTGATTTTTAACAGAATTTAGGCAGGATTCTGTAAACACACTAATTGACGAGTCGAACAAAACAGACTATAATTGCTTTACTTTTATAGTTTTCAGGCAATAAGTCATCACTTTAGTGCCGCGCACAGGGTGCGGCGCTCGTCACTGAGTTTTTGTTACTGTATCACCGGGTTTTGTCGGCAGAGGTGTATCATGAATGACATCAAAGGGCAGGTAGACACTGGAAGCAGGATCGCCATCGACACCGGTAAGATTGAGCGAATCGGAGAGTACCACTGTCCGGAGGACCTCTATCGGGATCTTATCGATCGTGTCAGGAAATATCATCCTTCCGATGATATAACGTTGATTGAAAAAGCCTATGAAGTGGCGTGCAGAGCGCATACGGGGCAGCTGCGCAAATCCGGCGAGCCCTATATCATTCATCCGCTCTGTGTCGCGATCATCCTGGCTGAGCTGGAGATGGACAAGGAGACCATTGCGGCAGGCCTTCTTCATGATGTCGTAGAGGATACTGTTCTGACCAGAGAGCAGATCGAAACCAGCTTTGGAACGGATGTCGCACTTCTGGTGGACGGAGTCACAAAGCTCAAAAAACTCAAACTCTCCGGAGACTACGGGGATAAGTCACAGGTCCAGCAGGAAATGCAGGCCAGGAATCTGCGCAAGATGTTCCTCGCCATGGCCAAGGATATCCGGGTCATCCTGATCAAGCTTGCCGACCGCCTGCACAACATGCGCACGCTGGAATTTATGCCGATTGACAAGCAGCAGCGCATTTCCCAGGAGACTGTCGACATTTACGCTCCGATCGCGGACCGTCTGGGTATTTCCAAGATCAAGGTCGAACTGGATGACCTGTCTTTGAAATACTTATATCCTGATATCTATTTCGACCTTGTGGAAAAGGTCGAGCAGCGAAAGAGCGAGAGAGAGCACTATGTGCAGGAAATCGCGCAGGAGATCAAAAACCATATCAAAGAGGCCGGCATCGAAGGCACTGTGGACGGAAGGGTCAAGCACTTCTTCAGTATTTACCGGAAGATGGTCAATCAGAATAAATCCCTTGAGGAGATTTATGATCTTTTTGCCGTGCGCGTGATCGTCGGAACGATCCGGGACTGCTACGCTGTCCTCGGTACTATCCATGAGATGTACAAGCCCATACCCGGCCGCTTTAAAGACTATATTGCCATGCCCAAGGCAAACATGTACCAGTCGCTGCACACGACGTTGATCGGTCCTGCCGGGCAGCCCTTTGAAATACAGATCCGCACCTACGATATGCACGAGGAAGAGAAGCTTGTCTGGCTGCGGCAGATTCTGGAGTGGCAGCAGGACATGTCCGACAACCGGGAATTCATGGACATTCTCAAGAGTGACCTGAATCTTTTCTCAGATGACGTCTATTGCTTCACGCCCCGCGGAGAGGTCAAGAACCTGCCTGCGGGATCCACAACGGTTGACTTTGCCTACGCGATCCACACAGCAGTGGGCAACCGCATGACCGGAGCCCGCGTCAACGACAAGCTGGTCCCCATTGATTATGTGATCAAAAACGGGGACAGGATCGAGATCATGACCAGCGCCTCTTCCAAGGGACCCAGCCTGGACTGGCTCAGCTTTGCCAAGGCGGCTTCGACCAGGAACAAGATCAACCAGTGGTTCAAGCG
>CACYTU010000067.1 GCA_902777355.1 uncultured Lachnospiraceae bacterium | reverse complement strand
TGGAACCCGCTTTCTTTTTTATTAAAAGACAGTATACAGAGCAACTCACAGACAAGCAAGGAGAGCAGTTTTGGGCGGTATCAACTTGTCAAAAACACTACTCCATTTTCAGTCCCTTGTAAAAGTCGGATTTATCTGTAACAATCTTTACAGCCACCTTCTCCTTACTCTCCATCTTGTCCTGTCCTCCCACGAAAAAACCACCCGGCGAGGGGTGGTTTATACGCCATATTTATTGTATTCCTCCATTGCCTTCACAGCCTCGGGAGGAGCTTCCTCTGTCGGGACATAACCAATTTCTTCATCGAATGTATACCATTCAGGATGCCCCAAGAATATAAAAAGATTAGTATCATGTCTCATAGATTAACACCTGCCTCTCTTAAGTTTTATCCTACTCCATTTTCAGCCCCTTGTAAAAGGAATTTGAAAACGATTCTAAAATACAGACCAAACGCTTCATCATTCAAACAGTCGTTTCTGTAATAGCTCTATGCGCTTCTGTAGTAGCTGCTGTTGCTGCCGTAATTCCTCTATTGCGATATGTGTAAATATCAGCTGATTGACAGCTATACCGGCAACAGCTACTGCAAGGCAAAATACTCCGATGTTAAGCATTGCAATTCCTCTTTTGTAAGCGTCTGGTCTCAGGCGCTTACATCATACAAAAAGCACCGCCGGAGAGATGCTCACAATCAGCCTTTAATAAATTGCATTTGGATCTCTCGGATACAATTCCTGATAACATATATCCATCTTGATGCAATAATCAATGATTTCTATTATTTCAGAAAAAGTAAAAAAAAATACCATATCAATATCGAATTTTCCAAAATGCTCTTCATATCTATCTATTGCCTTCCTAACCTCAGGATCAATTGAGTCCGAAGAGGCATTAATATTTTCTTTTCGAAGCCAATCTGGAATACTCATTTTGTAATACTCCTCATTGCATTTTCAAATACTGCCGTCGCGGTCGGGTTTTATCCTACTCCATTTTCAGCCCCTTGTAAAAGTCAAAGAAAAAGAGCATAAGAGGACGGTCCTTTGTTCCTTTTTCGAATTCCTTTCGGAAAAAAAGAACAAAAGACCGCCCCCTGTTTTTACCTCTGTTTTAGCTGTAATGTCAGGTATACAAATTGATGATGCCGAGGGCGATCTCCTGCTTGGTGCTGCCTTCGTCCATGGCTTTCTTTTCCAGGTAATAGTGGGCTTCCTCCTCTGTCATCTGCCGCATCTGGATGAGCAGGCATTTGGCTCTGGTGACAACACCCATTTCGTTCATCTTCCTGCGCATGCGCTGGAGTTCTTCTTCCTTTTCCATCAGGCGTCCCCGCATGTGGAGGAGCATGCGCAGCATCTCCGTGAGGACCTGTCTGCGCAGGGGCAGGGACAAAACGTAGATCTGATAATTTCTGCAGCGGTAGGCGATCTGAGCCTGTACTTCGCTGCGCACGAGCAGCACGATCTGGAGCAGGGGGTTTTTGCCCGCGATCAGCAGAAGGTCATCCAGGCAGGCTGCGTCGCTCCGGGACATGCTGTACAATAGTATCTCCGGCCGGGCAGCAGCCCCGGAAGGTACGATCTTCTGCTTGATCTCGGTGATCGTCCGCGCCTGTGTGACGCGCAGGAGAAGGCCTGTCTGCTGCACGGACGACTGTAATTCCCGCAGGATCGACAATATGACATTCATCATCTCCTGTGTGCCTGCTGCAGCCAGGATGCTGCAGGAGGGAACTGTCTGTTTCATATCGTTGACTTTGACCTCCATTCACAGTTGCCTGTCATAAAACCGGGCTGTCCCATGACTGACGTCACAGGAATGTGCCGGCTTTTTTTCAAGGCCTAAAAAACTGCCTATTCCGCATTTCGGGCATAGGCCTCAAGGCAGCCCGCGGGTACGAATTCCTTCACCATGGTGCTGGCGCGGGCGATCTGCACAGCCTCCTGAAGGCTGGTCGGAAGCTGTTCCAGACCACGCATGAGCACGGGATCCGCCTTGTAGAGGTTGATATCCAGAGGAGCAGGCAGGGTGAGATGGTGCTCAATTCCATAGAGGCCTGCCCGGATCAGGAGAGCAAATGCCAGATAGGGATTGGCTTCAGGATCGGGAGACCTGAGTTCGATCCGCCTGCGTCCTGAGGGATCTGCCGGGATACGGATGAGCTGGCTGCGGTTCTGGACAGCCCAGCTGACATAGCGGGGGGCTTCCATCCTGCCCAGTCTCATGTAGGATTGCTGGCAGGGATTTAAAAACAGCGTGATGTCCCGGACATATTTCATGATTCCTGCCAGAAACTCGTCTGTGTAGTCCTTGTCCCCGTCACTGTGTACAGAAATATTGAGATGCATGCCGCTGCCCGGCTCTCCGGGAAGGGGCTTGGGGGAAAAGTCCGCAAAATACCCGTCTGCCGCGCAGATGTTGCGGACCGCCCAGCGGACAGTCGATGTATTGTCCGCCGCCGTGATCGGATCACTGTAGCGGAAATCGATTTCCATCTGGCCGGGCCCCCGCTCATGATGGGAGGATTCAGGGGTGACACCCATCTCCTGCAGGGCAAAACAGATATCGCGGCGCAGGTTCTCACCGGCATCCAGAGGCTCTACATCCATATAGCCGCCCCGGTCGATCGGAGTCATGGTAGGCTGCCCCTGGGCGTCCCTTCTGAAAACATAAAACTCCATTTCGGATCCGAATTTGACCTCGATCCCGCGCGCAGCCGCTGCCCGTACAGCCTGGCGCAGAATATATCTGGTGTCTGACTCAAAAGGGGTTCCGTCAGGATAGACCACATCGCAGAAAATCCGGCAGACCCTGCTGTCGGAAGGACGCCAGGGAACGATGGAAATGGTCGAGAGATCCGGCTTCAGAAAGAGGTCGCTGCGCACGTCTGCCTCAAAGCCATCCACTGCGGAGCCGTCAATAGACACTCCCCAGCGCACAGCGCGCTCCAGTTCCCCGGACATGATGGCAATATTTTTCTGATGTCCGAAGACATCAAAATAAGCCAGCCGGATGAACTCCACATTTTCTTCCTCGACAAACTGCATCAGTTCTTCGTATTCCTGCATTGTTTTTTCCCTTTCTGACAGACATTGCTGCCTCCGCTGCGGCCGCGGAGCTGTTTAAATATACGTTTTCCCTTTCTGACAGGCATGGCGGCCTCAGCTGCGGCCGCGGAGCTGTTTAAATATACGTTTTCCCCTTCTGACAGGCATGGCGGCCTCCGTGACGAAACGCGGCGTCCCTCAAATGTTCTCCATCTCCTCATCTATATTCCCACACCGCCGCTTCTGCTGCAGGAAGGACCTGTCAACTACATTCCTGCTTTGTTTTTTCTGCTGCAGGCGGCGCGTACAAGTCCCGCAAACAGAGGGTGGGGGCGGTTGGGCCGGGACTTAAATTCGGGATGTCCCTGTGTACCAATATAAAACGGATGACCGGCGTATTCAATCATTTCCACAATCCTTCCGTCCGGAGAGATTCCGGACAGAGTAAGCCCCGCCTGTTCCATGTCTTCCCGCACTTCATTGTTCACTTCATAACGGTGGCGGTGACGCTCCGAAATCATGTCCCTGCCATAGAGACTGTGCGCCAGTGTTCCCGGACGCAGGGCACACGGAAAGGCACCCAGGCGCATTGTGCCGCCCAGATCCGTCACGTTTTTCTGCTCCGGCATCAGGTCGATGACAGGATGCATGGTTGCAGGATCCAGTTCCGCACTGTTGGCATCTTTCCAGCCGACAACATTTCGGGCAAACTCCACAAGGGCCATCTGCATGCCCAGGCAGATTCCCAGAAAAGGAATCCCCTTTTCCCTGGCATACTGAGCCGCCAGGATCATACCTTCCGTGCCGCGGGTCCCGAAGCCGCCGGGAATGATCATACCGTCAATGTCCCCCAGCTGTTCCTGCAGCAATCTTCCGGCATCGGATCCTACAAAGCTGTTTTCCAGCTTCTCCGAATCCACCCAGCGGATCTCCACTTCCGCGTTATTTGCAATACCGCCGTGATGAAGTGCCTCCACAACGCTGAGATAGGCGTCGTGCAGAGTGATGTATTTTCCCACCAGGGCGATAGTCACCTTTCTCTTGGGATGGCGGAGATTGTCCACCATTTCAATCCAGTCCTGCAGGGCAGGTTCCGGGCATGGAATCTGCAGACACTGACAGGCCGCCTGTGCAAGGTGCTCCTCTTCCATCATCATGGGAACTTCATAGATAGAATCCGCATTCAGGTTCTGGATCACATGTGACACCGGCACGTTGCAGAAGAGGGCAACCTTTTCCCGCAGAGAGCGCGGAATCTCCCGTCCTGAGCGGCAGACAATGATATCCGCCCGGATCCCCATCCTCTGCAGTTCCCGCACACTGGCCTGGGTCGGCTTGGTCTTGAGTTCCTCCGATCCATACAGGTAAGGCATCAGAGTCACATGGATCATGCAGCAGGTACCCTGCGGTTTCTCCTGCATGAACTGCCGGATTGCCTCATAAAAAGGCTGTGATTCAATATCCCCGACCGTTCCGCCGACCTCAATGATGGCGATATGGGGAGCTTTCTGCCCGTCCTCCTCTCCGGAATAAGCGGACATATCTTCATCGGATTCCTGAAAGGATCGTCCTGTGGCTTTCAGTCTTTCCGGACAAACGGTCCTGTCCGATGCTTCTCTATAAAAACGGCTCTTGATCTCATTGGTCACATGAGGAATGACCTGCACCGTACCTCCGCCGTAGTCCCCGTGCCGTTCCTTGTTGAGAACCGACCAGTATATTTTTCCGCTCGTCACGTTGGAATTGAAGTTCAGGTTCTCATCGATGAAGCGCTCATAATGCCCCAGATCCAGGTCTGTCTCCGTCCCGTCATCGGTCACAAAGACCTCTCCGTGCTGGATGGGGTTCATGGTTCCCGGGTCCACATTCAGATATGGATCCAGCTTCTGCATGGTCACATGATACCCTCTTGCCTTGAGCAGGCGTCCGAGAGAGGCAGCCGTGATTCCTTTTCCAAGACCGGAGACGACACCTCCGGTGACAAATATGTACCTGGTCATAGTTTCCTTCTTTCCGTAGTTTCCCTCTTTCCGGAGTTTCCTTCTTTCCGGAGTCAGGATGCCCGAATCAGGATGCCTGAATAAGCCATTTCCCGTTTCACAGATCCGCGAAGATTCAACGAGGCTAAATCGCTTTTCCCCTGAATCTTTTCCCCTGAATCTTTTCCCCTGAATGCAGAATCATGCCGCCATGTTCACAGCATGGTATATCCCATCAGGTATTCGTCGACTTCCCGGGCGCAGCCGCGTCCCTCGACGATATTCCAGACCACCAGAGACTGGCCCCGGTGCATGTCCCCGGCTGTGAAAATGCCTGGTATATTGGTCCGATAGTGTTCCGGTCCTTCGTCACTTACGACCGTCCCGCGGGGGGACAGGTTCACCCCGAAGGCCTCCGCAGTGTATGGCTGGCAGCCGGTAAAGCCGGCCGCTATCAGCAGCAGGTCACATGGAAGAAGCTTCTCCGTTCCTGCCGTTTCCTGTAATTTCCCATCCCTGAACTCAACCTGTACGGTCCGGATCTGATGCAGAATGCCGTCTTTCAGGATCAGTTCTTTCACTGTCGTACTGAAAATGCGGGGATCGGATCCGAAACGGGCGATTGCTTCCGTATGCCCGTAGTCCGTCTTGAGAACTCTGGGCCATTCCGGCCAGGGATTTGAAGGCACACGCTCAACCGGAGGCGCGGGCATCATCTCAATGGCGGTGACGCTTTTGCAGCCCTGGCGCAGCACCGTACCGATGCAGTCATTTCCGGTGTCCCCGCCGCCCACGATGACAACATTTTTGTCTTTCGCGCGGCTGTCCCGACTTCCGGAAAGCAGGGCTTTCGTGCAGCCCGTCAGAAAATCGACGGCATAATAAACGCCTTTCACATGATCAATGGGCTGTGCTTTTGATGATTTTTTTGATGATTTTTCTGATGCTTTTTCCGGTGATCTTTCGGATGATCTTTCGGATGTTTTTTCAGAAAGTTTTCCCGAAGATTTTTCGGAAGGTTTTTCAGGAGCTTTTCCTGATAATTTTCCACTGCCTTCCAGTCCGGACTCCTGTGGAGCCTTCGCAAGGTCATCTGCCTGTGTGATCAGGGCCGTCAGTCCCCTGGGCTGTTTTGCCCCGCAGGCCAGGATGACAGCGTCAAAATCCCGCATCAGGATTTCCGCCTCTTTCTTTCCGACATTCACGCCGGTGCGGAAGACGACGCCCTCTGCCTCCATGAGTTTTCTGCGGCGCTCAATGACGCTCTTGTCCAGCTTCATATTGGGAATGCCGTACATGAGGAGGCCGCCGATGCGGTCTTCCCGTTCAAACACAGTGACGGAATGCCCCCGGTGATTGAGCTGGTCCGCCGCCGCAAGGCCTGACGGACCGCCCCCCACGACTGCGACCTTTTTGCCGCTGCGCAGTGCGGGCAGGCGGGGCTCCATCCATCCGTTGGCAAAGGCCGTCTCTATGATATAGAGCTCGTTGTCATGCACGGTCACCGGCTCCCCGTCCATGCCGTTGATGCAGGCTTTTTCACACAGGGCAGGACAGACCCGGCCCGTAAACTCCGGGAAATTGCTGGTCTTGAGCAGTCTGGAGAGAGCATGCTGCTCGTGGCCCGCGTAAATCTGATCATTCCATTCCGGGATCAGATTGTGCAGGGGACAGCCTGTCACCATTCCCTTGAGCCGGATGGCACTCTGGCACATTGGAACGCCGCAGTTCATACAGCGGGCTCCCTGCTGTCTGCGCTCCTGCGCCCGCAGGGGATAGTGAAACTCACCGTAGTCCGAGAGTCTCTCCAGCGGGTCGCGGTCAATATTTTCCTGTCTCTTGTATTCCAGAAATCCTGTTGCTTTTCCCATGATTGATTCCTTTATTTTCCCAGGAACTGATATTCAATAAACGTTGCAAA
Source organism: uncultured Lachnospiraceae bacterium (assembly GCA_902777355.1). Taxonomy (GTDB): domain Bacteria; phylum Bacillota; class Clostridia; order Lachnospirales; family Lachnospiraceae; genus CAG-791. The sequence continues at coordinate 7,530 of CACYTU010000067.1, read as the reverse complement.
GTTTTTGAATCAGCGTTGCAAAACTATTGAATAAGCCTTGCAAAGATATTGAATCAGAGTTGCAAAATTGTTGAATAAGCCTTGTGAACAATTGAACAGGCCTTATAAAAAGAGTCTTTCGCAATGATCCGCATTCAGTTCCCTGTTGCAAACATGTGACCTCAGAATCCGTCTTTTTTATTCTTCATCACGCAATACCCGCGAGCGAGTCTTGAAGTCTTCACCCCGCGGAAATCTCGCGGAAGGCCTCGAGTACGGCCTTGTCATGAGGCATGCCCTGCTCTTCGTGCCGGCTGATGGCAGTCAGCATTCGCTGATAATCTCTGGGGACGATCTTTTTAAAATAAGACAGATAGTCCGTGTATGAGGAGAGGATTTTCTGGCCAAGTGCCGAAGATGTCTCCCGCACATAATCCTCCAGAATCCCCCGCAATTCAGCGATATCATAGTCCTCAGTCAGTTCCTGCAGCATGGTCATATCCTTGTTCATCCTGCGGTAGAGGCTGTGGTCCAGGTCCAGGACATAGGCGATACCGCCGCTCATACCGGCCGCAAAGTTTTTGCCCGTACCGCCCAGAATGACAGCGCGGCCGCCGGTCATATATTCCAGACCGTGGTCTCCGCATCCCTCCGCGACGATAGTGGCGCCGGAATTGCGGACGCCGAAACGCTCACCCGCAATGCCGTTGAAATAGGCCTTGCCGGAAGTCGCGCCAAAGAGGGCGACGTTGCCGACGATGATATTTTTGTCCGCTTCAAAGGGGCTGTCCTTGTCCGGGACAACAATCAGTTTGCCGCCGGAGAGTCCTTTGCCGAAACCATCGTTGGCATCCCCGGTCAGGCGGATCGTCACTCCTTTAGGCAAAAAAGCTCCAAAGGACTGGCCGCCTCCGCCGCAGGCATTGACCACAAAGGTGTCCTCCGCCAGTGTATTGCCGAAGTTTTTGGTGACCTCGGAACCCAGGATCGCCCCGAATGCGCGGTCGGTGGAGGAAACCTTCAGTGAGGTTTCGTAGTGTCCGATCACCCGGGTTCCGGCTTTCTCACAGGCCAGCCTTCCCAGGGCTGTCTTCTTTTCCAGCAGATATGCGGCAAAAGCATCTCTTCTGCTGTCTTTTTCAGTATCTGTCTTCGCCTTGTTTTTCAGAATTGATTCAGGCAGCCTGCCGGACATAGCTCCCTTTGCCAGGCCTTCCGCGAAGGCAGGAACCAGAACAGACAGGTCCGGAGTGGTCTCCAGCCGGAAGTCGTACAAGTCTTTCTGAGGCGATACAGGGAAAGGGCTGTCGCCCAGAATCTGCCTCATGTCGACCTTGAAAGCGCGGCCCGTGATCAGGTTTTCGCGCACGCGCAGGCAGTCGGTACGTCCGATCATATCCTCCAGCCTGGCAAAGCCCAGGTCCGCCATGATCTGCCTCAGCTGTCCGGCGATAAAGGTCATGAAACAGGCGACATGTTCAGGCTTTCCCTTAAAGCGGCAGCGAAGCTTTTCATTCTGGGTGGCAATGCCGACCGGGCATGTATCTTTGGAGCAGACCCTCATCATCATACAGCCCATGGTCACCAGGGGAGCTGTGGCGAAGCCGTATTCCTCCGCGCCCAGAAGAGCCGCAATGGCGACGTCGCGCCCGCTCATGAGCTTGCCGTCCGTCTCCAGGACGACACGGCTGCGAAGTCCGTTTTCCACCAGGCAGCGGTGGGCCTCGGAGAGTCCCAGCTCCCAGGGAAGGCCGGCGTTGTGGATGGAGCTGCCGGGCGCGGCTCCCGTACCTCCGTCATAACCGGAGATCAGGATGACCTGGGCGCCTGCCTTGGCGACACCGGAGGCTATAGTGCCGACCCCGGCTTCGGAGACCAGCTTGACATTGATCCTGGCGTCGCGGTTGGCGTTTTTCAGGTCATAGATCAGCTGGGCCAGATCCTCGATGGAGTAAATATCGTGATGGGGCGGAGGGGAGATCAGGGAGACGCCCGGTGTCGAATACCTTGTCTCAGCGACCCAGGGATAGACCTTTTTGCCCGGCAGGTGTCCACCCTCACCGGGCTTGGCTCCCTGGGCCATTTTGATCTGGATCTCGTCGGCGCTGCAAAGATAGGCGCTGGTCACTCCGAATCGCCCCGAGGCCACCTGCTTGATACGGCTGTTGGCATCTGTGCCGAAGCGCTCCGGCGCCTCGCCTCCCTCGCCGGTGTTGGACTTGGCGCCAATCGAATTCATGGCCCGCGCCAGGGTTTCATGGGCTTCTCTGGAAAGAGATCCGAAGCTCATGGCGCCTGTCTTGAAATGGCGGACGATACTCTCCACGGATTCCACTTCTTCCAGAGGGACCGGGGGACCGGCGGGCACGAATTCCAAAAGCCCCCGCAGTGTATGAGGGTGCCTGACGTCATCCACCAGCTGTGTATATTCTTCAAACCGCTCATAGGATGCTGTGCGCACTGCCTGCTGGAGAGCAATGATGGTCTCCGGGCTGTACAGGTGGTCCTCACTGCCCTCTCCCCTTCGTAGGGAGTGGAGGCCGACAGAGTCCAGAGTCGTGTCGACGCCCAGCCCCAGGGGATCAAAAGCGTGATCGTGGCGGAAAGTAACACCCTCCTCGATCTCCGGGATTCCGATTCCTCCTACGCGGCTGACCGTTCCGGTGAAATACTTTTCAATTACATCCTCTCCCAGCCCGATCGCTTCGAAAATACGGGCGGACTGGTAGGACTGAATGGTGGAAATCCCCATCTTGGCCGCGATCTTGACGACGCCTCCCAGCAGGGCTGCATTGTAGTCCTCGACTGCCGTGTAATAGTCCTTGTCCAGGATCCCCAGGTCGATCAGTTCTCCGATGCATTCATGCGCCAGGTAAGGACAGATTGCGCGGGCTCCGAAGCCCAGAAGGGTGGCCATCTGGTGAACATCCCGGGGCTCGCCGCTCTCCAGGATCAGGGAGACAGCCGTGCGTCTCTTTGTCTGGACCAGATGCTGCTCGACACTGGAGACTGCCAGCAGGGAAGGGATGGGCATGTGGTTTTCATCCACGCCCCGGTCGGTCAGGATGATGATATTGCAGCCCGACGCCGCAGCGCGGTCCACGGTGATGTTGAGCTGGTCCAGCGCTTTGGCCAGCGATGTATTTTTATAGTAGAGCAGGGAGATCTCCCCTGCCTTGAAGCCGGGCTGATCCAGATGCCGGATCTTTAAGAGATCCACCCCCGTCAGGATTGGATGATTGACCTCCAGGACGGTGCAGTTGCCGCTTTTTTCCTGCAGAAGATCGCCGTCCGAACCGATATAGACGGTCGTGTCGGTGACAATTTTTTCCCGCAGGGAGTCGATGGGCGGATTGGTCACCTGGGCAAAGAGCTGCTTGAAATAATTGAACAGGAGCTGATGTGCCTCGGAAAGCACGGCCAGGGGCGCGTCATGTCCCATGGAAAGAGTCGGCTCCACGGCGTTTTCCGCCATGGGCAGGATCTGGTCCTTCACGTCCTCGTAGGTGTAGCCGAACACCTTGTAGAGCCGGTCGCGGACCTGCTGCGTGTGGACCGGGATCTTGTGGTTGGGGATGGGAAGCTGATCCAGATGCAGCAGATTTCTGTCCAGCCACTCACCGTAGGGCCTGCGGTGGGAATAGTGGGTCTTGCACTCCTCGTCGGAGATGATCCGCTGCTGCCTGGTGTCGACCAGCAGGATCCGTCCAGGTTCCAGGCGGGCTTTTTTTACAATGCGGGCTGCCGGAATGTCCAGGACGCCGACCTCAGAGGCCAGGATCAGGCGGTTGTCATCCGTAATGTAATAGCGGGAGGGCCGCAGTCCGTTCCTGTCCAGAGTGGCACCCAAAACTTCGCCGTCTGTAAAAAGAATGGCTGCAGGCCCGTCCCAGGGCTCCATCATAGTGGCGTAATAATGATAAAAATCGCGCTTATCCTCGCTCATGAAAGTATTGTGCTTCCAGGGTTCGGGGATGATGACCATCATAGCCAGGGCCAGGGGCATTCCGTTCATGTAGAGGAATTCCAGGGTATTGTCCAGCATGGCGGAATCAGATCCGCTGCGGTCTACGACAGGGAAGATCTTGTCTATATCCTCCTGCATGACCGGGCTGGTCATGGTCTCCTCGCGGGCCAGCATTCTGTCTATATTGCCCCGGATGGTGTTGATCTCGCCGTTGTGGGCGATCATGCGGTAAGGGTGGGCCCTGTGCCAGGACGGGGTTGTGTTTGTGGAAAAACGCGAGTGCACAATGGCTATGGCCGATCTGTAATCCGGGGACTGCAGGTCGTCATAGAAGCGCCGCAGCTGGCCGACCAGGAACATGCCTTTGTAAACGATCGTCCTCGAAGAAAGGGAACAGATGTAGGTGTCCTCGGAGGACTGCTCAAACTCCCTGCGGACCACATAGAGTTTCCTGTCAAAGGCTATGCCCCGCTCCACATCCGCAGGCCGGGCCAGGAAACACTGGCGGATACAGGGCATGCAGTCGACCGCTGCCTTCCCCAGGATCTGTTCCCGCACCGGCACATCGCGCCAGCCCAGTACTTCCAGGCCTTCTTTCTGCGCGATCACCTCAAACATGCGGATGGCAAAGGTTCTCTTCAATTTATCCTGGGGCAGGAAAAACATGCCGATCCCGTAATCGCCTGCCTGACATCCTGCGTTTTCGCCTGCCCGCCAGTCTGCGCTTTCGCCTGCCCTGCAGCCTGTGCTTTCACCTGCCCGGCTGTATGCGCTGTCCCGGACAGTGCTCTTTTGCGGAAACCGGCCGGGTTCTCCGGAGACACGCAGCGTGATCCCGGCAGCCTGCGCCGCCTTGCTGAAAAAGCCATGAGGAATCTGTGTGAGGATTCCCACGCCGTCTCCCACCTCTCCGGTGGCATCCTTACCTGCGCGGTGCTCCAGTTTCTCCACAATGTGCAGGGCGTCATCCACCACGCGGTGGTCCTGCCGTCCGTCGATATTGACTATAGTTCCGATGCCGCAGGCATCATGTTCCATCTGAGGGTACATTTTCTTTTCTCCTATGCCGGGCCGTGTCATAAAAAAAGGCGCCTAATAGATGAAGTTCCCTTCATCCACTAAGCGCCTTTGCTTTTTTAATGTTCTATTTATGAAAGCTATTATACACGTGTGAAAGAGATTGTCAACAAAAATGTATACAATTATACAACTTTCACCTCTTTCATTTCTTTTGCTGCTATACACACCCTGTCAAGAGTATACATAGGTGTGCACAGGTGCGTATAGTAACTATCTTTTCCATTATTTCATTTTATTTATTATAGGTCTCAAGATCCAAAAGTCCCTCACTCCTGGCCACGATCAGGGAAGCAGTCATGTCACCGGTGGTGTTGGACATTGTGGTTACCATTTGCAAAAAGTGATTTATACCGATAATCAGCCCGATTGCTTCGATCGGCACACCAAGGTCGGTCAGAATCACACACAGGCAGACCATACTGGCACCCGGAATCCCCGGGCAGCCCAGAGAAAGCAGAATAATGGTAATGGCGAGAGACACCATCGCCGAATGAGGCACATCTATTCCGTATGCCCTGGCCAGGAACAGGCCGGTGATCGTCAGGAAAATACAGGTGCCATCCATGTTGACGGTCGCTCCAAGCGGGATCGAAAAGTTACACACCTTGGGAGAAATGCCGAGCAGGTCCGTACAGATCCGCATGTTGGTGGGCATAGCGGCTGAACTGGAACAAAGAGTGAAGCTGGTGAGCAGGCCCTCACGGTTCTTTCTGAAAAATGTGATCGGATTCAAACGCCCCATGATCAAAACCAGGAAACCATAGATGAGCATCATGCAGAAAAGGGCGAACAGATCAGTGCAGGCATATCCAAGTAATGAAACTAAAGATGATCTGCCCATGCTCTCTACCATCACGGCGACGGAGCAGAACACTGCCAGGGGAATCGTACGTGAGATAATGGTTGTTATCGTCAAAAACAGGATGTTACAGGACTCGAAGAATTCCTGCAGAGTCGCTGCGTGGTCTCCGATCAATCCTACTGACACGCCGCAAAGTACTGCCAGGAAAATAATCGACAGAGTATCCGATTCCAGAAAAGGACTGAATATATTAGTGGGGACAATATTGATGATCATGTGGACAAGCGAGGTGTCCATAGTGAGATCAAAGTTGACCGCCTCCAGATTCTCCTCCATAGCCAGGGCAAAGCCGAAAGAACCCGGATGAAATACACTGGATATCCCAAACGCCAATAAGACCGCGAGCACAGTCGTCAACATATAGGTGCCCATGACCTTTGCGCCTATTCTGCCCAGCTCGGACATATCTTTAAACTGTGAGATACAGGAGACAATAGAGAAGAAAATAACCGGCCCGATGACAATTTTCAGTGCATTCATAAACATGATCTTGACCGGATTGAGCAGGTAAGTCTTCAAGCCGCCGGAAAACGCAGCCGGAAACACAAACTTCATCAGGAGACCGCAGAGCACACCCAGCAGCAAGGCTGCGGACGTAAAGATCAGCATCTGCTGATTGGACCGCTCCGCAAGAATGCGGACCCGATTGACTCCCCTTCTATGGGAGATTTTCAGCTTATCGCCCTGAGATTTGAGCAGAATCGCCCTGATCGTCTGTTCAGCCTCATCCTCCTCCAGCTCTCCAATCCCGGCAGCATCGTCTTTCCGGGCGGTATAAGAATCAAAATATTCTCCTGGCGCGCTCATCGAAACACTGATATCGCCCAGATACCTGCGCACCTGTACACGAAGCCTGGCACCATCCGACGCACACCGGATCAGCTGCGGAATCAACTCCTCTGATATCAGCAGCGTCCGCAATATGAGCTTATTTCCCAGGCCGATTTCCTTTAAAGTCTCTTCGATAAAGGCAAGACTGTCCTGCAGGGCCTGCCCGTCCCCAATGGAAAAACTCTTCTTTTTATTCAGAAAGCGTCGCATCTTCTTATCTCACTCTCCACTTCTATGTTTCTTCACCGGCCATCGGCAGAAACTGCCTGCAGGAATCCAGTGCAGCACCAGTATTCCGTATATGGATCATCAAATCACTATCAACTTTATCAAAACACAAATAAAACGGCAAGACAAAGCACATCCGGTTCACGGTGGTTTTGGCAGACAGATCCCATTACGTTCACGATGGTTTTGGCGGACAAAGCACATCTCGTTCACAGTGGTTTACAGCCACATCGTCACTATACACGCTCTTTTGAAGGGCATGTAAAAGTAACGTCACACGCAAAAAGACTGCGCAGGAGTTTTCACTCTTGTGCAGTCAAAATGTGTTGTCGCGCCCTTAGGAAGTCGCGCCTTTAGGAAGTCGCCTTCAAGGTATACCTCCTGCGTCGTTCAGCTTTTTTCGCAGAGTTGTACTAAATCTCGCTTATGCTCAGAACGGATCGGACCAAACTCGTCTCCCGTGTTGAAAACACGGGAGACTCAGACAGGTGGTCCTAAAATGCCCAGCCGTGAGGGCTGTGCATTTTATCCGTTCTTCCCAATAAGCTTCGATAAGTACAACTGACTGCTCAAAAAATTCACT
>CACYTU010000066.1 GCA_902777355.1 uncultured Lachnospiraceae bacterium | reverse complement strand
ATTGTACCAAATCGCTGTCGCGATAGCCATCTTCACGTTTTCCAATAGCCGCTTCTCAGCCTGACCCACAAAAAAAGTAGCAGTGTTCTGAATTGTGTAGTATTGTAGAGTTCCTGACGCTCACAAACACACAATTAGCACCGCTACTTGTATGCATATATTATCACGTCATTTCTCTCCATACAACATTCATTTTCCAAGGGCTCCCCCTGAAACAGCAGCTGGCTGATGTGTTTCTGTTGATTTCAGAAAGGAGTTTATTTTGGATTATTTAAATGCTTATAAGGATATGATCCGCCTTCGCGGCCTTACAGATAATACTGTCAAATCTTACTGTACCTATATCAGGGCTTATCTCGAATTTATGGAATCAGAGCTTCACAAGGAACCGTATGAAGCGGATTATGATGATCTGCGTCACTTCATCCAGTGGCTTCAGTCAGCCCGCGGACTTGCAGACAGGACGATAAATACCTCCATCTCCCAGCTCCGCTTTTTCCACATGTATGTGCTCCACAGATCCTGGGATCCCACTCAGCTCCCCCTGCGGAAATTCGACACTTATCTCCCTTATGTGCCTTCACAATCGGAAGTCTGGGAATTTATTTCTTCCATTCCCGACCTCAAGGTTAAGGCCATGGTCTCCCTTCTCTATGGCTCCGGCCTCCGCATAGGTGAGGTCTGCCGCCTTCGATATGAAGACATCGAACGCAGGAACCTGCGTGTACATGTCAGGCATTCCAAGAGCAGATCAGACCGCTACGCAGTCTTGTCAAAGTTTTCCCTGGATCTCCTTACTCAGTACTGGTTTGCCTGCGGAAGGCCCAGAGGCTTCCTCTTCCCCAAACAGAGCGGAGAAGACCGGCCTATCGACACATTCTTTTTGAGCCGCCATATCCATCAGCATGAGGACATGCTTGGATGGCCCAGGCGGATCACCTGCCATACATTTCGCCATGCATACGGAACACATCTTTACGAAAACGGGGCAGACCTTCTTGAGATCAAAGAGCTTATGGGGCATAAATCCCTGACATCAACGGTCATCTATATACATACCGCGGCAACCTCGTCAAAAAAGGCCCTCAGCCCCTTGGACAGGATGGGGGGTAACAGCAATGTCTGATCTCCCCATCCAGAAGATATTCAGGGCTTCCTGGAAAGACTATGCCGGGCAGCATAATGTTTCTCTTGTGCAGGAAAAGGCAGCCCTCTCCATCATGGCATGCAAATCGGGCGCTCTTGGATGTAATGTCAGCATCTGTGATTCCTGCGGCCATCAGGTGACCCACAACAATTCCTGCCGTAACCGTCACTGTCCGAACTGCCAGGCGATGCTGAAGGAACAGTGGATCGACGCCAGGAGATCCGAGGTGATCGACGGCGCTTATTTCCATGTCGTTTTTACCGTCCCTGCCGAACTCAGGCCAGTCATCTTCAGCAACCAGAAGGACCTGTATTCCCTTCTCCATGACGCGTCTGCAAAGACTCTCCTTCAATTGTCTGCAGACAAAAAGTACCTGGGAGCAATGCCCGCCCTCATACAGGTCCTCCACACATGGGGACAGGAATTGAATTACCACCCCCACATCCACTGTATCATTTCCGGTGCAGGGCTCACTCCCGCCATGAAGCTCGTCAGCTGCAGGGAAAATTTCTTTATCCCGGTCAGAGTACTCGGCGCTTTATTCCGCGGGAAGTTCATGGATGCCCTCGAAAGCCTTTACAAAAACAGCCGGCTCGTCTTTACCGCCGGATGCAGTGCCCTTGAACAGCCGGAGCACTGGAGATCTTTCCGTGACAGCCTCTACAGGAAAGACTGGTGCCCCTTTATAAAGGAAACCTTCAACGGCTTTGGCAACGCCATAGATTATCTTGGACGTTACACCCACAGGATCGCGATCTCCAACGCCAGGATCGAATCCGTTTCCGATCAGACTGTGACCTTCCGGGCGAAAGACTATCACACGGGGGATGTGAAACATATCACCATCGCGCACGTGGAATTCATCCGCAGGTTCCTGCAGCACGTCCTGCCCACAGGTTTCCAAAAGATCCGTTACTACGGCATTCTCACAAACAGCATGAAAAAGAAGCGCCTCGGGATCATTTTCCGTATCCAGGATCACCGGCGCTTCAGGTCAAAATATTCCGGTATGGAAACAGATGTAAAACATTGACATCCATATCTGCCCGTGCTGCGGGGAACGATCTCTCAGACAGTGCTGCAGAACATATGGGAGGGCACTTTCCGGTGTAGGCTGATCGGATGATTGTAATATTTCTCTGGTGGCTGCCTGAAAAGACAGTCTGTTTGCTATACCCAAATATAACCATTCTGTACCCATTTGTCCCTTGCCGGCTTGGAAAAAACATATTTAAAGGGTAATTTCCGGGTACAATGCCCACATCATTCCCCATACATTTGAGCCTTCAGTCACGCGATCTGGTACAATTGTGAAGTATCATATTCAGAGCAGGTCTACATTATCTTAAAGGCCTGCTTCTTTTTTGCTCTGAATATGATACTTCACTTAAGAATTTTATCATTTCGTGTGTAATCAGGTGTCGCTCCCCGGGCGACCTTTCTGCAGCTACAACATATTCATTATTTGTATTATTATTTTAATATCACTATCAATGATGGTGAAAGGCATCTCCCTGATGAAAGCCGCCTTCAGGGGCGGTAACCCGATCTGTTCAGAGCTCTGCTCTTTTAAGGTGTCACCTGTGTAAGACAGCATCTGCATAAAGCGACATCTGCATAAGGCGGCATCTGAATAAGGCGGTATCCGCATAAGCTATTGGAGAAACATTTATGTACATGTATAAAAATTTCTTTTTCGATCTCTACGGTACGCTGGTCGATATCCGCACCGACGAACAGAAGCCCTCGCTGTGGCGGAATCTGGCGGAGTTTTACTCCCTCTGCGGAGCCCCCTATACTCCAGAGGAAATCCGGGAGCGTTATTTAGCCCTCTGCGCGCAGGAGACCGAGGCTCTTGCTGAAGCCTGTCCAATGTTGGGCGAGAGAGACGTGGAAATCGAGCTGCGCAATGTCTTCAGGCTCCTGTTTGAGGAAAAGAGCATTACAATCTCCGCGACTCAGGTGGAGGATACTGCGCTGTTATTCCGTGCATTGTCCTTCTGCAGCCCACCGCGGCTGATGGAAGGAGCAGAAAAGACTCTGAAGGGACTGCGTCAGTGCGGAGCCCGCCTGTATCTGCTGTCCAACGCCCAAAGCTGCTTTACAGTACCGGAACTTCGGCGTCTCAACCTTCTCGACGGAGTTTTTGACGGGATCTTCCTCTCTTCCGACTTCGGCGTAAAAAAGCCTGCCCCAGCTTTTTTCCATGAGGCTCTCGAAAAAGCAGGCCTTCCCGCTTCAGAGGTGCTGATGGTCGGCAACGATCCCTTTGCGGATATCCGCGGAGCGGACTCTGTCGGAATGAAAAGCCGCTATATCCACAGCTGGCAGTCCCCTCCGCGCGGCTTCTCCCTGCCGGAAAGCTGCCGGGAGATAGAGTCTCTTGAAGAGCTTCTGAAAGACTGTTGACCGGATCCATGCTAATATGCCGTTGACAGGATGCACTTTGAAGGACTGTTAACTAAATAGAACAGCTCCCCGATGATGGGTCGGTCTCCTTCCTGCTTATCCAGGAAAGAGAGCATATATCATCGGGGAGCTGTTTTATTTTATATTACCAGAAAAGATGTCTCTTTTCTGCCGCCTCCGCACTATAACCCACCAGTTTATACCCGGTCGGGTCAATTTCTCTGCGGAGTTCCTCCTCTGAGAGTTTTTCCTCTGACAGAATCTCAGTTGTTCCTTTTTTATAGGAGGATTTAATTTTTTTGACGGAAAAGCGGTTTCTGATCGTGTCATTAATATGTGCCTCACACATTCCACAGGACATTCCGTCTATTTTGAGAATGATCTTATACACCCCGATTCCTCTTTCTACTGTTGTATCGGCCTCTGCCCTTTTTTGTTATGGCATGATCCGCTCATAGGACAGCTGCCGCAGCGGCTTCCGCAGCTGGATTTACCCTGCTTTCTGTCTGATACAATCGTTCTGGCAGCGGCAAAAACGACTGCGGAAAGGATCAGCAGAACCACGATATTTCCCAGATTCATACTCAGCCATGTCATCATAAACCATCAACTCCTCCGGTCAGTCAGCTGCCGCCGTCCCACAGACCCGAAAGATCACGGGACCAGGGTCAGTTGACCTTGACAAGGGTGGTAAGCTTGACTGCCTCTTTATATTTTTTGAAGAAAAGCATGTAGATGATTCCCGCCAGGCAGGCAAATGCCACAATAAGACCGGGAACACTGACATTTCCGGCCAACAGTCCGCCGAACTGGTTGATCATCAGGGCGATTACATAGGCAAATGCGCACTGATATCCGATTGCGAACCATGTCCACTTCATATTGTTCATCTCACGCCTGATCGCGCCGATCGCCGCAAAGCAGGGGGCGCAGAGCAGGTTGAATACCAGGAAGGAATATGCGGTCACAGGTGTGAAGGCTGCGGCCAGTGTCTGATAAACCGTTCCTTCTCCTCCGCGGTACAGAATGCCCATGGTGCCGACAATGTTTTCCTTTGCCACAAGACCTGTCACAGAGGCAACGGTCGCCTGCCAGTTGCCCCAGCCCAGGGGAATAAAGATCCAGGATACAGTATTGCCGATTCCCGCCAGGATAGACATGTTGAGCTGGTCTTTCTCCAGCATCCGGAATGCGCCGTCGACGAAGCCAAAGTAGCTCAAAAACCAGATCACGATCGTGGAGAGCAGGATGATGGTTCCCGCTTTCTTGATGAAGGACCAGCCGCGCTCCCACATGGAGCGGAGCACATTGATTAGTGTGGGCATATGGTAGGCGGGAAGCTCCATGACGAAAGGAGCGGGATCGCCCGCAAACATAGCTGTCTTTTTGAGCATGACGCCGGAGATGATGATGGCGGCCATACCGATGAAATATGCGGAGGTTGCGACCCATGCGGAGCCGTTGAAAATCGCGCCCGCGATCATACCGATAAAGGGAACAAAGGTCGTAGTCATGATCGTCATGCGGCGGTCACGCTCGTTCTCGATCGTTCTGGAAGCCATAACTCCGGGAATGCCGCAGCCCGTGCCGACCAGCATGGGGATGAAGGATTTACCGGAAAGACCGAATTTCCTGAAAATACGGTCCAGAACGAAGGCGATCCTGGCCATATAGCCGCACGCCTCCAGGAAGGCCAGCATGAAGAAGAGGACCAGCATCTGGGGGACGAATCCAAGCACAGCGCCGACGCCGGCGACAATGCCGTCCAGGATCAGCCCCTTGAGAACTCCGGATACACCGGCACTGTCAAGGGCACCCTCGATGATCACAGGAATGCCGGGAACCCATGTGCCGTAGTCGGCGGGATCCGGCTTGACGCCCTGGTATTTTGCGAAGGCATCAATCGCGCCTGCGAGATCCTCTGTCGTATAGGTGACATCTTCCGTAGCAAGTGTCTCCTCATCCTCCAGAGTGTACTTTGCTGTCGTGCCTGCCGGGACACTGCTGACTGCGGCTCTGACGCCATCCATATCGACATTGCCCTCTTGGTCAGCATAGTTGCCAACGCCTACAAAAGCGTCGACAACATTGAAGGCATCGCTGTATTCCTCTGCATCCGCTTCATAGGCGGCTGTCCCGTTGCCGAAAAGATGCCAGCCGTCTCCGAAGAGTCCGTCGTTTGCCCAGTCTGTGGCAGCTTTGCCGACTCCCACCATAGCGATCCAGTAGACAAAAAACATAATCGCCCCGAAAATCGGAAGGCCCAGCCAGCGGTTGGTGACGATCCGGTCGATTTTGTCGGAGGTCGTCAGTTCGCCGACTCTGTTCTTTTTATAACAGGATTTAATGAGCTCCGCGATATAATTGTAGCGCTCGTTGGTGATGATACTCTCGGCATCGTCGTCAAGCTCCGTCTCGGCCGCCACAATATCCTTTTCGACATGCTCCAGCGTTTCCTGCGAAACATTGAGGTGCTCCAGAACTTTCTCGTCTCTCTCAAAAACCTTGATCGCATACCAGCGCTGCTGTTCTTCCGGAAGGTCGTGTACAATGGCTTCCTCGATATGCGCAATCGCGTGCTCGACGGGTCCGGAGAATGTGTGCTGCGGAATGGTTTTGTCCTTCTGAGCAGCTTCAATTGCGCACTCCGCTGCCTCCATTACGCCGCTTCCCTTCAGTGCGGAGATCCGCACCACGCGGCATCCCAGCTGTTTCGAGAGGCTCTCCGTATTGATCTCATCGCCGTTCTTCTCGACAAGATCACACATATTCACTGCCAGGACCACCGGAATGCCGAGCTCTACCAACTGTGTTGTCAGGTAAAGATTCCTCTCCAGATTAGTGCCGTCGATGATATTGAGGATTGCGTCCGGCCTCTCCTCGATCAGATAATTGCGGGCGACGACTTCCTCCAGTGTATAAGGGGACAGCGAATAAATACCGGGAAGGTCCGTGATGACCACTCCGTCGTGTTTCTTCAGCTTTCCTTCCTTCTTTTCCACTGTGACGCCGGGCCAGTTTCCGACAAACTGATTGGATCCTGTCAGTGCATTGAACAATGTTGTCTTACCGCTGTTCGGATTTCCGGCAAGAGCAATTCTTACTGCCATCTCTGCTGCTTCCTTTCTTTTTTACTCCACTTCGAATTTTTCATTTATTATTTCACTTCTGTTATTTCATTTCTTCTATTCCACTTCTACCATTGCCGCGTCTTCCTTGCGAAGAGATAACTCATAATTGCGGACAGTCAATTCGACGGGATCTCCCAGCGGAGCTACTTTGCGGACATACACCTCAACCCCTTTGGTAATTCCCATATCCATGATCCGTCGTTTGACCGCGCCTTCGCCGTGCAGCTTTTTGACCTTTGCGGTCTCCCCGATCTTTACATCTCTGAGTGTTTTCATATGGACGCCTCCTAAAAATATTTGCCTGATTTCTCAAACCATAATCTTTCTGGCAAGTTCTTCGCTGATTGCGATTCTTGATTCCTTTACCTTAACGATCACATTCCCATTCATGACAGAAATAATCGCAACAGAACCTCCCGTCACAAATCCAAGATTTTCCAGATGCTGCCGTACCTCTGCATTTCCTCCAATCTTCTTAATCGTCTGTTCTTTTCCAGTGTCTGCCAGACTCAAGGGTATCATTAGTAAACTCCTTTCACTGCGCAAAAGTTAGTCAAGTAAAATTCAGTTAGTGTATGTTATCGTAGCACAGCAGGTTAGTCGTGTCAATCTAAATTTGACATCACTAACTTATCTTCCAATAGAAGATTTCTTCAGGCCTCTCCTGCTGACAAACGGCTGGAAAACGATATTGAGGAAACCTGTATTAATGAAAATCAATATAGGATACAATGATTTGTGGGGGCAGCGGGGCATACTCCGGAAGAGCAGCAAAAGATAACACATCCGCCCATAAGCAGGCGACATTATTCCCTGTGACTGAAAAAACGGCTTTGCTATCATTACTTTATTAAAATACCCTGACGCTGTTTCACTCCACGAAATGGGCAGCGGACAAGTAAAGTAACGAAGAAGGACCGTGCGGCTCACGGTGCGGCAGTTTCTTTCAGGAAGCGGAGAAATATGGAAAACGACTACAGAAATGCAAGGAAGAAGGGGCAGAAATACATCCGGCAGCGGGTCGTGCGGGGCCTTTATCCAAAGCTTCCGGTGCTGGATGAAATTCTTCCCGGCAACCGGCAGATGATCGGTAAGGATCTGGGGCTTGTACAGGTTCCGCTCGAGTGGGTTGTCGGGACTGTGTCTTCCGCAAGGGCTGTTTCCTTTGCCGGCAATTTTATGCCGACAGCAGAGGACCACTCCGAGTTTGCGGACAAATGGCAGCGGCTGTGTGAAAGTCATCTGGAAGAAGGCATCCGGGAGCCGATCCGTGTGTATGAATATATGAACCGCTTTTATGTCCTGGAAGGGAACAAGCGAGTCAGTGTTCTCAAATATTTTGACGCGGTCTCGGTCCCGGCCTATGTCCGGCGGATCATGCCGGAGCGGAATCAGGACGAAGCCGCCGCACGTTACTTTGAGCTGATTGAATTCTACCGGCAGACCGGTATCAATTTTATTGAATTCTCACACAGCGGCTCCTGCGGACGGCTCCAGAATGCTGTCGGCAAAGAAGCCGGTGAGCACTGGACGGAGGATGAAATCCGGCGCTTCAGCTCCGCTTATTATTCGTTTCGGAAAATATACCTTGCCTGCGGCGGAGATAAACTCCAATCGACCACGGGAGATGCGTTTCTGGCCTTTATACAGATTTACGGGTACGACTCGCTGTGGTGGAAGAGTGAAAGCCAGCTCAAAAAAGATCTTGTAAAAGCGTGGGGTGAGATCGCGCTGCAGCAGGAGAACAGCATGATTGAGATCCGGACAGAACCGGACACTTCCGGAAAGGGGCTTCTGCATCGGGTGATCGGTGTGACCGGAAAAAAAGCGGCATTTCTTTTCAATGAAGAACCGGTCTCCGCAAACTGGAGTTATTATCATGAACTCGGCCGAAAGCATGTCCAGAATGTTTTTTCAGGAAAAATCAGCACCGAGGCCTGTGTGCTGGAGGCAGACGAAAAGATAGGGAGCGTCCTCGATGCGCTGATCGAGGACGGCGTGAACGTAATCTTCATAACATTCCCGCACATGTTTCCGGAAATAATAAGGACCGCCATCGAGCACCCGGAAATCGATATCCTGAGTTGTTCTCTGAATGAACCGCATCGGAATATCCGCGCATATTACCCGCGGATGTATGAGGCAAAATTTGTGACCGGAGCAATTGCCGGCGCGCTGTGCCGGAATCACAAGCTGGGTTATCTCTCCAAATATCCGATCTATGGTGCGATCGCGGATATCAATGCTTTTGCGCGGGGAGCCCGGATGACAGATCCGGAAGCAGAGGTCTGTCTGGAGTGGTCATCGGTCGGCGGGATGGATGCGGCAGAAGCGCGTCTCGCGGAAAAGGGCGCGGAGCTGGTATCCTTCCGTGAATTTGTGAAGCATGAAGGCAGCAGTCATTACCTGAATGGGCTGATGTGGATGGAGGACCGGACACCGCTGGTGCTGCCCCTGTGGAACTGGAGCATCTATTATGAGCGTATTCTGCGGGCGATTCTGAACGGGACCTTCCGTGCGGAGGACAGCGGAAAAACCCGTTCTCTGAATTATTTCTGGGGAATGTCATCCGGCGTTGTGGACATGATTTATTCGGAACAGCTGCCTGAAAGCGTGCGCTATCTGGGAGAAGTACTGTGCCGGGCAATCCGGGACGGAAGCTGCCGGCCCTTTTATCACACACCGCTGCCGGGCACAAGCCGTAAGGTTCCGGAGAAGAACAGGCAGGTCACCCGTCCGGCAGAAATCATTCGAATGGAAGAAATGCTCCGCGCGGAAGAAATGCTCCGGACAGAAAAAACGAACCAGGCGGAAGAAATGCTCCGTATGGAGGAAATCATCCGGATGAACTATCTCGAGGATAATGTGAGAGGTTCTATTCCCGCGTATGAAGAACTGGAAGAAAAAGCAAAAATTCTGGTGAATCATCAGGGCGTTGAGCTATCCGGAAAGGATACAGGCAGATGAAAGTGCTGGTCGTAGCGGATGAAGAATCCAGATACTATTACGAATGTTATCAGCCGGGCAGACTGGACGGCATTGACCTGATCATTTCCTGCGGAGATCTCAGCCGGTCTTATCTGGAGTTTCTGGTCACGCTGGGAAACTGTCCTCTGCTGTATGTCTGCGGGAACCACGATGACGCGTTTGCGGATCACCCGCCGGAAGGGTGCATCTGTATCGAAGGAAGGGTATTCCGGTACCGGGGCATCCGTTTTGCAGGCTTAGGCGGTTCATACCGCTACCAGCCTGACGGAATCTACATGTACACCGAGAGGCAGATGGCCCGGAGGATCAGAAAACTCTGGTGGAAGATCCGGAAGAATAAGGGGATCGATGTACTGGTGACACATGCGCCTGCCTTTGGACAGGGAGATCTCGATACGCTTCCGCACAGGGGATTCCGCTGTTTTCTGAAATTCATGGAAAAATACAGACCGCGCTACATGCTGCATGGACATGTACACCGCAATTACGGATTTAAAATACCCGTTACACGACAATATCTGGACACTACGATCATCAATGCCTGCGGGGCATATCTGCTGGATCTGCAGATCTGAATCTGAAGATACGAATCTGAAGATATGAATCTGAAGGTATGAATCTGCAGATTTGACAGCATGCAGCAGCAAAAGAGCGTTCAGCGTTCAGCCTGCAGCCTGAGCCCGGGCGCGGCAAAACAGCCCCGGAACTCATATCCTCATATCATAGTAAAAATAAGAAAACCGCAGAATCGAAATGATCTGCTGCATTTGGATAATCAGGAGAACAATATGACAGTAAAAAATCTGAGAGAGCAGTTGGAAAGCGGCCTTCTGGATGCGCGCCTGAAAGAAATCTATCTGACGGAGGATCCGGCAGCGGAACGTGCCAGGGTGGAAAAAGTCCTGGATATGTATGAGTCCTGGTTTGGAACAGGATCCGGCAGCCGCCAGACAGTTGAACCCGAATCGCCTGAAACGCAGGATAGCGGAAAAGAAAAAGACGCGGCCGGATCAGCAAGTGTCTCCGGCAGGCTTGCTCTGTACAGCGCACCCGGCCGCACGGAACTGGGCGGCAACCACACAGACCACCAGCGCGGCTGTGTTCTGGCGGCAAGTGTCAGCCTGGACCTGATGGCTGCTGCAGCGCCCAACGGAACCAGCACCGTCGTGCTGAAGTCAGAGGGGTACGATGTTCTGCGTATCGATATCGCGGATGAAACCGTACATCCGGAAGAGGTCAATCAGACTGCTTCTCTGATTCGGGGGATCGCCGCGGCGATCCGGCAGCGCGGCTATCAGCCGCAGGGCTTCAATGCCTGCGTCATCTCTGACGTCCCCGGCGGCTCCGGATTGTCCTCGTCGGCAGCCTTTGAGACACTGATCGGCGTGATCTTCAATCACATGTTCTGCGCGGATGCGCTGAATCCTGTAGAGATCGCAAAAATCGGCCAGTATGCGGAAAATGTATATTTCGGAAAGCCCTGCGGCCTGATGGACCAGATGGCGTGCTCTGTCGGCGGCGCGATTGCCATTGACTTCGAGCATAAAGAGGAGCCGGTGATCACCAAAATACCGTTTTCCTTTGAGAACAGCGGCTATCAGCTCTGCATCATCGATTCAGGTGCCGATCACGCGGATCTGACAGAGGACTACGCCGCGGTTCCGGCAGAGATGAAGTCAGTCGCCAGATATTTCGGCAAAGAGGTGCTGCGGGAAGTGCCGGAGCACCAGTTCCGGGAAGCGGTTGCATCTCTGCGAAAGGCATGCGGAGACCGCGCGGTTTTGCGGGCATCCCATTTTTACAAAGAAAATGACAGGGTCAGACGCGAGACGCAGGCTCTGTTTGCCGGGGATTTCCTGACGTATTTAAAAACAGCCCGGGAGTCGGGACAATCTTCGTTCATGTATCTGCAGAATGTCTACAGCAGCAGGTTCCCGGAGCAGCAGGCGGTCGCAGTCGCGCTGATGGCAGCAGAGCATCTGCTCGCCGGAAAAGGGATGTGCCGCGTGCATGGCGGAGGCTTCGCAGGAACAATCCAGGCATTCGTTCCGGCAGAGGACGCGGAGGCATTCCGCAGGGACATGGACTCTGTACTCGGGGAAGGAAGCTGCAGGATTTTGCAGATCCGTCCATATGGCGGAACCGTGATTGTATAAATACAGCAAAAAAGCAATAGAACTCATCGAAGGAAGCTTCATATCACTTGCCTTCGCTGTGGCGCGATCTGGCGGAGTTTTTCTCGCTCTGCGGAGCCTCTTATATTCCAAGGGAGATCCGGGAACGTTATTTATCCCTTTGTGAAGAGGAGACTGCAATTTGTGCTTACGTCTGACAGTATTCCAACAATTACGTACTGCAGCAGGAAGGGAAGTTGTAAATAATGCAAAGCAGAAATATATTGAGATGGATTTCGGCAGCCATAATCGCCTTGCTGGCCGCATACCTGCGTATGACAGGTTATCTACCCGGGAGCGGGCAGGAAGCTGCGTATGAGGAGCAGGCTGCAGAGGAAAGCGAATATGACGCCGGATCTGAGCTTCATAATGAAGCAGAAGGCGAAAATGACGGGGCGCCCGGTGATCAGGCTCCGGCGGAAAACGAATATAGTGCAGTACCTGAGCTTCATACTGAAGAGGAAGAGGAACAGGAGCCGGGCAGCGTGCTGACCAGGGACGGGTTCTGCCGGACGACCTACGAGGTCTTCGTCTATTCTTTCTGTGACAGTGACGGAGACGGGACCGGCGATCTGCCGGGACTTCTCTCAAAGCTGGATTATATAAATGACGGCGACCCTGCGGGGGGTGATGATCTGGGGATGACAGGTCTTTGGCTCATGCCGGTCTTTCCCTCGGATACTTATCACAAATATGATGTGACAGATTTTACCGGGATAGATTCATCATACGGTACCCTGGAGGATATGGACGCGCTTGTTGCCGCATGCCACGAGAGGGGAATGACTGTCATTCTGGATCTTCCGGTAAACCATACTTCGACTTCCCACCCTTGGTTCCGGGAGGCGGCCGGGTATCTGAGGTCTCTTCCGCCGGGCAGGGAAGCGGTAAAGGAGGAGTGCCCGTATGTGTGGTACTATCAGTTCGCCAGAGAACAATACGACGGTTACGTCCCTCTGCCGGATTCCGAGTGGTATTACGAGGCGAGATTCTGGTCTGAGATGCCGGATCTGAACCTGACTACCGGGGAGGTGCGGCAGGAGCTGAAGAACGTGATCGATTTCTGGCTTGAACGGGGGATCGACGGGTTCCGGCTGGACGCGGTCACGTCTTACTATACAGACAACCCTGAAGCAGGGATTGAATTTACGCGGTGGATTACAGAGACCGCTAAAGAAAAGAATCCTTCCGCCTACATCGTCGGAGAGGCATGGGCCGACCAGAGCACGTACGCACAATATTACAGGAGCGGGATCGACTCCCTGTTTGATTTCGCGTTTGCAGGACGCGAGGGGATTATCTCGCGTACAGCCAACAGAAAGGGAGATCTTCGCTATTACGTCGAGGCTATGGCAGAGGAAGAGGACTTGTACGCTTCCCTGAATCCTTCTTATGTCAATGCGCCCTTTTACTCAAATCACGATATGGACAGGGGCGCCGAATACTATACGGCGAACGCCTCTGCAAAAGTAAAGATTGCTGAGGCTCTGAATCTCCTTATGACGGGAAATGCCTTTATCTACTACGGAGAAGAACTGGGGATGAAAGGCGCCGGCAGGGACGAGAACCGGCGGGCTCCAATGTACTGGACCGATGCTCCCCATGCGGCAGGGATGTGTTCCGGCCCGGCCGGCATGGATGAGATCCGGATGGAGTACGGGTCATTGGAAAAGCAGGCAGGCGATCCGGACTCGATTTTCAACTATATTCGCGAAGCCGTGAGAATACGGGAGAGCCTGCCCGCGATTGCCAGGGGCAGGACTGTGCGGATTCCGGAACTGGAGGAAGACTGTTTTTGCGGTTTTCTAAGGACTTATCCGGCAAACCAGGGAGCCGGCGATGTCCTGATCCTGATCAATACCGGCGATACGGCAGTAAGGCGCCGGCTGCCGGATTGGGTGGCGGAATACAGGAATCTGTGTGCCGCACTGTACACCGGCGGCCGAAATCCGGTGTTTGATAACGGTGAAATCACGGTTCCGGCGGGAGGGATCCTTTTCCTGCAGAAACAGAATTAAAAAGGCGCTGCACCCCGGAATAAATATCAATCCGGTAGTGCAGCGCCCTCTTTTGTTGTTTGTGCCCCGGTCAAGTGCATGACCGGCAATACAAATCTTTTGATCTGATCATTTCAGCGTGATCACAGCGCCCAGCTCTTCAAACTTTGCTTTAAGAGCCTCAGCCTCTTCGCTGGAAACGCCTTCTTTGACCAGCTTTGGAGCACCGTCGACAAAGGCCTTGGCCTCTCTCAGCCCCAGTCCGGTAATCTCACGAACAGCCTTGATGACTTTGACCTTCTGCTTGCCGAAATCCGTCAATTCAACATCGAATTCTGTCTTCGGAATCACCGGAGGAACAGGCTTTTCAGGTACAACAGCTGCAGAGACACCAAACTTTTTTTCGCATGCTTTGGTAAGCTCGATCAGCTCCTCAACTGTAAGCTCCCTGATAGAATCAAGGATTTCAGAAATCTTTCTTTTTTCCATATATATCGCCCCCTTTCTGATTAAGGAAAAACGAAGGCAATGGAGATCTGCCGCTTTTCATTTGCATCACAGACCGAAAGCATTTTGTCTGCGTCACAGATCAAAACATTCTGCTTGCGATACTGATCAAAACATTTCTTTTGCATGATAGACCGCAAATATTTTGTCTGCATTACAGACCAAAAAACAAAAGCCGCCTGTCTCCCGGGACAAGCGGCAGTCTAAGCATTATTTACTGCAATCTAATATGCTGTTCCGCATCATTGGCAGCAGGCATAGTTGTCCTAAGGAGATCAAACAGGCGATATTTATTTTTCATTCTGCTTATCTGTGTCTGCAACATTGCCTTGCCTTTCCTTTCCGGGCCTGCGGCCCTTTTTTTCTCTCGTTTAATCTAACATCTCCGCTTCTGTTTGTCATTAAACCGCTGGTATAATTCACGTGTGATTTCAGCCGCATTTGGCTTCCGGTATATTTTCAGCCGCATTTGGCTGCTGGTATAATTTCAGCCCCATGAACTGTGGGTATAAAACTTCAGCCCCATGAACTGTGGGTATAAAACTTCAGCCGCAATAAAATGCCGGTATTACTTCAACTGCAGAAAAGGGTTCCTTTCAATATGTCGAAGCTAATGCAGAACGTTTGAATGAATCGTTTGAATGAATCGTTTGAATGAATCGCTTGAATGTATCATTTGAATGAATCGTTTGAATGAATCGCTTAAATGAATCGTTTGAATGAACTTAAGTAAGGACTTGATAACTCCGGTTTATTCTACTAAAATATCATGAGCGCTGAAGAGAATGGGTTTTACTGTTTACAGGGGGAGCCTGGCGGGAGCAATTTGCTGCGTAAAGCCGTTTTTTACCTGAAGGATTTCGATATAGATTTCGGAACAGATTTCGGAACAGATTTCGGAATGGATCCCGGAATAGAATTCGGGTCTGCAGGCATAAGACGAGATAAACAGTGCCCGGATCATCGGTGAACGGCAATACAAACATTTATACAGAAGAAACGGATGCAGGTGGACGGAAAGATGGGAAATAGTCCTGAATTGGTCGTCATGCTCACACATCATGACCGCACGGTTGAAAATGCGTATGAGATTTTTGACCAATGTAAAAATACCAGGGCGAAGTATTGGGGATTTAAAGAAGAGCCGATGCCTTTGCCCATGATGCAGAAATTATTTGATTACATGAAAGAATGCGGAAAAATAACGTCTCTTGAGGTAGTTGCCTATACAGAAGAAGAATGCCTCAGAGGGGCAAAGATGGCGGTGACATGCGGCTGTGATTATCTGCTCGGCACGTCTTTCTTCGATTCCGTAAATGATCTTTGTCTGCAAAACGGGATCCGCTATATGCCTTTTGTGGGAAAGGTATCCCGGCGGCCATCGATCCTGGAAGGCAGTATTTCCGGGATGATCGAAGAAGCGCATCGTTATCTTGAAAAAGGCGTTTTCGGATTTGATCTTCTGGGATACAGGTATACTCAGAACGCTTATGAACTAAACCGGCAGTTTGTCGCCGCAGTCCCCGCGCCGGTATGCATTGCGGGAAGCATCAACAGTTACAGGCGCCTGGATGAGATATCGGAAATCAATCCCTGGTCCTTTACGATCGGCGGCGCCTTTTTTGAGCAGAAATTCCAGGGAAGTATTCAGGAACAGATCGATAAAGTGTGTACTTATCTGGAGAAGAAAAATGCTTAGGGTATTTTTTCCTTACGAATATGCGGAAGACATTTATTGCATTGATTTCAGGAAACTGTTTGAAAATGGATTTCGGGGTCTGATCTTCGATATAGACAATACTCTGGTTCCCCATGGAGCAGATTCGACACCGGGAGTAGATGCTTTTTTCCGGGAATTAAAAGAGATCGGGTTCAGGATCCTTGTTTTATCCAATAATGATGAGGAGAGAGTTCTTCGGTTTTTAAAAAATATTGACGCCTTTTATATCTGCGATGCCAACAAGCCCTCCCCCAAAAGCTATCGGAAAGCGGTGAAGATGCTTGGAGTGAAAAAAGAGAAGGTCATCTGTATAGGAGACCAGGTCTTTACCGACATCCTGGGGGCCAATCTGAGCGGGATTCCCAGTATTCTGGTCCACTATTTCCGCAAGCCGGGTGAAACAGATATCGGGATCCGCAGAAAAACCGAGCAAAAGGTGCTGGGATTCTATTGGCGTTCTAAATCGTGCAGGCACAGGCTGGGAGACATCATTTTGCCAGGGAAAGAGGAAGGAGCCATTTAAATGCTGTGGAAAAAAGACGTTTTGTTTTGCGACATCAGCCCGACAACATATGCCATCTCCGAAAAAAAGGAAATACTTAAACGTCACATAAAGAACCTGACCGGGAAAGAAAAATTCTGTCACGAATACCGAAGCGATAAATTGCCGAATTTATTGTCAAACTATAGCTCCGGCCTGATCAAGACAGGGAAGGGCATCGATATCCGCCTTCAGGAGAATAAGGCGGAGAATATCGCCATAGCCAGCGCCAGCATGAACGGTATGGTGATCCACCCCGGAGAGACTTTTTCCTTCTGGAAAGCGGTGGGAAAGACCACGAAAAGACGCGGATATAAGGACGGGCGCGTCATCGAAAACAACCGGCTCAAACCCGGGATCGGAGGCGGTCTGTGCAATCTTGCGAATACCATCCATCTTCTGATACTGCACAGCCCGATGACCGTGACGGAATTCCATAATCACTCCGATGCGCTTGCGCCTGATCACGGGAAGCGTATTCCTTTCAGCACAGGCACTTCTGTAAGCTACAACAATGTGGATTACAGGTTCCGGAATGACACGGATCAGGATGTACAGCTGCTGTTGTGGTGTCAGGACCGGAAACTCTATGGCGAGTTGAGAAGTGAACGTGAATACCCCTGGCGTTATGATCTTGTGGAAGAAGACCATCATTTTCGGAAAGAAGGGGAAAAATACTACCGGGTATCCAGGATATATCGCAGGACTATCGACAGGAAAACCGGAGATGTCCTAAAGAAGGAACTGGTCTTAGACAACCATTCGGAAGTAATGTTTGATTATAGCCTGATTCCGGAGGATCAGATCAGGCAGGAGTAACTTTAACAGGGTAGAGGCGGTCGCGCCGCCCTCTGCCCCCGGCCGGCCCGTGTCCGCCGTAAGGCGGAAATAGTCATTACACGGGCCGTGTCATAATAAAAGACACCTGCCGGCAGTGAAGCTGCAGCAGTACGAACTGACAACATGGGGAGGAAAACGAAATGCTCACGGCAAAAGAAGCGATAGAGAAGCTTAAGTCGGGCAACAAGAAGTATCTTACACAATGTACCGGAAGCGGCGATGTATCACCTGCTGTCAGGCTTCGTACAAGTGCGCAGGGGCAGCAGCCATACGCGATCATCATTACCTGTTCGGATTCACGAGTTATTCCGGAGTGTGTTTTTTCGGCAGGAATCGGAGAGTTGTTTGTAATCCGGGTGGCCGGAAATGTTATCGATGATCATCAGCTGGGGAGCATCGAGTACGCTGTAGAGCACCTGGGAACGAACCTGGTGGTTATGATGGGGCACACCGGCTGCGGCGCCGTAGAAGCGGCAATACATCACGATCCTTCGGGATTTATAAAGTATATCACTGATGGAATCAGAAATGCGATTGGAGAAGAAACAGATCCTTATCGCGCCACCTGTCTTAATGTTGAGCATAGTATAAAACAAATCAGCGACGCACTGGACATCGATCATCTGCGGCACGGGAAAGACCCTGCGGTTATCGGTGCGGTATACCACATCGACAGTGGTGAAGTCGAGTTTCTGCATAATTGTGCCTATAACATGCAAGATTAACTTCCCTTGTAAAGGACTTTTCACGCTAAACAAAACACAGGAAAGGCTCCCCACTGCATACATATTTGCCGCAGTGAGGAGCCTTCATATTTAATCTCTTTTAAAGTTTAATCTCTTTTAAAGCCCTTTCCTTATATAAGAAATGCGAAGGATTCTTTTTTCATTAAGATGCACTTCCCTCTATTAAAGTGATCGCTTCGCGCTGATTTTACGGTTCCACATCAGGTAAGAGACAAAGAGAACGGCCGCAAACACAATTCCAATAGGATAAGCGATTTCTTTTGCGAGTCCCATTCCTTCGTCCGCGACCAGGATGTAGGTCATGCTCACCGCGGACATGAAAGTGGCAGGGACTGCACTGATCAGACTGTCCCACCGATAATCATTCGACTTCAGAAGGTATGCCGTGACGACCCACAGTGTGATCATGGCCAGGGTCTGATTGCTCCAGGAGAAATACCGCCACAGAACATTAAAGTCCAGCTGAGTCAGAACAGACGCAGCTCCAAGGAGGGGAATCGTGATGATCAGCCGGTTTTTGATCGGCTTCTGATTCAGGCCTGTGATCTCCGCCAGTATAAGCCTGGCACTGCGGAAAGCCGTGTCTCCCGAAGTAATCGGGCAGGCGACTACACCCACAATCGCCAGTATGCCTCCTGCGGCACCGAGCATCCCTGTGGCGATATCATACACTGTCCCGGACTGTCCCAGATTTGAAAGCGCCGAATGCAGACTTCCGGTCGTGCCGTAAAAAGCAACGCCGCCGGCGGCCCAGACCAGGGCGATCATGGACTCTTTCAGCATAGCGCCATAGAAAATCCTTCTTCCTTCCTTTTCCGAATTGATGCATTTGGCAATCATCGGGGACTGTGTGGCGTGAAAGCCGGAGATGGCTCCGCATGCGACAGTTACGAACATATAAGGCCAGATCGGCAGCCCCTCCGGGTGAAGGTTGGTCAGACTGATCTCAGGCAGAGTGTATCCTCCGAAAAAAATCGCTCCGCCAATCCCGAAGGCCATGGTCAGCAGTACGGCTCCGAACAGCGGATACAGCCTTCCGATCACTTTGTCGATGGGCAGCAGGGTAGCCAGAACATAGTAGATCAGGATTACGACGATCCAGAACTTCTCATTCAGGGCCGCAGGGGTCAGCCGGGCGATCAATGCGGCTGGGCTGTTCACAAATACCGTCCCTGTCAGGACCAGCAGCAGTACGGAAAAAGCTCTCATGACCCATTTCAAAGTATTTCCCATGTAGATTCCGGAAAGTTCTGCTATGGATTTTCCATCATTTCTTTCCGATATCATACCGACCATATAGTCATGAATGCCGCCGGCCAGCACAGCCCCCAATACAATCCAGAGAAACACGACCGGTCCGAAACAGGCCCCCATCAGGGCTCCGAAAATAGGTCCGGTTCCGGCAATATTCAACAGCTGCACCAGAAAGGCGCGCGAGGACTGCATGGGAACATAATCCACACCATCTGTCAGGCGATGGGCGGGAGTCATCCGGTCATCCGGGCCAAAGACCCCTTCTGCCACCTTCCCGAAAGTGTGATAGGCGAGAATCAGTGCAGCAAACGACAAAAGCAGTGAAACCATTTCTTCTCTCTCTCATTTATATGATGTCGGGGTCAAAAGGTGGTTAAAGATAATCCGTCTCGTCAATATGCACAAACACCTTGGACACGCTCTCGCTCAATCCTCGCTGGCAGCG
>CACYTU010000065.1 GCA_902777355.1 uncultured Lachnospiraceae bacterium | reverse complement strand
GTGGTAAACAGCACACTCTTATAGGTATCATCAGTAAAATAGAGAAAATTTTTTGCAGTTTTTTTACAGTAGGCAGCAACTTCAAAATGCCGCGGGACATCTATGCGTTTATTACACCGTTCATCTTAGGGAGTATCTGTGCAAGGTATGGACTGATTGAAAAGTGGTGTGATTTGGGAACCGGAAAGCTATGGTTGAAAGCATATAAAGCAATAGCGGAAATATGGGTTTTGATATTCTTTTATTATATGTATCTTGGCACACCACGGGATCGCTTTTGGGATTTCCATTATGGCCTTTTTCCAATGCTCTTAATTCTGTTTTTTGTTGAATATATATATCCGCTGTACATTATCAGGGGATCATTAATGTTTCTCGGCAAGCATTCAATGAATATATACTTGGTTCACTCTTACGTATTGTTGTATTTCCCATACAAAATATATGATCAGAAGCATTTTGCTGTTAGTATTGCTATTCTTCTAGGTGTATGTCTTTTAATCTCAATGGCCTTGGAAATGCTAAAAAAAGCAATTAGATACGACTGTATAGTATGATGTCGGGGGGAAAAGCCCCTGACATCATTTCGTCATTGATTTACAGCAACTGAAGGAACGGGGCAGGACACAACCTATGTCTATGAGTCAAAGAGTTGCCGGGATGCTGAAAAAGGCGAGTCCCGTTCACGGCGCCAGGGCATAGGGAAAATAGATTCTGAAACAGGGGAGATCATCCCTTCTGAAAAACGTGGACGGAAGAAAAAAGACCACGTACAGGATATCCCCGGTCTCTGTGACGGTACTGCGGCGTTTTACACACAGAGCCAGGAAAGAATCTGGACCTTGGAGGAACGGATAGCCATTTGCACCAGGCGAAATGGTCATAGAATCAAAGATGCTGATTACTACCTGGAGTATCTCGTTAGCTATGGTGAATTCGATGCTGAAAAAAGTGAAGCTGCTGCGGCACACAAAACAGATTTATTGAAACGGCGCGTAAAACCCCGGCCGATGAAGCCGTCCGTGGGTACATTACGAAAATGATTTATTCGGGTTGTATAAAGTAAACACAAATTGATGGGAGATGAAGGTGATAGCAAAGAAAACTGAGTTACAGAAGAGCATCCCGGCGGTACTGCCCTGGATATGGCTTGCGCTGATGTTTGTGATCTATGTTGTTTATCTGAACGCGCATGCGACACAGCATCTTGATGCGGACATGTCCAGCGAAATGGTCCTTTCGCACCTTCTTTCAGAAGAAGGTGGAATTTTGTCTGAGAACTGGTACTACTCAACAGAACTAAGAGTAGTCAGCACTCAGCTTGTGCTTAGCTTTTTCTTTCGGATCTTTAGCAGCTGGCACCTGGTACGAATGTTCAGCAGTGTCACTCTGATGCTGATTCTCCTGGCCTCGTTCTATTATCTCTGTGTACAAATGGGATGCAGGGAATACTATCCTTTAGCAGGGTCTATACTGTTAATTCCTTTTTGTAATGACTATTATGAATTTGTTATGTTGGGCTTGTATTATTACCCACACATCTCTTTTTCCTTTTTATCTTTGGGACTGGCTTTTCATTATGGAAACGCTAAGAAGCATTGGGAAAAGACGGTCGTTCTTGGAGCGGCATTTATTGTTTCCATGTTGGCTGCGCTTGGCGGAGCAAGACAAATCTTTGTTAGCTACATTCCAATGCTGCTCGCGTCATGCGGCTGTATTTTTCTGCTTATGAGAAGAAACGGGTTTCGGGAGGTGACAAACCATTTCTGGAGCGAAAAAGCTGTTTCGTATGCTGCATGCAGTTTGTTTTCCCTTGCCGGGGGGATTGTCGGGTATAGGATCAACACTACTGTTTTAGCAGTGAGATATACTTTTCAAAATTATTTCGGATTTTTTTGGACAGAGTTTTCGTGGGATGGCTTAGTCGCTGCCTTCCGTGGATTTCTTGCCATGCTTGGATACAGTGAAGGATACGTTCTTTCCGGAGCAACGATCAGAAATGGTATTGCGCTTTTGCTTGCTGTGTTGTTGGTCTGGTATATTAAACGGACCATTCGGAAGGCGAAGACCGATGAGGCCTTGTTTGTTGCGCTGACGCTGTTCTTCGGGATTGCATGTTATGTCATTCTGTATGCCTTCACCGACATGATGTACGTTCAGCGTTATATCCTGCCAATCATGATTTTAATAATACCTCTTTTTGCATGTGCGATGAAATACGGTCTCTTTTCGGAGGGGCAGGACGGTTCTCTGTCAGTAAAGGCTGCGAAATCACAAAAGTATCTGTTCACGGGAATACTGTGCTGCACGTTTGTCAGCGGTCTGCTTTTCTATCAGGATAGAGGGCGGGTTGACATGACAGCGGACTTAATGAGTGTGGTCGAGGCTGTAAAGGAAGATTACCCGACGGGCTATGCTACGTTTTGGAATGCAAATATCGTGACAGAGTTATCTGACGGGAAAATTGATATGTATGACTGGCTCGATTGGGGAGAACCGGAAGATCTCGCGGATGTTGATACCTTGTATGAATGGCTGCAGGTAAAACGGCATCACGAACATCCGGAGGGGAAGGTTTTCCTGCTGTTTACATCAGAAGAATTTGAAAGATACATACTATGTAAAAGGCTTTCAGAAGAAGATGCCTTGTATGACTCTGGTCAATACATTGTATTTGGCTATGACAATTATGAGCTCATGGCCGGGGACCTCGCTGAGTGAAATATCATGATGTAAATGCCAAAAGTCAGGATCTGCTTTTACTACCTTTTGCCCACGACAACATATCATGTATTGGACAGCAGATTGATTTGCCGGTTACAAAGCAGCAGCCTCGTAATGCCAGGATAATAAATTGCCAGGATAATAAATATAGAAGGACAGCGTATGAAAAAGAGGAATGTCAATATTGAAAGACTTTGTTCGTCTTCTTTGTGCGCACAGAAGATCCGGGCAGATCAGGTAGAGTTTACGATAGCAGCCCTGATCGGAGGAACTCTGATTTTCAACAGGGTGGAAAGCAGTTTTGTTGATGTAGTCTGACTTTGGTCAAGGTTTTAAATGAGATCCATTCCAGGGTTTAGGAGGGGATAATGATGCAGGCCGTTACTCATGGAGAATGTAAAGATGGCATCTATTTAATTATTGATAAAGGCAATTGCCGCTGTGGAATTACTGACAGACTGAAAACCGCGGTTGGCCTGTGCTATCTGGCACGACAAAATGGGATTGGATTTTACTTCATTCATCGGGCGGGATTTGACATCAGAGACTACCTTGTTCCAAACAAGATTCCCTGGGCCGCAGAGTTGTCAGATATTTCGAGGGCACCGTGGAGAGTCAAGAGGATTGAATACATACCGCCATTTTATGATTTCCCTGAATTCACCGCCGGAAAACAGTATGTATGCAGGAAGTATATTGGGCGGAATATTATGGAGCAGCACAAAGTACCGGAGTGGCAAAAGATTTGGAAAGATTTGTTTTGGGAAATGTTTCAACCCAGCGAAAAGGTTAAGCTGGCTTTGTCTGAAACAAAACTGCCGGACCACTATGCTGTTGTAAATGCCAGATTTGTTAATTCTTTAGGGTGGTTTGAAAATACGTCATTTAACAAACCGTTTTCTGCAGAGATACAGGAGCAGATTATTAGTGAAGTACTAAAAAAGGTAAAACAATGCGAAGAAGAATCAGATGTGCCGGTGATCGTTTATTCGGACAGTGCTGCTTTCTTAAAAGCGGCTTCCGAAAGAGGATTTCGGATATGTGATTTGGAAGGAATCGGTAATATAATGAATACCAAAATCGGAAGGCGGGTTGAACTGGATACGTTTGTGAATTTTTTTCAGATGTCACAGGCAGATAAAATATATTCCATACGGAGAATTGAGGGACTTCCGGATAATTGTTTATACACAACCCAGTACCCGCGTTATGCAGCGATAATAGGTGACAAACCCTTTATAAAAGTGGAGTAGTGGTTACTTTTCAGACCGGCACGAAACTCGAGGTGTTTTCGAGCGGTTTTAGCGAGAAAACCCGAGCTTTAACGAGTAGTAGTTACAGCCCCGCCTGATTCTTGGGGCGCCTTTTGTGCATTGCTGTTGAGGTGGGCCTTGAAAAACGCCGGTACTTGCTTTTTGCAAGCTCTGGCGAAGCAAAAAGCTGAGTATCCGCTGCGTTTTTCACGGAGCGGGAGCGTCCCACAGAAACAGTGATGCACAAAAGGTGTATTGTTTTCAGTAGGGCGTGAACGTAACGAGTAGTAATCAGAAGGATTGTCTTCAAAGGAACGGAAATTGCCAATATACCTATAATCTACTATAATGAACTCGTTAAAACCGGGTGGGAGTACCAACCCTGTGTACTGTATGAAAGTACTGTACGGAAGTGACATCGGAGTGGGACGAGACTAGAATAGTGATGCTGAAAGCGGTCTCAAGAGCCGGGCTTATCCCGGCATTCGGGACTGCTTCTTTATGGTTTTACAGCAGGGCTGCCGTAAGGCAGCTTTCGCCTGATGGCGAACGGAAGCCCGCAGTGCAGATTTGAGTGTAGGTTTGATTGTGGTATTAAGTCTGGATTTAAGGATTAAGGGAAATAGTTGGATAAGATAGCGGTACTCATCCCCTGCTATAATGAAAGCAGGACAATAGAAAAGGTGGTCACTGATTTCAGGAGGGTTCTTCCGGAGGCGGTCATTTATGTTTATGACAATAATTCTTCGGACGGAACAGATGAGATCGCGCGCAGAGCCGGGGCCATTGTCCGATATGAAAGACAGCAGGGAAAGGGCAATGTGATCCGGAGAATGTTCCGTGAGATCAGTGCGGAATGTTATATCATGACAGACGGGGACGATACATATCCGGCCGAAAGCGCTCCGGAAATGGCAAGGATGGTTCTGGAGGAGCAGGCGGATATGGTCGTCGGAGACAGGCTCTCCTCGACATATTTTCAGGAGAACAAGCGTCCCTTTCATAATTTCGGGAATTCCCTCGTCAGAAAAGCGATTAATGTTCTGTTCCGGTCTTCCGTGAAGGATATCATGACGGGGTACAGAGCCTTCAGCTATCAGTTTGTGAAATCCTTCCCGGTCTTATCTGAAGGATTTGAAATAGAGACAGAGATGAGCATCCATGCGGTGGACAAGAACATGCGCATCGATCATGTGGTTGTGGATTACCGGAACCGGCCGGTGGGGAGCCAGTCCAAGCTCAATACTTATTCCGATGGGATAAAAGTCCTGGGAATGATTCTGAAACTGTTTCGGGTATACAGACCGCTGGCATTCTTTGGACTGCTCAGCCTGTTGCTTGCACTGACAGCAGGGCTCTTCTTTATTCCGGTATTCCTGGAGTATCTTAGAACAGGACTGGTGGCGCGGTTTCCTACACTGATCGTCTGCGGATTTGTCATGCTCACGGCGATCCAGTCTTTCTTCACAGGGCTGATGCTGCAGAATGCTGTTCAGAAGAACCGCCGGGATTTTGAGATGA
Source organism: uncultured Lachnospiraceae bacterium (assembly GCA_902777355.1). Lineage (GTDB taxonomy): Bacteria > Bacillota > Clostridia > Lachnospirales > Lachnospiraceae > CAG-791. The sequence continues at coordinate 19,901 of CACYTU010000065.1, read as the reverse complement.
CGCTCATTGAAATCGAGAGAACCAGGCCGGACCGGGAGAGTGGCGGCGCAGGACCGGGATCAGAACAGAAATATCAGGGAAAAACATGAAATTGGCGAGAGTCTGGAAAAAAACAATCGTATACATTGCATTTGCTTTAGTGATTGCGCTGGCTGTGGAGTTTTTCAGTTGTTTTGACTGTGCTTCAGCCATCAGGACGATCCGGAGTGATCCCGGCGCAGGAGATTACTTTGCCGCGGCTGCGGAAAAGATGAACATGACCAGATTCTTCCTGTACTTCATAGCTGTTTCACTGCTCCTGGCTGCTCTGGCGGATTATAAAAAGCTGCTGCACACTCTGTTTGTCTATCGCTGGTGGATCGGTCTGTCTGCCATCGCCCTGTGTACTGTCCTGAGGCTGCATGGGTCCTCGATCGGTTTTTTCGTGACCAATTTTCTGGGCGGAGAAGACAGTGCTCTTTTGTGGGGGATACCCAGAGGGATCCGCAGCGATGAGTTCGTTGCCTTCACACCTATGGCTCTTTCACAAGCGCAGTCCGGATTCAAATGGATGTCGCAGCTTTGGGGATATACTCCACATGATATGTTCATCATATACGGACAGCCGGTGATGAATCCCGTCACGCTCTATCGTCCCTTCTCCGTTGGATACATTCTGTTCGGGAAAGAGATGGGACTCGCTTTTTACTGGTCTTCCAGGACGGTGATCCTGTTTCTCGTCTCTTTTGAATTCGGACGTCTGCTGACAAAAGACAGGCGGAAGCTGGCTCTGGCCTATGCGCTTCTGGCCGGCTTCGCCCCGGTTGTCCAGTGGTGGTTTTCGATCAACGAACTGGTTGAAATGCTGATTTTCCTGCAGGCTTCGGTTCTCTTGTTCAGATACTTCCTTTTGAGCAGGTCCCTTCTGGTAAAAGCGGCCTGCACCGCAGCCCTTACCATATGCGCAGGGGGCTTCATGCTGGCTTTTTATCCTGCATGGATGATTCCTCTTTTCTATGTGCTCGTTGCATGTATGGTCTCAATGCTGATCGACAATCGGAAAGAGATCTCTCTGCAGCACAGCATCCCGCATGGAGCCGTCCGGGTCCGGGCAGCCGGCGGGGAGGAAAAGGACGGCCGGAAAAACGGCGGGGCAGCCGGCGGGGAGGAAAAGGACGGCCGGAAAAACGGCGGGGCAGCCGGCGGGGAGGAAAAGGACGGCCGGAAAAACGGCGGGGCAGCCGAAGAGGAGAAAAAGGACGGCCTGATCAGCAGCGGGACAGCGGAGGCAGCCGGGAACACTGTGCGCCGCAATATTCTGACAGATGTTCTGTTCCTGTCAGCCGCAGTGGCTGTGCTTGCGGTCAGCCTGCTGCATATACTGCACAATTCCTGGGGTACAATTCAGGCAGTCATGAATACCAGCTACCCCGGACAGCGAAATTATACGGGAGGGGATGCCGACCAGCTGATGCTTTTGTTCAGAGGATGGACAAGCTGGCTGTGGTCATTCGCTGAGAACGGGAATCCTTGTGAGGCTTCGGATTTCCTGAACTTTTTTCCGATCGGAATGATTCTGTCTGCCGTGGCGGTTTTCAAAGAGAAAAAAAAGGACACGTGGCTGATCGCTCTGAATATTGCAAGTCTGGCCCTGATTCTCTTTATTCTCTTACCTTTGCCGGGAGCTTTTGGCAAAGTGACCATGCTGAGCATGACATCCGCGGGACGTATGACAGTCATTATAGGGTTTGCGCAGCTGCTTGTTCTGATCCGTGCACTGGCTGTGGTGGATTATCACGAGAGAATGTACCGCCTTGTGATCCCTTGCTGCGCACTGTTCTGTGTGCTTTCCTTCTATTCCTCCAGTCCGGATTTTATGACATCAGTGCTGAAATGGGTCACGATCCTGATCGGAACAGGAATGGTCTTTCTGTTGGGAAAATATCAGACCGGAAAGGAGGCCTGGCAGGATGCTTTTCTTGTCTCTGTTCTGGTCATTTCCATGATCGGGGGAGGGCTTGTGAATCCGGTCAGTCAGGGACTGGGCAGTCTCTATGACAACAACATTGTGAAGGCGATGGAGAAGATTAACGAGGAGGAGAGCGGTCTATGGGTTTCAAACGGGGCAGGTTCGTGGCTGCTGGCCAATTTACCTCCTGCAGCAGGTGCCCGGAGCCTCAACGCGCTCGCGACATATCCTGATAAATCACTCTGGACAGAACTCGGGCTTGAGAGCGGCGAAGAAGTCTGGAACCGCTATGCTCATCTCACTGTCTGCATAACGACAGATCCGGAAAGCGAAGCGGCAGGATGGAATCCGGATGGAACCAATTCACCATTTTCTCCCGGCCAGGCAGGTGTGGGTCTGACATGCGCAGCCGGCCAGGCTTCTGCAGTAGTCACATTTCCGGACAGTATTACTTTGTTTATCACTGTTCCAAAATTAAAGGAACTGGGGGTGAACTATATCCTCAGTAATTCGGATTTAAGTCAGTTTGACGGTCTGGAGTGTATCTGTCAGTTCCCGGACCAGCAGAAAAGTATCTGGAGGGTGCAGTGACCCTTTTCAGGAAGCTCCGGGAGCCGGGAGCCCGTTAACTTAAGGCTTTTGAGCGCTCCGGCGCGGGGGAACACGCCGAATACGGGAAGCTCCGGAGTCCGTTCACTAAGGGATTTTGAGCGCTCCGAGCGCGGGGGAACACGCCGAATACGGGAAGCTCCGGGAGCCCGTTCACTAAAGGATTTTGAGCGCTCCGGCGCGGGGGGGACACGCCGAATACCGAATACGGGGTGGGAGTGCCCGTCAGGAGTGCCCGTCAGCAGATGAGCAGCCCGCAGGGCAGGAATCAAGAGGCTGCCCCTCATACAAGTATCAGGAAAGAACATTACAAATGAGGTTTTTCTCAAATCACATCATACCTGAACCGGTCAGGACTGGTCTGCAATCGTTCCGGAAAGCTGCCGCCGGGAGTCCGGAGGCGGTCTATATGTTTCTTCTGGGGCTCTATATGGCTTCTATTCTGATGAAGAAAATCCGATGGTGCAAAGCTGTGAGCCCCGTCAAAGAGGCTGTCCGCACGGGAATGATCAGGATCGTTTTATGGGGGGCGGTATTCTACCTGCTCTACACATTGTACAGGATCAACATTCGTGAGAATATTAGAGTCCCTGCTTTGTCCGCTGCAGGAATATTCCTTATAGCTGCTGCTTTTCTGTTCAGCCGGCATATGACGGACAATACCTATACAGTCGTCATGGATGCCTTTTTTTGTTTTATGGCATTCGGAAAAGACTACCGCAGGCTTCTCCTTCTGTATCTTGGTGTCCGCCTTGGGCTGTTCGTAACGGGAGTGATCGGATATGCTGCCGGTATAACGGTCGACTATCCCGTACTTAAACCGGGCAGGGAGGACGTGCTGCATTCCTTCGGGCTGTCGCATCCCAATACATGGGGCCACATCGCCTTTTTGCTGCTGCTGGTCATCTGGTACCTCTATCTGTCGGGGCGTCCTGTCATGACGGCGCTTCTTTTCTGGTCAGTGACGGTATTGATCCTTGCAGTTTTTTCCTGCAAGACTGTGGCTGTTGTCCTGATTCCTTTTCCTGCTGCGGCTTTCCTTGTCGATTCAGTTCAGAACAGGACCGGGATCTCCTTTATTACCTTTATAAATTCCGTAAGAAGAGAAATCCCGATAAATACAAGAACGGAGATCCCGATAAATACAAGAACGGAGATCCCCATAAATACAAGAACACAGCATGTGAAAAAGATCTTCAGGCTGCTGCTGGTCTGGTCGCCCCTGATCACGTTCGCTGTTTCCATGCTGCTCTGCTGGCAGATGGACTGGGTACAGAAGACATTTTACGAGACCAGGTTTCTGTCATGGGCAATGCGGTTCGTGGAGGGAGGCTATGCTCTCAAACATAACGGAATCACACTGTTCGGACATGAGCACATTATTGTGACAGATCCCTCTGTCTCCTATATAGGATGGATCACCCACCAGGTGGACAATGCCTTTGCCTATCATATAATCCGCAGAGGTGTCCTGTGGGTATTTGCTGTCACATTCTGGATGGCCTATGTCAACTATCTATGTGTAAAAAGAAGAGACTACCGCTTTCTGCTCATCAGCGGATGCATGCTGTTCTTCGCTGTGATGGAGAATTTCGGACTGGCGGTCTGGTTTAATTTCGCCCTGCTTTATCCCTTTGCCCAAAAGGACACAGAGGCGCCCCCATCCTGTTCTGGATGCTGTGGAAGTGAGAATGATATATATCCGGTCCAGGGAGGATAAATATATAAAAGATGCGAAAGCAGAGGCTTTGGCGGAAAGGATTGGAAGAGTTTTATGGATACCGTGGATAAGAAATCTGCAGAAAACATGGAAGATCTGATCAGAAAGCAGGAATATATTATCAATCAGCAGAAAAGAAAGCTTGCCAGTCAGGAAAAAGAAATAGAATCCCTGAGGGAAATGTACGAGAAAAAACGGGACGACCTCGAAATTGTCACCAGTTCTACTTTTTGGAGAATGACGGGGCCGGCACGTTTTACGCTGGATGCCGCGAAGAGTTTTTTCCGGTATCCTGATAAAAAGGAATTGATCGGAAAAGGGATCAGGGCACTGAAGGAGAATGGAGTCCACTACACCTGGGCGAGAGTATATTCAAAAATTTACAGTATTAATGCCGCGCAGGAGATGGCAGGTATTCCTTTATTTTCAGAGGACGAACTCAGAAAACAGATAGAATACAGCTTTGATCAGGAGATTAAGTTTAGTATTGTAGTTCCTTTATACAATACTCCGGAAAAGTTCCTGCGTGAAATGATAGACTCTGTAATAGATCAGACCTATGCCAACTGGGAACTGTGCATGGCTGACGGCAGTGATGAAGACCACGCCTATGTGGAGAGAGTATGCCGGGTATATGCGGAGAATGACGACCGTATCCGTTACAGGAAGCTTGAAAAAAACTATGGAATATCCGGTAACACAAATGCCTGCCTTGAAATGGCGACCGGTGATTATATAGGGCTGTTCGATCATGACGATCTTCTTCATCCCGCGGCCCTTCATGAGGTCATGCATGCCATCTGCGATGAAGACGCGGACTTCATTTACACGGACGAAAACACCTTCCACAATGTTCCCGAGGATGCGAGTGTGCCGCATTTTAAACCGGACTTTGCGCCGGATAATCTGCGCGCCAACAATTATATCTGCCATTTCAGTGTGTTCAGGAGAAGCCTTCTGGAAAAAGCAGGAATGTTTAATTCGGAATACGATGGATCACAGGATTATGATATGATCCTCCGACTCACCGAGAAGGCGGAGCGGATCGCGCATATTCCCGAGATCCTGTATTTCTGGCGGGCACATGCGGGTTCGGTGGCATCTGATATCGGAGCCAAACCATACGCTATTGAGGCGGCAAAGAAAGCAATTTCAGCGCATCTGAAGCGTGTCGGCCTGGCCGGGGAAGTAGAGGTTACTAATGGCACAGGCATCTACCGTATCCGTTATGAGATTCAGGGAAATCCCAAAATCTCCATCCTGATTCCCAATTATGAACATTATGAAGATCTGAAAAAATGTCTGGATTCTATTTTTGAGAAAACCACTTACTCCAATTATGAGATCGTCATTGTGGAAAACAACAGCAGCAGCGGCAGGATTTTCTCATACTATAAGAAGCTGAAGCAGGAACATGACAATGTTAAGATCGTAAAGTGGGCGGATAAAAATAAGCGCGGATTTAATTATTCCGCCATCAACAATAAAGGGGCAGAATACTGTACAGGAGAGTATATCCTTCTGCTCAATAATGATATAGAAGTGATCACTGATAACTGGCTTGAGGAAATGCTCATGTTTGCCCAGAGAAAAGATGTCGGCGCTGTCGGGGCAAAGCTGTATTATCCTGACGATACGATTCAGCACGCCGGAGTGGGAATTGGGCTCCTGACTCTTGCCGGCCATTATTTCCGCAATGTTTCCCACGACAATGTCGGCTACATGGGAAGAATGATCTACGCCCAGGATATGTCTGCGGTGACTGGAGCCTGTATGATGATCCGGCGCGATGTGTGGGACGAGGTAAACGGACTTGATGAGACACTTGCTGTCGCCTTTAATGACATCGATCTCTGCATGAAAATTCGGAAAGCGGGCTATCTGATCGTGTGGACTCCTTTTGCGGAGCTGTACCATTATGAATCGAAGAGCCGCGGTCGGGATGAAACCGGTAAGGGAAAGGAACGGTTCCTGGGTGAAAAGAGTCGTTTTCTGAGGCGCTGGCAGGAAGTGGTGGATAAGGGAGACCCTTACTACAATCCCAACCTGTCTCTTGACAGAGAAGACTTTGCTTACAAGCCCAATCCCGGGAAGTACAGCGCAAGGGTAGTTGAAAAGCCCGCAAATGATTAAGAACGAGGTTATTTATGATTCAGATGCTGAAAAAACATCAGTTTCTGCTTGAGGAGTTGATTAAACGGGACTTCAAGAAAAAATATAAGGGCACTTTTTTCGGAATGGCCTGGAGTGTGCTGAATCCTCTGCTGACATTGATGATTATGAGAGTTGTGTTCTCACACTTTTTCGGCGGACAGATCGGGCACTATACGATCTATCTCTTCTGCGGAACCCTTGTCTTTTCATTTTTCAGTGAATCGACATCGGAGGGAATGCTTTCCCTGGTGGGAAACTCTTCGATAATTACCAAGGTCAATGTCCCCAAATATCTCTTCCTGCTGGCAAAGAATTCACAGACGCTTCTGAATTTTGGTGTGACACTGATTGTGTTCTTCCTTTTTTGCCTGATGGATGGAGTAACCTTTACGTGGATCTTTATCCTGTTGCTGTATCCGGTTTTCATGCTCCTGATTTTTAACATGGGGATGGGCCTGATCCTGTCAGCTCTGTATGTGTTCTTCCGTGATATGCAGTATTTGTGGACGGTTCTGACACAGCTTCTGATGTATGTGTCTGCAGTGTTTTATTCGATCGACAGTTTCCCGATCAGGATACAATACGCCTTTCTTCTGAATCCAATCTATCTTTTTATCAGATATTTCCGAAAGATAGTGCTCGACGGGGTCATCCCGTCGCCCGGCTTTCACCTGCTGATGGCCTTTGACGCCTTTCTGGTTCTTGGAATAGGTGCTTTTATTTATAAAAAATACAACACTGAGTTTCTCTATTACTTATGACAGACCGATACCAATGATGACAGGGTCAAAAGGCAGCTAAGTCAAGCCCGTCACGTACTTTTGACCTTTACATCATACCGATGGCAGGCTGCTGCGTATGACAGTTACAAACAGTGACAGAATTGAGGTATAAAACATGACAGCATTGAAGCTGGAAAAAGTGTCTATCAGATATAAAATAGGGGACTTCCGTGAAATCGGTCTGAAGGAATATGTGATGCGTCATCTGCGAGGCGACTATCATGTCACAGAATTCTGGGCAGACCGGGACATCACCTTTTCTCTGGAGCGGGGAGAACTGCTGGGTATCATAGGTACCAATGGAGCCGGAAAATCCACCCTTCTGAAGGCAATCGCGGGAATCATGACCCCCAGCACCGGAACTATAGAAAGCCACGGAAACATCTCTGCACTCCTGGAACTGGCAAGCGGATTTGACGGGGACCTGACAGTAAAGGAAAACGCCTATCTCAGGGGGGCAATGCTCGGATATACCCGCAAGTTCATGGATGAGAGATATGGTGAGATCATAGAGTTTGCGGATCTGAAAGAATTTGAAAACCGTTCTTTCCGGCAGCTTTCTACAGGTATGCAGAGCAGACTTGCTTTTTCCATCGCCAGCCTTGTCCATCCGGACATCCTGATCCTCGATGAGGTGCTCTCGGTGGGAGACGGCGCGTTTGCCAAAAAAAGCGCTGAAAAAATGCGCGAAATCATTGACGGAGGAGCAACGACGATCCTGGTTTCCCATTCCATCGATGATATACGGGAGCTGTGCACAAAGGTTCTCTGGCTCGATCACGGAAATCAGATCGAGTTTGGCCAAACACAGGAAATCTGTGACCGCTATGAGGCGTTTTTGAATGGAGAGTTTTCTTTATGACTGATCAGGAAAAGCGGGATCCTGCAGTGGATCCTGTCGCAATGAACGGCATAGACAAGGAAGCTCCCTTAGAGGAATCAGGGAGCACGAATGAGTCCGGTGACATGAAAGCGTCTGGGTCCGGTGACGTGAAAGCGACTGCGTCCGGTAACGTGAAAGCGTCTGCGTCCGGTGACGTGAATACACCTGCGTCCAGTGACATGAATCCTTCTGCCGCACCGGAGACCTCCGGAGAAACCGGAATCCGGCAGCAGCCCCGAATCTCTGTTGTCATTCCGACCCTGAATGCGGAAAAAAATCTTGCACGCCTGTTCAAACGTCTTCTTGCCCAGACTGCAGAGGCGGAAATCATAGTCATCGATTCCGGGTCCAAAGACAATACGGTTTCCATGGTGCGGAAGGCTGCCGAAAAAGCCCCCTGCAGGATCAGGCTGATTCAGATTCCCAGGGAGCAGTTTGACCACGGCGGCACGAGAGATTACGCCCTCAGGCAGAGCGGCGGCGACTATGTGATGTTCCTGACGCAGGACGCCCTGCCCGTGGATAAATACTGCATAGAGAACCTTCTGAAAGGTTTTTCCCAGCCGGACATCGCGGGTGTTTACGGCAGGCAGATCGCCTGGCCGGACGCAGCTCACTACGAAAAGCTGACCAGACAGTTCAATTATCCCGATCAGGGCAGAGTCTGGCGGGAACAGGACATCCCAAGATACGGGGTCAAGTCCTATTTCTTCTCCAACACCTGCTCCATGTACCGCCGTGATATCTATGAAAAAGCCGGCGGCTTCGATAAGCCGATCATCACCAACGAAGATATGATGATGGCAGCCAGGCTTATACACCAGGGATATGCCCTGGCATATGTGCCGGAGGCGGCTGTCTATCATTCTCACAATAATACTCTGCTTCAGGACTACAAGCGCAATGTGAAGATCGGTTACGTCATGCGCCGGTACAGTGACCGGCTCACCGGGGCACAGGCGGATTCTGAGGGCATGCGCATGGTGCGTTTTGTCGGAAAAGACCTGATCAGGGAGAGACACTTCCTGTCACTGGGGGCTTTCTGCATGCATGCCGCAGTGAAACTGGCCGGCAACCGCGCCGGCAAGGCCAGGCGGAAGAGGGAAGAAAAAAAGGGGAAATAACCGCGGACAGAACTGCGGGTTCGCAGACTGAACAGCGGGGAAATAAGCAGACACATAGCTTCGGCTATGTGTTTTTGCGATCTATATGATGTCGGGGTCAAAAGGTGGTTAAAGATAATCCGTCTCGTCAATATGCACAAACACCTTGGACACGCTCTCGCTCAATCCTCGCTGGCAGCGGNNNCCAAGTACCAGGCACGCAACATCTCCTTCGGAGCTGCGCAATGGTCCTGCGGTTGTATGTGCATATTGACGAGACTCAGAGCCTTTTCCTGGCTTTTGATCTTTACATCATATATGTTTGCGGCCACTCGCCCATTGCCACAAGCATGAACTGCTGAACAGGAGACAGACGGATGAAAGTGAAGATTCTTCTCTCAAGCTATAACGGGGAGCAATATATCAGGGAGCAGATCGACAGTCTTCTTTCGCAGACACAGACCAGTGTGGAGATCCTGGTGCGGGATGACGGATCGACTGACAGCACTAAAGCGATTCTGGATGAGTATCAGGACCGGGACAGACTGAGCTGGTACGGGGGAGAGAATCTGGGCCCCGGCCTCAGCTTTTGGAAGCTCCTTGAGGACAGCGGAGAGGCAGACTATTATGCTTTCTGTGATCAGGACGACGTCTGGGATCAGGACAAGGTCGAAATTGCAGTCAGGACGCTGGAAGAGGAAATTCCGGATATTAACAGTATTCCCGCCCTGTACTGCGGCGACGTCCGGGTCGTGGACAAAGACCTCAACCCCATGGCGGATCACATGATGGTGCAGATCCCGACAGATTACCCCCATGCCCTGATTAGAAGTATCGCGCCGGGATGCACGTTTGTATTCAACCGGCAGGCAAGAGACCTTCTCAGCCGGTTTGACGCAAAAAAGTATGGAGTGGGCCTCTTTGACTGGACAGCTTACCAGATCATTGCCTGTTTCGGCCGTGTCATATTTGACCCTCAGGGTCACATGAGCTACAGGCAGCACGGGGATAATGCCATCGGCGCCGTGACAGACTTCTACAGAGAGCGGCTGAGGAAAATCAAGAAGTTCTGGAGCGGTGATAAAAAGAACAGCAGACAGCAGAACGCGCTTCGCCTGGGACGGGCTTTCGGGCGGGAAATGAGTCCGGAAAACAGGAGGATCACCAGAGACTTTGCCCTATATAAAAAGGATCCACGCTGCAAGCTGAGGCTTTTGAAAGATGAAAGTACATATTACCCCGGATCGGAATATCTGCTTTTTAAACTTCTCATCCTTTTTAACAGATTGTAAAACTTCGCAGAAAAGACGAAAGCCCAACCCGGCAGGAAAGACAGAAGCCCAACCCTGCAGGAAAGACAGAAGATGATTCCTGCAGGAAAGACAGAAGATGATTCCTGCAGGAAAGGCAGCAGCTGAACCGTGCAGAAAAGACAGAAGCCCAACCCGGCAGACTTATGACTTCAGATTACAGTCGTGAGTCTGCCGGGTTTTGCGTTGATAAAAGTTCAAGACCGTCTTGGATTTTGGATTGGTCTGATGAACGGCGTATGATCCATATGAGGGAAAGAGCCGTGAAAGGCCAACGTAATTTCCCTGAAAGGCATACGGAAATATGATATTATTGAGGCAGGGAAAATATCCTCTGAAACCTTTTTTCATAATCTCATATGGGAGGTGCCAACCATGAAAAGAAACCGTAACCGGCTTTTGGGTCTCATCGTAATCATTATGGTCATCAGCAGCAGTCTGACTGTAAATGCCGCTGATCTTTACCAGAGGGATGCCGCCTCACCGTTTATATGCGCAGCCGCCGCTGGAACAGATGCGGGCGAGTCAGCCCCGGCAGCCGACGCGGAAGGCTTAGCGGGCTTGTGGAAGGTAGCTGAGATCAAAGGGGAGAAATCATCTTTGACCAGAGACCAGGTAGAAGCTATGGAAAAAATGGGCAGAGTGCTTTACTTAGACTTTGCAGAGGACGGGACTGTCCTGGCTTTGGAGTCGTCCGGAACCTGGGACAAAGACGCTGTCACGATCGACGGGGAATCTTTTTCCTATACAATCGAAGGAAATGTCCTCACACTTATCAACCCGAGAGGCGAGGAGATGATCTGTGAGCGGACAACCGAAGAGGAACTCGATGCAATCCAGGGATTTAAGGAAGGAGTGCTGGACGAAAGCGTCACCTATTCTGATCAGGAGGAGAAGATTCTGGACACTGACAATGCCTCTGTGTCGATCACAGGATACAAAGCTGATAAATCCGGTTTCACGGTCAGGATCCACTGTGCAAACAAGACGGACTCAAAAGTGTATGTCAGTGTGGACAAAGGGGTTCTCAACAGATATGACATCAATATCCTTGCAGCATACTTACTGGAAGCGAAAGAGGAAAAGGACCTTGACTGTTCATTTAAAATAGATCAGCTTGAAAAGTGCGGTATCTCCTCCATTGACGAGATGATCCTGACTCTGAAGGTAATGAATGGCGAAAGTTATGAAACGCTGGAGGAAGAGACGGTCACCGTCTATCCCACCGGCAAAAAGGCGGAAGACATCAAGGCCCCCAAGTGGACTTCGGTGGATGGAGAGCTGATCGTTCTGGACGATGAAAACTGCGCCCTCGTCATCCAGGGGTTTGACCCGGATAATATTTCAGGCTTTGGCGTGAACTATTTTTACGCAAACAGGACGGATACCGTTCAGACCATGATGTGGAGTGGAGAAAAGCTCAATGACCAGGATGTGTCAGGGCTCTGCGCCGTGAAAGTCCTGCCCGGCACCTGTGTATACGGCAGCGGAATATTTATGGATTCATCGCTGGAGAAAGCGGGCATCAAGGAGGAGGATATCAAAAAAATGTCCGCATTTGTCAATGTCTACAGCGGGGACAGTGTACCTGGAAAAATAATTGCCGACAAGGAATTTACCTTTATACCGTGACATGTTTTTTTCCTGCCTCAGAGGCATGGCAGTATACAGTCAACTATATGAATACGGCATCATACAACTACATATAAAGCATCATAACACGACATATGAATATAGCAGCATCTGCGTATGAATACTGAATCATACAACTACATATGAATATAGCATCATACAGTAAGAGAAGAAGTAAGTTTAACTAAATATGCCATTTATTAAACGTTTTTTGACGCTTTCTTTTACGCTTAATCAAGTACAATATAATCAGAAATTGATATTGGCGTTTTAGCGTATCAGATAGAGGCAGAAAACAATGGCAACTGATAGTAATAATAAAGACAGATTCTCCGCCAGGGGGAGCAGGCGGGAACTGGAGAAGAGAGACAGGTTCAGGAAACTGTTGATCGCTGTCAACATTATCCTGGTCCTGATTCTTTTTCCGGCAGGAGTCTGGGGAAAACAGGCACTTGCAGCCGGTGAGGAACTAATGCCGGCTTCCGCTTATTATGATGCCGGCGGGCATGGAGAATATGATGATCAGCTCAATGGAGAGGCTTCTTCTCCTGAGCGCGGATCAGCCGCGTCGGGACAGGTTTCAACCGGAACGGCTCCGGCAACGGCAGGGCAGGTTCCAACCGGAACGGCTCCGGCCACGTCGGGACAGGTTCCAACCGGAACGGCTCCGGCAACGGCAGGGCAGGTTCCAACCGAGGCAGGGCAGATTTCAACCACAACCGTACAGACTCCGGCGGCAAGCGGACTGACCGACAAGGCAGTGGAGGCTGCCGGTCAACCGGAAACACCCGGAGTCCAGGGGGAAGGCGACAGTACCGTACAGGCCAATAAAGCCGCCGCACGACAGATGGAAATCAGACGGGCAGGAAAAGCCTTTATGCCTGATATTACCATACTGCTCATTTTCGCATCCATGTTCATTATATTTGCATGCGCGGTCATCGTCCGGACGGAGTTTGAAAGAGGAAAGAAGAGACGCAGAAAGAGAGCATAAGAACACTTGAGCCAGGAGGACAGCCTCCTGGCTTTTTTGCGGCAAGGCCAGTGAAATGTGCTTTCTGCTTTGAGCCGGACACTTACCTTTGACTTTTTCACCGGAACATTCGGTAATGGTCCGGTATGTACAATAGGGAACAGAAGATAATCCGGGGCACCATTACAAAGCAATGCAGAGATTTGCAGATATTTGTGCCGGATGACAGCAGTGCTGCGATAGTGTGTGTCTCATGTAAACTGTTTATCTGACGATTAAAAAAGGAGGAGTCATGAGGAAGAGAAAAATGCTCTCATTGGCACTTGTGCTTGCCTTGATCATGAGTCTCGTCCCGCTATCCGGTATGGCTGCCGAGCCTGCCGTTTTCCCGGACCCTGCTGTAGAGATGCAAGGTGACCGTGCAGTGATAAAGGCAGCGGCAAAAAAGTCACCTGCAAGGCGACTGTACAGTGACAATGAAGTAACAAAAATAACAGTTGAATTGGCTAAGCGCTTTGTTTATAATTGCTATTGAAAGTTTTGTGGAGGTTTTCCTGATTGCAGCAGCCCGCGGTTCTGACCGGGGATCTGCCTGCAGAAAGAATTTTTCAGATAAGGATTTCTCCGCAGACACATGCCTCATCGCGCGAAAGCTGCGGTTGAGTCATGAAAAAATAGTGGGGAGCTGGCATGCAGCCGGCTGAGAGGAAACTATTGCTGTTTCGACCCGGAACCTGATTTGGGTAATGCCAACGTAGGGAAATGATTGCGCTGACAAGCGGGATACCCATGTTGGTATCCCGCTTTTTTATGACACGGCCCGCGCAATGTATTTTCCGCCTTGCGGCGGACGCGGGCCGGTCGGGGGGGAGATGGCGGCGTGGCCGTCTCTACCCTGTTGACACGGCCGGTGTAAAGAGTTTCCGCTTTGATGGCGGAAACGGGCCGGCAGGGGATAGAGGAGGCTGAACCGCCTTTATCCTGTCAGGTTAATGATGAGCGGCGGATTGGGGGCACCACCTTCTGCCGCTATACAAAATTAATGCAAAAACCTCAGGAGCTGCCTGATCAGGGGATTTATTTTTCACCGCACAGAACCTGCGGCTGCGGTCGTGGGATACGCACGCAGAAAAGGGAACTTGCTTCACCGCACAGGATCCGCGTGCGGGCCTTGCACCGGTGAAATATCGAAATATCCTCACATGTGATTTGTACTTACTGTGGAGCCTGCAGCTCCGGGATTGGAAAGGAGGAGAAGATGAGGACAGCATTAACAATCGCCGGAAGTGATTCCAGCGGAGGCGCCGGCATCCAGGCAGATATCAAGACAATGACCGCGAATGGTGTTTTTGCCATGAGCGCGATCACTGCCCTGACTGCTCAGAACACGACCGGCGTAACAGATATTATGGAGGTTACACCTCACTTTCTGAAGGAGCAGCTGGATTGTATTTTCACGGATATCCGCCCGGATGCAGTAAAGACGGGGATGGTCTCATCCTCCGCCCTGATCGAAGTGATCGCGGAGAGGCTTCGTTTTTACAAGGCCGTAAATCTGGTGGTCGATCCCGTCATGGTTTCCACGAGCGGATCGAAGCTGATCAGTGACGATGCGATCGAAACTCTGAAAAAGGAACTGCTGCCTCTCGCGGCAGTGATCACTCCCAATATTCCGGAGGCTGAGGTGCTTTCCGGACGGGAGGTGCGCAATAAGGAAGACATGGAAGCGGTAGCAAAGGAAATCCGCGAAAAATACGGCTGTGCCGCTGTGCTGTGCAAGGGCGGACATCGCATCAACGATGCCAACGACCTTCTGTACGACGGCAAAGAGCTGGTCTGGTTCACGGGAAAACGGATCGACAATCCCAATACCCACGGAACCGGCTGCACGCTCTCGAGCGCCATTGCCTCCGGCCTGGCCAAGGGCTACGATATGCAGACGGCAGTAAGGAGCGCCAAGAATTACATCTCTGGTGCTCTTGCGGCTATGCTGGACCTGGGCAAGGGCAGCGGCCCCATGAACCACGCCTTCGCAATCGATGGGGATTTCCGTAACGTGTAAAACAACAGAAGAGGGCACACTATAGTGTAACAGGGCAGAACATGACCCGCTGTCTCCGGAATAACAGGACAGAACGTGACCCGCTGTCTCCGGAATAACAGGGCAGAACGTGACCCGCTGTCTCCGGAATAACAGGGCAGAACATGACCCGCTGTTCCTGGAATAACAGGGCAGAACGTGACCCGCTGTTCCCGGAATAACAGGACACACAGCCCCCTTCTCTCTGCACCGCATCTTCCGGTATTTTCCTTATGGCTCTGATTGCTGCGGATATATGAATATATATCGAAAATATACGCAAACTATATACTGAAATATATATCGAAAGCATATATAAAAATACATATTTCAAAAGTATATAGAGGAAGTATATTGTGAATGCAGGAGTCTCCGAAAGAAAGGAAGATGTAAGAAAAATGAATAATCAGTCATTCAATATCAGAAAACTGGCGCTCACAGGCATTTTCGCGGCAATCGCCGTCGTCGGATCCACTTTTTCATTTCCGGTTTTCGGATCCAAGTGCGCGCCTGTGCAGCATCTTGTAAATGTTCTGTGTGCGGTCTTTCTGGGACCCGGCTGGGGACTGGCCTCCGCCTTTATAGCCAGTGTGATCCGCAACATGACCGGTCTGGGGACCCTTCTGGCCTTCCCCGGCAGTATGTGCGGCGCCCTGCTGGCCGGCCTTTTGTACAAAAAGTTCAGGACTCTTCCCGCTGCCTGGATCGGTGAGATCTTCGGTACCGCTGTGATCGGCGGAATCCTGGCATATCCGATCGCCTCGATGGTGATGGGCAATCCCAATGCGGCGCTCTTTACTTTCGTAGTGCCCTTCCTCATCAGTACGACGGGCGGAACCATCATCGCCGCTGTCATTACACTGGCCCTGCAGAGCCGCGGTGTGATCGGCCGTCTGCGCCAGCAGGTGGAACAGCCGTAAGAAACCACCAGAACTGAAATGGAAAACATGCCTGTCATGCCCGCTGCGCCCACGATGCAGAGTGCAGAGCAGCGGCGTGACCGGCTGCCTGACCGGCCGTCTGCGCCAGCAGGCGGAACAGCCGTAAAACTGAAAAAGCAGCCGGCGTGTTCTCAGGACTTCAAACTGACAGTCTTGAGCCTGCCGGCTTTTTTTCTTCATAATCTTCACATATTTTTATATGATGAAATATCAATGAAATGAATGAAATTGGAGTTTGAAATGGGTTTGAAACTGGAAGATTGTCTTTTGTATGCAGTCACTGACAAGAGCTGGCTGCGCGGGCAGACGCTGGCGAAGCAGGTGGAGGCCGCTCTTCGGGGAGGTGTCACCATGGTGCAGCTCAGAGAAAAGACCCTGAGTGGACAGGCGCTTGAGCAGGAGGCAGAGGAGATCCTTGGCCTCTGCAGGCAGTACGGAGTACCGCTCCTCATCAACGATGATGTGATGCTGGCAAAAAAGATTGGAGCGGACGGGGTTCATGTCGGGCAGAGCGATATGGCAGCGGCCGAGGCCAGGTCCATACTCGGAAATGATGCTATCATCGGCGTCACGGCCAGAACTGTAGAACAAGCCCTGGCCGCCGAGCAGGCGGGGGCGGACTATCTGGGCAGCGGAGCTGTTTTCGGGACTTCTACAAAAAAAGATGCCAGGCCCATGGACCCGGCATATTTTCAGCAAATCTGCGAGAGTGTTTCGATTCCCGTCGTTGCGATCGGCGGAATCACTTATGACAATATCAGCCGGCTCCGGGGCCGCAAAATGAGCGGATTCGCGATCGTGAGCGGTATTTTTGCGGCAGAGGATATAGAGGCCAGGACGCGGCAGCTCTGGACTGAGGCCAGGGAACTGTGCCTGCCGGGACAGACCGAAAGGCTTCACGGTCTCGTGCAGAAGCGCCGTCCGGTCGTCCAGTGCATAACGAATATCGTGACAGTGAACGACTGCGCCAATGCCCTGCTCGCGATCGGGGCTTCCCCCACCATGGCTCATCACCCGGAGGAGATGGCGGATTTTGCCGCCGTCAGCGACGCTCTGGTCTGCAATATGGGCGCCACCGAGTCTCTTGAAGCCATGATGGCAGCCGGACTGGCGGGAAAGACAGATGCGTCTGTATTGTCCGACAAGTCCGAAACTTCTGATTTATCTGTTTTGTCCGGACAGACCGATACATCTGCTTTATCCGGAAAGTCCGATACATCTGTTTTATCCGGATCTTCTGTAAAGTCCGAAACATCCGAAACATCCGAAACATCCGAAACTACTGCAGCGTTCGGCGCTTCCGGGGCAGGGCGCCCAATCGTCATAGACCCTGTGGGCTGCGCGTCTTCCGCCTTCAGGCGCAGGAAATGCCTGGACCTGATCGACGCTGTGCACCCTGCCTGCATCCGCGGAAATGCCTCAGAAATCCTGGCATTGGCAACGGACCGTAATACCGGGAGAGGGGTGGATGACCCTGCTGTGAAGAATGTCGCAGCTCCGGTATCAGAGGATTCCGGCGCGGACAGGCAAGCTGGCCACGCGTCCACTGTTCCCGGGAGAAAATACGGATTAGACAGCGACAGCAAAACAAGTGCCGCATCCACAGCTCCCGGGGCGAGATCCGGATTGGACAGCGACAGCAAAGCAAGTGCCGCCGCTGTTCCTACGGCGAAATCCAACGCCATTCAGGCTGCTATGGAACTCTCCCAAAGAACCGGGGCAATCGTTACCGTCTCCGGAGAGACAGACTATGTGGTGTCCGGAACCCGAGTCTATGAAGTGCCCGGCGGCAGCGCCTGGATGTCCAGAGTGACAGGAACCGGCTGCATGCTCAGCTCACTCATGGGCGCTTATCTGGCAGTGGAGAATTCCGCACTGAGCGCGGCTGCCTGCTGCGCGATGATGAACGCCTGCGCGGAGAAGGCTTACGCGGAGACAGTGCGCAGGGAAGGCGGGACTGGGACCTTCCACATAGCCCTCATGGATGCCCTGTCCGGCAGAATCCAGTAGTTTTTTAAAGAGTAACTGCTATTGATACTGTACAAACCCACCTGAAAACGATAACAAATCAAACATATAGTATTTGCTGCACTATTGTTTCAGGTTTAAGCTTTCGCCCGGCGTGCTTCCTCCAGCTCTTTGCGAAGTCGCTCTATCTCCTGATTCTGCTGCTGGATGGTTTCATCTTTCTGTTCTATAACCTGATTCTGCTGTTCGATAGTTTCGCGCTGTTCCTCGATCATCATGATCGTGGTGTTTTTATCCAGTATGGAGAGCTCTTTTGAGAACATATTCATCATCTCCTCGGTGTTCCTGCACATCGTGCAGATTCTGTCATATAAAGGGCGGAAGATGTCGGGATACTGTTCCAGGAGGCGCAGGATGACCTGTGGATCATCTGAGGACAGGAACGCAAGCCAGGCTTCTTTTTCGGTGAGGGGCTTTTGAGGCACTGCAGTAATTCGCTCAGTAAAATGACGTTTGAAAATGTCCAGCGGGACGAACAGAAAATTCTGAAGTAGGTTCAGTTCCAGGCCGCTGTCGGAAGTCTGCCGGAAAGCATGGATATAATTATCCGGAAACCGGTGGAATTCTTTAGTGGATTTCTCCATAAACACTATCGTGAAGACAGGGCGGATATATTTGTAATTAAATTTGACCTCTGTCCCGCTTCTGTCCGGATCGCTGCTCTGATTCTTTCCAGCATTGTTGTCTGATATATTGTCTGAGGCATATTCTTTCCTGACCCGCTGATACTGGCGAAGGAGAAGATCCGCATTATAGCAGGCTGCCCGCTCGCCGGGAAACATGTAGCCTATCTTCTGAACTTCGACATTGACGACGCTCCCATCACTCGTTTCCACGATGATGTCCATGATAACAAGTGTATAGTCCGACCCGAGGTGGGATTCATTCGGGAGGATCCTGAGGCTCCGAACGTCCTGTCCGAGCAGAATGGAGATCAGCCGGGAGAGTTCCTTATGGCCGGCATCAGGATCGAATACGTATTTAAAAAACGAATCATAGAGGATTCGTATTCCCCGGTTGCCACAGCAGAAATCCAGGAATTCCTTTTGCCGAAAAGGATCCCACGAATGAAATATGGAGGACAGGTGGGGTGATGCCTCGATTTCCCGCTGTACTGTCCCAATATCCTTATACCGCGGAAAAACAGAGCGCAGGGTAAGGTACTTACTGTCGCTATTTGAGGAAAGTACCTTGTTCGCATTGGGAGAAAACGTCTTTCCGCAAGAAAGAGCTTCTTTCCCCGACGGGGAAGTTGTAATGCCTTCACAAAAATCTGCTTGTTTCTTTGTCATTGTGCACCTCCTGTGATGTAATTGTATGGAGGGGCCCCGGCGCTGCTATAGCAGGACTGCCGGGGCCCCATGAAAAAAGGACTCCGGCAATGCTGTCGCGACAGCACCGTTTTGACAAAGCACATTGGATGGCAGCTGCGCCAGCCTTTAAAATGCTCTGGAATATGTATATTTTATCAGTGGAAAGTACGGCCTGCAAGAATGCCTTTTCTGTTTTCGCCTGCCAATTAGAGTTGCCCAATTAGAATTGTCAATTAGAGAAATTACAGTACCGTTACACTCCCTCTCGAAGAGCCTGTAGTGTATGAGTAGCTGTAAAGAGAAGCTGAAGAGAAGGACAAGAGGCTCTGCTAGCGTAAAGTTTTAGTAGGAAAAGTAAATAAATGGGTACAAAAATAAGCCCCCCTTGTGTTAAAGTGAAGTCTTCCACAACCAAACACAAACAC
>CACYTU010000064.1 GCA_902777355.1 uncultured Lachnospiraceae bacterium | reverse complement strand
TTTTTAATTCACCAGATCAGTGAAAGCAATATTCAGTTGGACGCATTGTAACTACGCGGAAAAGCATTGTTTATGACTTACCGCTATGAATAATTCAGGATAAAGTATATTACAGTTTTTTACCCTTGACCAGTTGATCGGATTCAGAACAGGAAGAGTGGGAAAACTTGCTGGCACAAGGTTTTTCGTTCCTGCATTTGTGCCGTTTTGCGTCACAAATTGCAATGGCCTGCACCGCTTTCGCTTCTGAGAAAACGGTGCAGGCTTCAGTCTTTTATTTATCCAGTTTGCAGATCACACCATCCGGGAGAACCAGCTTGACGGTTCCCTTTGCCTTCCTGCCGATCCGGTCGTACATGCGGCCGGCACTGACGCACTCTCCCCTGACTGTGTGGATGGAGTTGGCAACATAACCAACGAATCCCAGGCCGTTCTTCATTTCCACCCGGATTGCCTCTTTGTCATACGGATTGTCAGGTTCCTTGACCAGCTTGACCTTCATTCCGGGTTTCATAAAGTCGTGTCCGTAACGATATTTTGTTCCGGTTATTGTAAAATAAATATCTTTCATCTCATCTGTCCCCCTGATTGCTGCAGCCTTTTTCTTACATCTCATTCAGTCCTCCCGATTGCTGCAGCCTTTTTCTTACATCTCATTCAGTCCTCCCAATCGCTGTCGTCTTTTTCTGAGCCATATCTATCGAGGCGTGTCCTGTCTTCATACCTTCTGTCTGACTTCCTCGAAGCCTCCCCGGCGCTGGAAAGGAATGCCATCTCGGTGGCCCGCTCAAAGGCGTCCAGTTTTCCGTTTTTGTCAAAATCGAAAAGCGTGTCAAGTCCGAACATAATATCAATCCTCCATGAATTCAATATAGTCTCTCTCATTCGAAAAGAGCACATAAGTGCCATCGACATAACCCATATATCCGCTCTCGGTCACATATCCTTTCATGGAACACCTCCTTGTATTGCTGTTGGACTGATTATTGGACTGATCATATTTTTTGCCGCGGTCTGGCATTTAAAACCGCCCTGCAGCCTGCGGAATATAAAAAACCCGGCATTATGCTGCGATTTTCTGTCTCTGTCTTTCCTGTGCTCCGGAGGAGCGGGGACGGCCGGCACAGTTTCGGCCGGTCCTGATCATACCTGTCACATAGAACAGAAGCTCCAGAACATAGGCGGAAGATGCGGCAAGGAAACCGGCCAGGAACAGCTCCAGGCTTCCCTGCAGAACGGACGAGACAATATAGATTACTAACAACACTGTGCTGAACGGATGCAGTTTTACGACGCTTTTCATTTTTTTCATTTTCGATTTCATATCAAATACTCCTCCCCACAGAGTGATCATCAAGGGATTTCTGTTTCCCTTTTTGCAAAAGTTATTGCGGCGTTTTTTTAGAAAACAGGAGATTTTCGCTGCGTTAAGTTTTTCAATTAAGGCTTCCTGTTACTTTATGATGAAATTATAAAAAACAAGGTGTCTGAAAAAACGGACAGTGAGCAAAGAAAGAAGAATGTTAATTGTATTTTTAACTGCAAGTTTTTCCTTACAACTACCCTTGAAATCTGGCAGTTACTATTCCAAAAAGAAAAAGAAAAGAAGAAAAGCTGCAAAGATAAGTGAAAAAATAGTTCAAAAGCGGATTTAAAAGCCGGCCGTATAAAAGCCGGCCCGTCACCTTCGTATGGCAGTCCTTTTTTGCTTGTGGTAAAATGGTTTGACTGACAGCATGGGAAAGGCAGCCAGGATGTGGATTACAAAATATTAATCAAAAGGGGTGAGTATGATGAGTAAAAAAAGCGGAATTGCCGCGCTGGTCATTTCCATCGTCGCGCTGTGTCTGTCCATAGTGAATCTGTGCACTGCGCCTAAAGCCGGCAAGCAGGAGGCTACTGATGTTCAGTACGTGATGTATCTCGGAACCAATGACAAGGATACAAACGAACCCGTATATGAGCCGGACGAGGCGAAAGAGAAGGCAAAGGAGATTCTGATCAGGCACTTCGGGGGCTACACGATCCAGGAGGCCAGCGGCGGCTGGATAGATGAAGAAAAACTGTATCAGGAATATACCCTTGTGATCTATCTCAGTGATACCACGTTAGAGAAAATTCATGCCGCAGCGGATGAAATGATCAGCACATTCGATCAGAGCTCAGTGCTGATTCAGGCAAATGAGACCAGAACGGAATTCTATGCCTCAGGGAATTGAGACAATATGGGTGGACTGTGATGAAAGTAGATTATATAAATGATCGCACAATGGATTCTTCAGGATTTGTGATTCTGGCTGATTATGTGCCACAGATCGTGCAGGAGATTCGTTATTATTCTTGCTATAACTTCATCGGCGAGCGGATCGACGGGTACGAGGAACCCTGTGCGCTCCTGACCATTGAGGCTGCGAGAGCGCTGAAGTCGGCCACGGCTGAGTTTCAGGTGCTTGGCCTTGTACCCAAGGTTTTTGACGCCTACCGCCCTGCCAGCGCGGTCCGGCGCTTTGTCCTGTGGGGCATCGAGGATCAGGATATCCGGATGAAACCCTATTTTTATCCTGAACTGGAGAAAGAGACACTTTTTGAGAGAGGATATATTGCCAGTAAGTCCAGCCACAGCCGGGGGTGTGCGGTAGATCTGACCCTGCTGGATATGAAGACCGGCAAAGAGCTGGACATGGGCAGCCCCTTTGATCTGTTCAGTCCCATTTCCCACCCGGACTGCCGGGATATCACGGATGAGCAGTACGAAAACAGGATGACCCTGCAGAGGGTGATGGTCCGCAGCGGCTTTAAGCCTATCAATTGCGAGTGGTGGCACTTCAGTCTGGAAAACGAGCCCTACCCGGACACCTATTTCTCCTTCCCTGTTTCGTCACAGTATCTGAGAAGATAGGGGGCGGAGCATGGACGCAAAGCGAGGATATGTGCCAGAGGATGAAAAGTTCTTTTCTCCCGATGCAATAGAAAAAATGAGGACGGCATCCCGGCATATTTTCTATCTGATCAATGAGGGGTATAACCTGAAGCAGGCGACGGTTTTCACTGGGAATCATTTCCAACTGTCAGAGCGACAGCGCCTTGCCCTTATGAGGAGCCTTGCTTCCCGCCATCAGCTGGCAGAAAGGAAGAGAAAACTGGCAGCGGCAGATGAACTGGCCGGAAAAGATGTCTGGATCGATGGCTTCAATACTATAATCACACTGGAAGTGCTGCTGAGCGACTCCCTGCTCTTCTCCTGCATGGATGGAACAGTCCGTGACCTCGCGGCTCTTCGCGGCACCTATCGTCCGATTCCTCAGACTCCGGAAGCGGTAAAGCTGATGTTCGACGTGCTGCAGGAGGCATTCGTTCGTGAGGTCAATATTCTGCTGGATCAGCCGGTTTCCAATTCCGGCAGGCTGAAGACCCTGATCGCGGATGTCGCGGAAGGGCATTATTCCTTTCACATGGACATCACTATTTTAAAAGATGTCGACAGACAGCTTTACGGAAAGGAAAGAGTGATCACGTCGGATTCCATCATCTTGGACCATTGTGTCAGCTGGGTAAACCTTACGGCTGAATGTATGAAGCACAAAGGAAAGCAGGGCATTAAGGTCTGGTCCATGGAGGAATGAAAGACTTCCGTACAGACCGGCTTTGCCACAGACCGGCTGTGCCACATACCTGTTTCGCCACAGGTCGTCTGTGCCACAGGGCGGCGCAGCGTACCGCTGCGGGAGTACATCACAGAAACTGCGCTCAGGCTGTGCCGCAGAGCAGCGCGGCGTACCATAAGTCCCCGGTGTACCCAATGTTCATAGAGGGAGATTCATGAAACAGAAAATCAAATCCGCTTTTGTCAGAAAATTTTTGAGTGATGAGAGCGCCAAAAAATATGACCATATGCTTGAAAAGCGCGCCGAAGGGGAAGAGCGCCTCAAAACAAGTATGATCAGCCATCTCTCCACTCTCAACGACGGTGTCATTGCTATTTTTATTACTGTGATGATGCTGGAGATTCCCTTTCCCACTTCAGAAAAATCCTATGGGGAATTTGCCTGGTCGATCCTGATTTTTCTGGTCAGTTTTTTTATCGTGGCAGATTTCTGGTATGACAATAAACAGATTTTTGAAGCGGTCCGTCAGGCGGATCACCTGGTGATTGTCGCGAATTTTCTCTTTCTGGCATCCCTGGCCCTGATTCCGGTCACGACCAAATGGATCATCCACCAGAGTGACCGCTATTCGGCCATACACTTTGGCGCGGTTTACATTCTGACCTCCTTTTTTCAGAGACTCCTCTATTTCGCGGCGCTGCGCAAGAGGTTCCGGGATACTCCCGGTCTGTTCCTGCTCATGATCTTTTCCAAAACCAGCATCCTGCTGGCAATCAGCGCTTTACTGATGCTCCTGTCCTGGTTTTACCCCCACCAGGCCTTCGTTCTCTACATTATTCTGCCGGTGGTCAGCTTTTTCATGCCATAGCGGGGCGCAGCCGACTGGTAAAACTGCCGGGATTCGTGTCCTGCAGATAAAATAAAAAGAAATGGAGATTATAAAAAATGTTGGAAATCGGAGTTAAAGCCCCGGCGTTCACCCTGCCGGATCAGAACGGAGAAATGAGAAGTCTGGCTGATTATCAGGGACAGAAGGTGATTCTGTACTTTTATCCCAAGGACATGACGGCCGGCTGTACCAAGCAGGCCTGCGCATTCGGGGATCTGTATCCGCAGTTCAGGGAGAAGGGCGCGGTGGTTCTCGGCGTGAGCAAGGACAGCGTGGCATCCCACAAGAAATTTGAGGAAAAATACGGACTGCCCTTTACACTTCTCTCTGATCCGGAGAAGGAAGTGATCCAGGCTTATGATGTATGGAAAGAAAAGAAGAATTACGGCAGAGTCAGCATGGGAGTTGTCCGGACGACTTACCTGATCGATGAGAACGGCATTATCATAAAGGCTTTTGATAAAGTAAAGGCCGCCGCCAACGCGGAACAGATGCTGGGAGAACTGGGATGAGGATCATCATATCTCCGGCCAAGCAGATGCGGGAAGATACAGATTCATTTGCCTGCAGCGGGCTGCCGGTATTTATGGAAAAAACCCGGATTCTGATGCGATGGATTCAGAGTCTTTCTTATGAGGAGCAGAAAAAGCTCTGGGCCTGCAGCGACAAGATCGCCCGGCAGAACGCTGAGCGATATGCGCAAATGGATCTGCAGAAGAAGCTCACGCCGGCAATTCTTTCCTACGACGGGATCCAGTATACCTACATGGCACCGGCTGTTTTCGAAGACGGTCAGTACGACTATGTGCAGGAGCATCTGCGGATCCTGTCCGCCTTTTACGGAGTGGTCAGGCCCATGGACGGTGTCGTCCCTTACCGGCTGGAAATGCAGGCAAAGGCTGCCGTGGGAGGTCACAGGAACCTGTATGATTTCTGGGGAGACAGCCTGTACCGGGAAGTGACAGACGACAGCAGGATCATAATCAATCTTGCATCCAGGGAGTATTCCCGGTGTATAGAGAAGTATCTGCAGCCGG
This sequence comes from uncultured Lachnospiraceae bacterium, assembly GCA_902777355.1. Classification (GTDB taxonomy): domain Bacteria; phylum Bacillota; class Clostridia; order Lachnospirales; family Lachnospiraceae; genus CAG-791. Next base: position 17,113 of record CACYTU010000064.1, on the reverse strand, counting down.
GTGACCGCTTTATTACCTGTGTTTTCGGAGAAGAGGAAAAAGGCAGGATCGTTCAAAAGGGCGTATACGCAAAGATGGCCAGAGGCCAGATGGTCCGATATATGGCCGCAAACGCCATCACCGAACCGGAACAGATCAAAGCGTTCGACTGGAGCGGCTATCGTTTCCGGGAAGACCTGTCTTCAGATGCGGAGTATATTTTTGTCCGGACGCAAGAGCCCGGAAAACCCGGAAAGTCAGGGAGACATAAGGAAAAAGAGGCATGATAAAGCGAGACCATGAGTGTAAATCAGTACACTCCTGTTGAGGATGCGCTTTAAAAGGGGACTTAAGGAACGGCTTTTGCGTCGCTTCTTAAGTCCCCTTTTTTAAAAGCTTTTTTAAAACTCTTTTTTAAAGCCCTTTCTAAAAACTCTTTTTATAAGACTCTTTTAAAAATTCTTTTTAAAAATATTTCATAAGATTATCGCTTATTTCAATTTGCCGTAATCTTCCGGGCTCACGGCTTCCAGCCATTCGTTGCTGGTTTCATCTCCTTCAATCTCAAGTGCCAGATGTGAAAACCAGGAATCCGGGGCGGCCCCGTGCCAGTGCTTGACTTCCGCGGGGATGTTGATCACGGTACCGGGCGTCATTTCTACGGCTTCTTTGCCCCATTCCTGGTAGTAGCCTCTGCCGCCGACACAGATCAGCATCTGTCCGCCGCCGCTCTTTGCGTGATGGATGTGCCAGTTGTTGCGGCAGCAGGGTTCAAATGTCACATTGTAGACCGGGACCTGTTCCAGGGTTACCGGTGCAAGATAGCTCTGACCGACAAAGAACTCGCCGTAGGGATTCGGATCCCCAATCGGGAAAAAGATCGTGTTCTGGAACCTGTCTTTTTCTGTCAGAGCCGGTTCTTCCTCGTTCCAGACTTCCTTTGCCAGCCTGAAGACTGCCCACCCTTTGGGCCAGCCCACATACATTGTGGCGTGGGTGATGATGGCGGCAATCTCTTCTTTGGTCACGCCGTGTGCTTTGGCATTCTGCAGATGATAAGCCAGGGAAGAATCAGTGATGCCGGAGGCCATCAGGGATACAACTGTAATGATGCATTTTGTCTTAACACTGATTGCTTCTTCATTCCACACTTCTCCGAAGAGGACATCGTCATTCAGATGCGCGAACATGGGGGCGAAGTCTCCCAGCTGGTTTCTGCCTGCTGTCTGTACAATCTTTTCAGCCATTTTGATTTTCTCCTGTCACTATTTACTGTTTGATTTTTACCGTCTGATTTTTATTGTCAGATTTTTATCGTCGGTTTTTTTCTGTTTGATTTTTATTGTCAGATTAATATTGGCGGATTTTTATTATCAGATTTTTACTTCCTGATTTTCTGGTCGCCTGTGGACCATACATGCTTTTCTTTTGCCGCTGCGGGTTTGTTCTGCGCCATCACGCCGGCAAGAGGATGGGGGACATAGGGTTCTTCCAGATACAGGATATCCTCCGGTGTCAGCTCCAGGTCCACAGCATTTGCCGCTCCTTCGATATGATGGAGCTTTGTCGCTCCGACCACAGGCGAAGTCACCTTTGTGAGAAGCCAGGCCAGAGAGATTTCTGTCATGGTCACTCCATATTTTTCTGCCAGTTCCGCCACGCGGGCGATGATCACATTGTCTTGGGCAGCCGTTGCGTCGTATTTGAACTTTGCGTAGGCATCTTCTTTGGCCCGCCTGGTACCGCCTTCTCCGGGGAGCCTTGAAAGCCTGCCGGAAGCCAGCGCGCTGTAGGGTGTGAGGGCGATGTTTTCTTCCTGGCAGTAGGGAACCATTTCACGTTCTTCCTCCCGGAAGATCAGGTTGTAATGACCCTGGATGGAGATGAACGTTGCAAAGCCCTCTTTATCCGCAAGCGCGTTTGCCTTTGCAATCTGCATCTGCCAGGCAAAGCAGTTGGAGATGCCGATGTATCTGGCCTTGCCCGCCTTCACGATCCGGTTCAGGCCGTCCATGATGTCTTCAATGGGCGTCTGCCAGTCCCACATGTGATAGATATAGAGATCGACATAATCCATTCCCAGGTTCTGAAGGCTGGTATTGACCATATTTTCTATATGCTGCTGTCCGCTGATGCCCTGTTCGATCTCCGCCTGTGTTCTGGGGAGAAATTTGGTGGCGACGACCACATCCTCACGCTTCGCGAAATCGCGGAGTGCCCGTCCCACATACTGCTCGCTGGTGCCGCTCTGGTAAGCGATGGCCGTATCGTAGAAATTGAGGCCCAGTTCAAGTCCGCGTTTGATGATCTCTCTTGTATGCTCCTCGTCGATGGTCCAGCTGTGCTGACCCCGTCCGGCATCGCCAAATCCCATGCAGCCCATGCAGATGCGGGATACATTCAGTTCCGAGTTGCCGAGTTTTGTATATTTCATGAGATGAATGTCTCCCTTCCGGTAATTTTATTCTTCATCGCGCGATACCCGTGACTTCAGCCATGGGATACGCGCGCAAGACTCGCGGGCGAGTCTTGATTACAGCACTTCATCCAGAAAACGGCGGATCTCCGCCTCTTTGGGCCGGTTGATCTGACGGCCTTTTGCCCACTTCACATCGCCGGTCACATTCTTATGCAGAGCGGTATCGCTGCGTCCGACGCCGCTGCCGCCGGAGGTGCAGAAAGGGATGATTTTTTTGCCGCTGAAATCATAGCTTTCCAGGAAGGTCTCGATGATCCTGGGCGCAACGCCCCACCAGATCGGGAAGCCCAGGATTACAGTGTCGTAAGATGACATGTCCAGGGAGTCTCCTGCTATTTCAGGTCTTGCGGCCGGATCATTCATCTCCACGCTGCTGCGGCTTCTGCTGTTAGTCCAGTCAAGGTCTGCGGCAGTATAGATTTCCCTGGGGACGATCTCATAAAAATCCGCCCCCGCGATCCGGGCAATTTCTTTACCGACTTTTTTCGTCACTCCGCCGGCGGAAAACACCGCCACCAAAATATTCTTTGCCATTTTTTTCTCCTTTTCCTGTTGATTCCTGTAACAGTCTCTGACTGTAAGGCCTGAGACTTGTGTAAAAATATTTCCTGAGATTTGTGTAAAAAACATTTCCCTGAGACTTGTGTGAGATCTATGCTCATTGTCCCAGCAGACGGATCAGACAGCTGTAAGTGAGCTCGTAGACAGTGTAATACTCGTAGCTGACCCCGGCCTTCTCCATAGCGACTTTCTGTTTCTCCGTAACGGCTGTGTAAGGGTAAATGCCGAACATAAAGGGGAAGAAGGTGTAGAGAAAGTCCCGGATTTCCTTCCCGCTCATTTCCGGGCAGTGCTTTTCCAGCAGCATGGACATCAGGTGCAGGGAGCGGCCGTAGGACTGCTTGAAGGATGTCAGGAGTTCCTGACGGCTGTTGGCCTCCATATCGAAATTGTTCATGGAGAGCAGCTTTAAGAGCTGCTGCCTTTCCGCCAGAGACTGCGCGATCTTGTCCGCCAGCTGCGTTTTGGTCAGCTGCCCGTTTTGATCGAGAATTGCGGCCAGCTGATTATTCCAGAGATCATACTCCCGTTTAAAAAGCGCCAGGAAGATCTCTTCTTTGGTCTCAAAATAGTTGTAAATCGTAGGGCGGGAGAAGGATGTGATTTTGCCGATCTCCTTGAGCGTAATCTCCCGGAAACTCATGGTATGGTAAAGATGCTCGCAGGCATTTATGATTTCTTCCCGCTTCTGAGCAATCTGTTCCGGTGTTCCCTTTCTCATCGCGATTTCCTCCGTGTTTCTATATTGTGTTCTGACATTGTGTCAGTGTTTGTATTATACAACTGCTCTGACAGCGTGTCAACATTCTTGCCGGAACAATATTTCGTGTCTGAATGTATTTCCGTGCACGTACTTTTGACGATGTTTTACCCGGCAGTGGAGATGCTTATCGACCATATACATGATATAATCAGTCAATGAATAAATAGGATAAGCAGTCAAAGAACAGGATAAGTAAGAAGGGGACATTCGGCGCTGAGATCCGCTCAGATCACCTGAGCGCGTTACGGGTTTCCCCGGGAGGTTTTGTATGAAATTAAGGCCGGCATATCAGAGTGAAGCCGGGATGTGTTATCAATGCATTCAGGACGCGAGAACTTACCACAAATCTCTGGGGTTTGAGCAATGGCATCCGGATTATCCCACTGAGCAGACGGTTCATGATGATATTGCTCAGGGTACAGGATATGCTTTTGTAGAGGATGATACGGTCATCGGCTACTGCTGTATTATCATTGGCGACGAGCCGGCGTATCTGAAGATAAACGGATCTTGGAAAACAGACAGGCCATATGTCGTGGTACACAGAATGGCTTTCAGCAGCAGTGCGAGGGGCGGCGGCCTGTCACATGAGGCCTTCCTTCTGATCAAGGAGTTTTGCCTGGCGAATCATATCGATGCAATCCGGGTGGATACCCAGGATGAGAACAAAGTAATGCAGCACATACTGAACAGGGAAGGCTTTGAGTTCTGCGGAATGATTCAGTTTGATGGCGGACCAAAGCTGGCGTATGAGTGGGACAGGCAGAGTATTTGATGTCCTGGAAGAGGATATTTTGCCGGATTCTTTCCGCCAGTATGTGCTGACCAATCTGATGCGTGCCTACGATAAAAAGGCCTACATGACCACGACCGGCTATAACCGCGTCGAACTGGATCTTAACCAGGCATTGCCTGCGGAAGAGTCCTGAAAAAAATGATGTAATGATCAAAAAGAAGGAGACGGACTGCACTTAGATGCCTTTTGATCCTGACATCATAAATTGCTGAATCACAGGAGACCGGGATTATGAAAAAAATAAAATATGCCGCCATGGCAGTCCTGCTTTTTTTTAGCATATCGCTTTGGGGATGCTCATCGGAAAACCCGGCCAGGGCTGAGATGCAGGCCAAGGCGGGAATCAACCGGGAGATTAATGGAACCTATGACCGGGGTGCGGCTGCCGTATGCAATAACGGGACCTATGTCGGACTGGCTGAGGGCTCTGTCATCTCCTACAAGGGGATCCCCTTTGCCGAACCGCCGGTCGGCAGGCTTCGCTGGAAAGATCCTGTCCCCGCCGGGGACCGGACCGGTGTTTATGAGGCCCGATACTTCGGAAAAAGCCCCATCCAGAGTGAATGGTCTACGGAGGTCGGCTCCTATTACCTTCAGGGAGAGGACTGCCTGACGCTGAATGTCTGGACAAATACAGAAGGACCGTCTGAGGGGAAGACGGTCATGGTCTTTTTCCACGGCGGCTCCTATGGCTGGGGAGGAACGAGCGATCCGATCTACGATGGACACAATCTGGTGGAAAAATATCCCGACCTGGTCCTGGTCACGGCAGAGTATCGGACGGGCATCATGGGCTTTATGGATTTTTCCGGTGTTCCGGGCGGCGAGGATTATTCCACAAGCGGAAATCTGGGTCTGCTGGATCAGGTCTGCGCGCTGGAGTGGGTACAGAAAAACATCAGAGCTTTTGGCGGCGATCCTGAAAACGTCACGATATTCGGAGAATCTGCCGGCGCAGGAAGCGTTTCGCTTCTGCCCCTGATCGAGGGCACGGACGGCTTATTCAGGCGCATTATCATGGAAAGCGGTTCGCCTTCTCTGACCTTCAGCCGGGAGGAGTGCCACAGCCTTACAGAAAAACTCCTTGAAAGCAGCGGATGCTCCGACATGGCGGGACTGACGGCTCTCAGTGAAGAAACCCTGATGGAGCTGAATGAGGATCTCAACGATTACAACAATTTCCCCGAGCGCGACGGAGTAGTCCTGCCGGAGGATCTTTACGGGGCCTGGGAAAGTGAAGAACTTGCCGATATTGACATTCTCGCGGGGACCAATCGTGACGAAACACGCTACTGGATCAGGGAGATGGGACTTGAGTTCCCGATCCTTCCCGATGTGCTGGTCTATAAATTAAGCCTGCCCTTCATGTATGAAAATGATCTGAAGGAACTTTCGCCGGAAGAAACCGCATTTGTTGAATCATTTATGAAGAAGCAGACCGGCTCTAAGATATGGAAAATCACGGAACTCTATAATGAGCTCATTTTCCGTATTCCGGCTGTTGAACAGCTGACGCGACACAAGGGGAAAAACTACAACTATTACTGGATCATGCCCTGCGCGGATGATACCCTCGGAGCCTGCCACGCGGTGGAACTGGCCTATGTCTTTAACAATCCCCAGGCGGACCTCTATACGGACGGCCTTTACAATGAGAAGCTGGCCGACACTGTACAGGATATGTGGGTGAACTTTGCCCGCACCGGAGATCCGGGCACAGAAGAATATGCCTGGGAACCCTATACCCGCAGTTCCAGAAAGACTATGGTGCTGGGTGAAGAGATCGGCATGAACGAAGACCTGAAGGGGGAAGAGCGGGAACTGATGGAACCCCTGATGCAACATTACATCAACGGCTGCTATACCCAGCTGGATTATAATGTCCCCCAGTTATGGCGGATCATCGGAATGATCCTTGTTTTACTTGCGCTTGCTGCATCCGGAATTATTCTGATCGTGAAGACACGGAAAAAACGACACACGCGCAGCCAAGGAGATAAGGTATGAGATTGAAACCGATCCTGAAACGTATGATAGTGCCGGGCATCTGTCTCTTGTTTGCTCTTTCTGCCTTTCTTCCCGGGCAGGTTTATGCTAAAGAGCAGGACACGGGCACATTTATTTCTCTTTTCCAGTTGGAAAAAGCGCGTATCGGCATACAGACCGGCACCAGCTTTGACGCGTCGGTAAAGAAAAAGCTGCCGGGCGCCCGCGTGGAATATTATAACTCTAAGGCTGACCTGGTGGCGGCCCTGTCCACTCACAAGATTGATGCCTTTGTTGTCGACGAGCCGGTGGCTCAGATACTGGTGCGTGAATACGACGGGGTCACTTATCTGCCGGAATACCTGGACACCTATTTCTTTGCCCCCGTCTTTCCCAGAAGCAAAACGGGAGAAGCTCTGCGCGACCGGTTCAACGATTTCCTCCGCAGGCTGCCCGAAGATTCGCTGGATACCCTTGCCGACAAATGGTTCGGCGGGGACGAAGAGGCGAAGACTATGTTGGATCCCGATGACCTGCCCGCAAAGAATGGGACGCTCCGTCTCGCGACAGCGGCGGGCTATGCCCCTTTTGAATACGTGCGCAACGGCAAGATAGTGGGATATGACATAGAGCTTGCCGCCATGTTCTGCCAGTCCTGCGGCTACGGTATGGAAATCGTGGATATGAACTTTGACGGAATACTGTCCGCTGTACAAACAGGCAAGTGCGACTTTGCCGCGTCCGGCATCAACATCACGCCTGAGCGGATGGAGAGCGTGCTGTTTTCCGAGTCGACTTTTTCCGGCGGCACGGTCATGGTGGTACTGGAGGAAGATGCCTTTGCCGGGGATTCCGGAGGGTCCGGGGAAGATTCTTTATGGGGAGGCATTGTATCCAGTTTCAACAAGACTTTTATCAGGGAGAACCGCTGGCGCTTATTTGTACAGGGCGTCAATACGACACTCCTCATCACAGTGCTCTCGATTCTTTTTGGCACAGCGCTGGGATTCGGCGCCTTTCTGCTCTGCCGCAACGGCAATCCCGCCGCCAATGCCATTGCCCGGTTTTGTATATGGTTGGTGCAGGGAATGCCGGTAGTGGTGCTTCTTATGATCCTGTTTTATATTGTCTTCGGAAAAATACCCATCAGCGGTATTGCGGTGGCGGTGGTCGGTTTTACCCTGACTTTCGGAGCGGCGGTTTTCGGCCTGGTGAAAATGGGCGTGGGAACAGTCGACCGGGGCCAGTATGAGGCGGCCTATGCGCTTGGCCACTCCAACCGCCGCACTTTTTTCCGGATTATCCTGCCCCAGGCCATTCCCCACATCCTTCCCGCCTACCAGGCGGAGATCGTCGGGCTCATCAAGGCGACGGCCGTCGTGGGCTACATTGCTGTACAGGATCTGACCAGAATGGGAGACATTGTGCGAAGCCGGACCTATGAGGCCTTCTTCCCGCTGATCGCCGTCACGGTCATCTATTTTGTCATGGAGGGACTGCTGAACATGCTGGTGGGCTGGCTGAGGACAAAGAGCGATCCGAAAAAAAGATCAAAATCCCGTATTCTGAAAGGAATTAAAACAGATGATTAAAAAAATCCCATATTCTGAAGGGAATTAAAACAGATGATTAAAAAAACCCATATTCTGAAGGGACTTAAAACAGATGATTAAAAAAATCCCGTATTCTGAAAGGGGTTAAAACAGATGATTAAAATTGAACATCTGAAAAAAGAATATCCCGACACCACACCTTTGAAGGACGTAAGCGTGGAGATCCAAGACGGCGATGTGATCGCGGTCATCGGACCTTCCGGAACAGGCAAGAGCACGCTGCTGCGCTGCATCAATCTCCTGGAAACGCCCACGGCAGGGAAGATCCTGGTGGGAGAGGACGAGATTACCGACCGCAGCTGTGACATAAGCCGCGTCCGACAGAAGATGGGCATGGTCTTTCAGTCCTTTAACCTTTTCGGACACATGACAGCGATTGAGAATATCATGTTTTCTCCGGTGGCGTTGAAAAAGATGAGCCGCCAGGAGGCTTATGAAAGAGGTATGGAGCTTCTGAAGATGGTGGGGCTTGCGGAAAAAGCCCTGAACTATCCGGACGAACTCTCCGGCGGGCAGAAACAGCGCGTCGCTATTGCGCGTACACTGGCCATGGATCCGGAGATCATCCTTCTCGATGAGCCGACCAGTGCGCTGGATCCGACCATGGTAGATGAAGTGCAGGAAGTTATCCGGGAGCTTTCCGGAAGCGGGAAAACCATGATGATCGTCACACATGAGATGAACTTCGCGCGCGCGATTTCCAACCGGGTCTTTTTTATGGACGAGGGCGGCATTTATGAGGAGGGGACACCGGAGCAGATCTTCGACAATCCCCAAAGGGAAAAAACCCGTCATTTTATCAAAAAGTTCAAAATTCTGGAGTTCATCATTGACAGAAACGATCCGGATCTCGTCAGCCGGGGGGAGGAGATTGACCGTTACTGCACGCAGAATAAGATGACAGCGAAAGGAAAATACCGGACCTGCCTGGCTTTTGAGGAACTGGTACAGCAGATCCTGCTGTCGGGCGCGGACTGGACGCAGATCCGGGTGACCCTGGAACATTCTCCTCAGACGGAGCGGACAGAGCTGACGGTCACATATGACGGGAAACGCTTCGATCCGCGTGAGGCGGACAATGACCTGCCCCGTACATTGCTGCTGAGCACGGCAGAGGAAATCCGGTACAGCTATGATCCCGATTCCGACCGGCCCAACAGCGTAGTGATCATCCTCAAGTCCTAAACCACACATAAGCACATAGCAACGCAAGGCCGCCAAAGCGGCCGCTGCGGAGCGGGGTGCGAATGTTTGGAGCGGGCTGAGAGCGTCGAAGACGCGACAGCACGCGTAGCTTCTTACATGTGAGTCTGTGAGCCATGCTCATAACCACAAGTATGAACACCAAAACATGTAAAGAAGGAGAGCAGCGTGTTATGGAAGTGTTTCCCCGGACTGAAAAAGGCGGGATAAGAACCTGCCTTATGATTATCCTTGCCCTTGCAATCTGTGTTCAGGCCCTTTCCGCCTGTTCGTCATCACCGAAGAAAACACCGCTTCGGGTGCTCATAATACCCAAATTTGAAATCGGTGAGATGAGCGGGGACTTTCCGGGCGAGGCGCAGCTCTTCTACGAGGAGTACTGCCAGGGCTGTGAGGAAATAGAGATACCGAATATGCCGCCGACCGGTCATTTTTATTTCAACGACGAGAACGGTGTGGGAATGCTTGTCACCGGGGCGGGAAAAACTGCGGCAGGTCTCTCTATGATGGCAGTCCTTTCCTCAGAACTATATGATTACTCTGACGCGACTATAGTATCTGTCGGATGTTCCGGCGGAAGCGTGCGAAACTGCACGCTCGGCGATGTGGTCCTTGTAACTGCTGCCTGTGACTATGATCTGGGACATCATGTAGATGCTCATGAAAAGAAAAAAAACAAATCGCAGGTCATGTGGTTTCCGGATAACTCCTACGCAGATTATGAATACAAAAATCTGAATGCTGACCTTTGTGATAAGACTTATGAGATGATCAGGAACTGTCCGCTGCAGTCCACTGAAGAGGCGAGGACAGTCATGAAAGAATCCTTTGGAGCCAAAAAGGAAGAAGATATTCTTCCGACAGTCAAAAAGGGTACTGCTCTCACCGGTGATAATTTCTGGAAAGGAATTTACGGTCATGTGACAGCAAAGTTCATCGCGGATTACTACGGATGCAGGGATCCCTATATGGTCACGGAGATGGAAGAGGTCGCGATCGCGAATACGGCAGAATGCTTTAATATGCTGGACCGCCTAATCTCACTTCGCGTCATTGTAAATATGGATGTGTTCATGAAAGGCGAGACACCGGAGAGCACCTGGGGGGAACACAGGAGTTTCAACGAAAAAGTCGAGAATGAGAATACAGAGACACTGGATATTTTTGTACCTGCCATGCACAACCTGTTTGACACCGGCAGAATTGTGATTGACGCCGCTTTAGAGGGAAATCTTTGAAAACGCCCGGCTGCCTGTATAGGATGCGGTGCGGCGGCTCCTATGGATGCGGTACAGCGGCACCTATGGATGTGGTAATCTGTTGCTCTGCTTTATAGAGTTTTTCAGAGACGGTTAAGGAGGCGGGAGCTGTCCTTTTAAGATGTAGGGAGGGGGGATGAAAGCCTGTGAAGAAGTGTAAGAGCATCGTACTCATTACAGCATTGATCCTGTCGCTTGTTGCAGCCGCCTGCGGGCGACCGGCACAGAAAGCCCCGTCTGAAACCCTACATGAAACTGCAGAGAATGCCGGAACCATAGAGGAAATCGGGACTGACACAGCGTCCCCGGCAGGAATCTCCGAAGGAGCAGGGACTGACACAGCGTCCCCAGCAGGAATCGCTGAAGAAGCCGGAGCCGACGCGGAATTCCCTGCCGGAAACCCCGAAGAAGTGGCTGCAGTGATCCTGCATACCAATGATGTACATGTGGGACTTGAGGAAAATATCGGTTACGACGGACTGGCTCTATACAAAAAGGAGGTCGAAGCTCTGTATGACCATGTTCTTCTGGTCGATGCAGGCGATGCCATTCAGGGGGCTGCGATCGGTGTCATGTCCAAGGGCGAAGAGATCATAAAGATCATGAACCGGCTGGGGTATGACCTTGCCGTTCCCGGGAATCATGAATTCGACTTCGGGTTTGATGTTCTGGATGACTGTTCAGAGAAGCTTGACTGCGGGTATACCTGCGCCAATTTCTGCACGATCGACGGCGAGCCGGTATTTAAACCCTGGCGGATCCTGGAAGCCGGGAATCTGAAGATTGGCTTTGTCGGTACTGTTACGCCGGACACCTTTACCAGATCCGCGATTAAGGATATCGTGAATGAAGTGGGCCAGCCCATGTATGATTTCCTGGCGGATGAAACAGGGGAGAGACTTGCCGGCGCCCTGCAGAAGAGCATCAATGAGGTCAGGGATCATGGCGCGGATTATGTGATTCTGGTCGCGCACCTGGGCAAATATACGGCCAACACTTCAATCTTCAGCAGCAACGCGATCGTGGGAATGCTGAACGGGGTTGATATGGTGGTCGACGGCCACAGTCATGAAGTGTATAACACATCCATACCCGATAAAGACGGAAATCCGGTTCCCATCGCCCAGACCGGGACAAAGATGCAGAATATCGGACAGCTGACAATCTATAAAGACGGTCACCTTGAGGAAAACCTTATCGATCTGGTGCCGGAGAGTTCCGGACTTCCCGAAGAGTCTGTCACGCGCAAAAACATGGAGAGGTATGTGGATCCGGATATGAAAGCTTTCATTGACGAGATCATTGCTTCCTATGACGGCGTCATGAGTCGGAAGATCGGAGACCTGTCCGTTGACCTGATCAAAAGGGATGAAAACGGAAATGACCTGAGCCGTACCGGGGAAAACGGGCTGTGTGAACTTGCGGCCGATGCCTTCCGGTCGGCAGGAAAAACCCAGGCAGCTCTGATCGGTGCCGGCACGGTGCGGACAAATCTGGAGGCCGGAGAGGTTACATATAAAGACGTAGTGGACATCCTTCCCTACTGCAACGAGGTCATCATGACGGAGGTCAGCGGGCAGATGCTCCTTGACGCCCTGGAATTCGGTGTATCTTTCCTGCCTGATGAAGCAGGCGCTTTTCCGCAGGTCTCCGGGATCACTTTCCGCATCAATAAGGATATTGAAAGCCGTGTAAGGATAAATGAAAAAAAGCAATTCCTTTCCGTGGACGGCGAGTACCGCGTGTCTGATGTGAAGGTTGACGGCAAAGATCTGGATCCGGAAGCAATTTATACCCTGGCAATATCAGATTATCTTTTTACCGGAGGCGACGGATATACAATGTTTGAAGATGCAAAGATCATATCGTCAACGAAGCTTCCCGACAACGAGGTTGTCATGAAATACATCGAGGAGGACCTCAATGGTGTGATCCCGGAAAAATATGCCGGGCCGCAAGGCAGGATCCTGGACTGATATACAGAGATTTTACAGATCAACATTGGAACGTATGGAAGGGAGTAAAAAGAAAAGAATGCAGGGAGACGGCCATCTGGCGGGGCAGATCGTTGTATGGAGCAGCATTCCGGGCATGTTCTCTCTTTTCCTGATTGTTTTTCTTTTCAGGATGTGGGGATTGCTGTAAAGAGAAAATCATGGCCCTGTTCACTCCGGAGGTTTGCGTCGAAGCGCAGCAAACCTCAGCGGATCCTATCCGCGGATATCGCCGATTTCAAAATCCTTCTATAAAAGGCTTTGAAATGCGGTTTCTCCCCGGGTGCCTCAGCATAGAAGCGCTTCGACATGACAGAAAGAGAGGAAGATGAGATGAGCGCTGTTGTTTTAACGAACCCTTTAATAGGACACAAATTATCCCTTCTCAGGGATAAAAACACCGGAACAAAGGAATTCAGGGAAATAATAGGTGAGATCGCGACGTTTTTATGCTATGAAGCCCTGTCTGACGCGGTCCTGGAGGATGTGGAAATAGAAACTCCTATCTGCAAAACGCATGTAAAAAGGCTGAATGAAGACAGGTATGCCTTTGTCCCGATTTTAAGGGCAGGGACCGGAATGCTGGATGGCCTGCTCAAAGCTGTTCCCAATGCCAAAATCGGACATGTGGGATTATACAGAGATGAGAGCACGCATGAGCCTGTGCGCTATTATTATAAAATGCCGGAGAACGTAGCGGACCGCGAAGTTCTGGTTCTGGATCCCATGCTGGCGACGGGAGGGTCCGCTTGTGATACGATCGCCATGCTGAAAGAAGACGGCGTGAAAAAAATAAAATTCATATGTATCATCGCGGCTCCTGAAGGAGTAAAGAAGCTGGAGGAAGTCCACCCGGATGTACAGGTGTTTGCCGCCGCCGTAGACGAAAAGCTCAATGAAAATGCTTATATAGTCCCCGGTCTGGGTGATGCCGGAGACAGGATTTTCGGTACCTGAAAACCGGCCCGGAAAACAAAGGATATATTAGCTGATACTCATATCCTGCATCCCGGCGAAGAAAAAAAGGGGAGCCGCTGTCTGCGGGGATCCCGATGAGTGCACACAGCCCGCGTTTCAGGTATAATAAGCAGGAGTAAATGTCAAAATTGACAGGAGGGAAGATATGACAAAACAGAAATTGACAGCTTTCCTGTTGGCGGTTTCCGTGGCAGTCTCAGGCGGCGGAGTGGTGGCCGCACATGGAGGAATGGTTCCGTCGGATACAGTGCAGGAGAATGCATCACCGGCGGATACAGTACAGGAGAATGCGGCACAGGGGGATTCTTCTAAAGGTCCTGACACAGCAGCCGGCAAGACCGTGACTGAGGACACCGGCGCTGATAAAACCGACACTGGAAAAACAGGCGCTGATGCTGCCGCAGCCGCCAAAACCGGTGCGGAAGAGACTGAAGATGCCGGGGCAGACGCTGCCAAAACCGGCGCTGACGCGGCTGCAGCTGCAGGGCACGCCGATGATGAGACCAATGGAAAGGCGGGCGGCGGCACGGAAGGACAGGTTGCCGGCTCCGTGAGCCTGGCAAATCTCTCTGATATTGAGAAACAGGCCTTTGCCCACCTGGAGGAGGAACTTGCAGCCGATGCGGCGGCACTTCTCAGGGACGGTGAGGATGTGAGGGATATCTACAGTGAATATGACTGGAAGTCCAAAGCGGACACATTTCCCGGGAAGTTTGATCTCAGAAGCCGCGGCACGGTGACTCCTGTCAAGGATCAGTCTCCCTGGGGGACCTGCTGGAGCTTTGCCACAATGGCAGCCAGCGAGACCAGTCTTCTGAATACTCTTGGGCTGACGGCAGAGGAGTATAAGGCGAAATATGGAAAGGACATGGATCTTTCCGAGAAACATCTCGCATGGTTCACGACCATTGCACTGCCTTCCCTGGACGAATATGAGGAGGGCAAATATCCTTATGATCCCTCACAGGCAGGCGAGGGGGTGCATATACTGGAAAGCTCGGAGAGTAATCTCTTCGATTTCGGCGGAAACTTTGGGCTTGCGACATCCATGCTGGCTTCAGGAGTCGGTATCGTGAGTGAGAGCGTCGCTCCATATACCAATGCGGAGGGTACGACAAGCGTGGAAGGGGATTGGAGCCTGCCGGAGGAAGAGAGATTCGAACAGAGCTTTGAACTTAAGGATGCCAATATTCTGCCCGCCCCGGCCTTTTACAAAAAAAGAGGAGAATATGAGTACCGTGAGTCTGCCACCGAGATGATCAAGAGCGAGCTGCTCAGTGGAAAAGCGGTCGGGGTTCTTTTCGTGGCGGACGATTCTATGCCTGATTGGTCGCGTGAGGACAAGCTCGCGTTTTTTATGCAGAGGGTTGCGGATTATAAGGATGTCAGTGACGAGGAAAAGATGCTTCGGTTTGAAGTCCGCTACGGGTACAGGAAGGTTGAGGACCTGACTGACCAGGAGGCGAAGAGAGTTGTCGAGCTGGGCTGCATCCTGAACGGCCTGCCCATGAAGTATGACTTTGATGCACTCACACGTGAGCAGATCAACCGGCTGGCTGTGACGGCTTATGTGGGGGAACCCTATGATGAGGTCGTGAGGAAGGAAGAACAGGCCGCTGAGAATCAGGAGGAAGCGGAACCTGTCTATATGAATTTTGTTGATGGTGAGGAAGGCAGACAAATATACGCGCAATACACATATGAGCCGGCTAAACCGAATCACGTAGTGACGATCGTCGGCTGGGATGACACGTTCCCGGCATCTAACTTCCTCGAGGATCATCAGCCTCCGGGACCCGGCGCGTGGATCGTCAAGAACAGCTGGGACACAGACTGGGGAAATGACGGATATTTCTACCTCTCTTATTACGACATGTCACTGTGCTATCCGCAGACCTTTGAGTATGTAAAGCCCGAAGAAAAGGAGCCTCAGTCGCTGGAGATCCTGGAGCACGACTTTATGCCCTCAGAGTTTGTCAGCGCGACATATTACAATGATCCGGTCTACACGGCAGGTATCTTTGAGATGGAGACGGACAGCGTCCTTCAGTATGTGTCCGCGATGACGGGAACCCTGAACACGGAAGTGACAGCGTCCGTCTATCTCCTGAACGAAGGAGCCAAAGGTCCTGCGGACGGCGTTCTCATGGAAACGGTCAACGGTACTTATG
Organism: uncultured Lachnospiraceae bacterium; assembly: GCA_902777355.1. Lineage (GTDB taxonomy): Bacteria > Bacillota > Clostridia > Lachnospirales > Lachnospiraceae > CAG-791. The sequence goes on along the minus strand of CACYTU010000064.1, from coordinate 1,331 downwards.
ACTATGCGGGATACCATCGCATGTCACTGGCTAATAATATTTCACTTCCCAAAGGATCGATCATCGGAATCGTGGTCCTGCAGAGAGTCCACACCCCTGAGGGGATCAGGTATGTATTCGTCAATACTTCAAGCCTGGGGCAGAAAGCTATCGAAAAGTATGCTGAAGCGGGTGAGGATACTGAAGATAAGCCGAAGCGCTACTGTACCGGCATTGTCAATCCGGGAGAAAACTTTGTGAGCTTTGAGGACGGCCGCTGGATCGACTGGAGTGAAGAAGTCAATAAACTCGGGGGTCTCGAGAGCCATGACTTCGTCGCTTATGACAACCTTCCGATCAAGGGATACTCCTATCCCCTGAAGGAAGTCGAGGATATTCACGACTTCTCGAAAAAAGTAAAAACAGTGAGCGGGGAAGCTGCGGTCTGCCCCGACTGCGGGTATGTACTGACTGAGTTCAGCGGGAAGTGACAGTGACCGGAAAAGAAATAGGTCCGGCAGGCGGCAGAGATGCCGCCATCAGGCTGAAAACTGACAGCACTGCCGACGCAATTTGAAAAGAAGGGAAAGAAACAAAAGAACACCGGAAAGAAAATGTCTCCGTTGATGACATTTTTCTTTCGCGGTGTTCTTTTTTGTGATACATGTCAAAGATGATTCAGTCCTCGCCGACCAGATGGACTTTTGTGTATGTGTGTCCTGTGGCCGGAAGGAACTTCCCTATAAGGTCCGATGTGCGGAGCTTCAGGCTGCTTGTGCACACACAGGGGTGACAGCCGACATATTCGTCTTTGAGCACGTCTTCATCGATCAGGAGTGTGACGTCGTGTCCCTTGTCATTCATCAATCCCATGATGCTGACCGCGCCGGGCTCGATGTCCAGATATTTCAGCATGGCATCCTCCCCGGCAAAGGACAGGCGGGCGGAATTGATCTGTGAGGAGAGTTCCTTTGTCTTGAATTTTTTGTCTCCGGGCATCATGAGCAGATAGAACTTTGTTTTCTGACGGTTGCAGAGAAAAAGATTCTTGCAGATCACGACACCGAGTACGGCATCGATCTCATAGCAGGCTTCCATGTTATCGGCGCGCCCGTGATCAGTGCGCTGATAGGGAATCTGCAGGCTATCCAGATAATCATAGGTTCTTACTTCCCGGGGAAGACGACCTGTAGTGTCTTCCGGTCTGCCATCATATAAAATCATTGTCTGTCACCTTTCTAAATGTCATTTTGTTAGGCGTTTGCGAAACGCAAGAAACCGCATAAATACGGCATTCTTTTGGTTACAATATAAAACAACTCCTCACTGGTTCATGGTAAAATTGAGTTGTC
>CACYTU010000063.1 GCA_902777355.1 uncultured Lachnospiraceae bacterium | reverse complement strand
CGGTAATCCCTGCATTCACGGTGTTGTGATATTCACTATGAATTGTAAAGGTAAATCCACGATGCTGCAAACTTGGAGGTCACTTCATATTATCTATTCGTTTCACGTATTTAGTGGAGCCTTTATGGCCTTTAAACGGAGGTAAAACTATGCCTAGAGTGGCAGTCATAACTGACAGTAACAGCGGTATCACTCAGCAGATGGGCAAAGATATGGGGATTGAAGTCGTTCCCATGCCCTTTACAATTGATGATAAGACATATTACGAAGATATCAATCTGACCAGGGAAGAGTTTTTCCAGATGATGGAAGACGGAAAAGAGATTCTTTCGAGTCAGCCATCGCCGGCAGACCTGATGAAGCTTTGGGACAATACTCTGGAGAAATACGACCAGATTGTCTATATCCCTATGAGCAGCGGTCTTTCCAGCTCCTGCCAGAATGCCCGCATGATTGCCAATGACTATAATGGAAAAGTGTTCGTGGTCAATAACCAGCGCATTTCGGTCACCCAGAAGCGGTCTGTCGAAGATGCCATCGAGCTGGCCAAAAACGGCTATGACGCTGCCAGGATCCGTGATATCCTTCACAGGGATAAGATGGAAGCCAGCATTTATATCATGCTTGACACCCTGAAATATCTGAAAAAGGGCGGAAGGATCACGCCTGCGGCAGCCGCGATCGGCACTCTTATGCGGATCAAGCCTGTTCTTCAGATCAAAGGTGAGAGACTGGACGCCTTCTCAAAGGCCCGTACCCTCTCTCAGGGTAAGACGATCATGATCAATGCCCTGCATCATGACATAGATACTCTTTTCGGAGGAATTGATGCGGACAACGTGTTCATTTATGCTGTACACGCACAGGTACCCAAGGCTTTCTCTGTCTTCAGCGATGAGGTCAGGCAGGCTTTCCCCTCCTATGATATTGAAGAAGCTCGTCTGTCCCTTAGTATCTGCTGCCACATCGGCCCCGGCGCTCTGGCTATGGGCTGTGTCAAAAAGTGCCCTGAAGTCTTCGGAAATTCTTAACCGCTTTAGCGGGATTCAAGAACTTAATGCGGGGTTAAAGCCTGATTCATGCAGGGGTAAAGCCTGATTCATGCAGGGGTAAAGCCTGATTCATGCAGGGGTAAAGTCTGATTAATGCAGGGGTAAAGTCTGAACTGATATGGAATTAACGGGCGGATGCTGTCCTATGGCCGGCATCCGTTTACTATGAGATTGGATTTTATAATTCTACAGGAAAAAATAAATGACAAATCATACAGAACAACAATACGGGGCCGACAGCATCAGGGTGCTGGAAGGCCTTGAAGCTGTGCGCACAAGACCCGGAATGTATATAGGAAGTGTGTCGACGCGCGGCCTCAATCACCTGATCTATGAGATCGTCGACAATTCTGTCGATGAACATCTGGCCGGATTCTGCGACACGATCTGTGTCACTCTGGAAGCAGACGGTTCCTGCACAGTGTGTGACAACGGCCGCGGCATTCCGATCGATCTGCACGAAAAAGGAGTCAGCGCGGAACGCGTCGTCTTCACGACCCTGCACGCGGGAGGAAAGTTTGACAATAACGCCTATAAAACCAGCGGCGGTCTGCATGGAGTCGGATCCAGCGTTGTCAACGCTCTGTCCGAAAGAATGACTGTCACCATCTCCAGAGACGGATTTATTTATCAGGATAAGTATTCCCGGGGAGAACCGGAACAGGAACTCGAAAACGGCCTTTTGCCCGTTATCGGACGGTCGAAACAGAGCGGGACTACCATCAATTTCCTGCCTGATCCCGAGATTTTTGAGAAGACACGGTTTAAGGAGGAGGATGTCAAGAGCCGTCTCCATGAGACCGCCTATCTGAATCCCGGACTTACCATTATCTATAAAGATCTGCGTGGCGAGACACCTGATGAGGTTACCTATCATGAGCCCGACGGGATTGCAGGCTTTATACGCGCGCTGAACCGCAAAAAAGAGACTGTGACAGATGTGATCAGCTTCAGCGGCCAGTATGAGGGGATCGCAGTCGAAGCTGCTTTGCAGTATGTCAATGAGTTCCATGAAAATGTCCTTGGCTTTTGCAACAATATCTACAATGCCGAGGGCGGCACTCATCTGACCGGCTTCAAAACTGTCTTTACGACAGTGATCAATACCTATGCCCGCAGCCTGGGGTCTCTGAAGGACAAAGACGCCAATTTCACCGGAGCAGATATCCGCAACGGTATGACAGCGGTCATCTCCATAAAGCACCCCGCCCCCAGATTTGAGGGCCAGACCAAGACAAAACTCGACAATCAGGACGCAGCCAAGGCGGTCGCCCAGGTAGTCGGTGATGAGATCGTCCGGTATTTTGACCGCAATCTCGATACTCTCAAGTCTGTTATCGGATGCGCGGAGAAGGCGGCAAAGATCCGTAAGGCTGAGGAGAAGGCCAAGACCAACATGCTTACAAAGCAGAAGTTTTCCTTCGACTCCAATGGCAAGCTGGCAAACTGCACCAGCAGGGATCCCAAAAAGTGCGAAATATTCATTGTCGAGGGTGATTCCGCCGGCGGCAGCGCGAAAATGGCCCGCGACCGCATGTTCCAGGCCATTCTTCCGATCAGGGGCAAGATCCTGAACGTGGAAAAGGCCAGTATTGATAAGATTCTTGCCAACGCTGAGATCAAGACTATGATCAATGCCTTCGGCTGCGGCTTTTCAGAAGGCTATGGCAATGACTTCGATATCACTAAGCTTCGCTATGACAAGATCGTGATCATGGCGGATGCCGACGTCGACGGAGCGCATATATCCACGCTTCTGCTGACTCTTTTTTACAGGTTCATGCCCGAACTGATCTATGAGGGACATGTCTATATAGCCATGCCCCCGCTCTACAAAGTCATTCCCAAGAGAGGGGAGGGCGTCTATCTCTATGACGACTACGCGCTTGCCCGTTACCGCAAGACGCACAAGTCTGATTTTACCCTGCAGCGCTACAAGGGCCTGGGAGAGATGGATGCTGACCAGCTATGGGAGACTACACTGGATCCTGCCCGTCGCCGCATGAAACAGGTGCGCATAGAGGATGTCATTGCCGCTTCTGATATGACGGAGCTTTTGATGGGGTCTGATGTGCCTCCGCGGAGAAATTTCATCTACGAACACGCAGCGGACGCAGAGCTTGACATTTAAGAGACTTCAGATTTGACCTGAACATTTGATCTTCAGATTTGATTTGAACGATTTCATTATATATGGAACACAGGAATGAGTAAAAAGAAAAATGATACTTCGCGGGAGGGTATTTTTGACAGGCCCGCTAATGACGGAACCGGCGGCGGAGAGCAGATCATAAGCACCGAATATTCCGAGCTGATGCAGAAGGCTTATATAGACTATGCCATGAGTGTAATCGTATCCAGGGCTCTGCCGGATGTGAGGGACGGCCTCAAGCCGGTACAGCGCCGGACACTCTATGATATGTATGAACTCGGGATCCGGTCTGACCGTCCTTACAGAAAGAGCGCCCGCATCGTGGGCGACACAATGGGTAAATATCATCCCCACGGCGACAGTTCCATCTATGACTCTCTGGTCGTGATGGCGCAGGAGTTTAAAAAGGGACTGCCCCTGGTAGACGGCCATGGGAATTTCGGCAATATAGAAGGTGATGGTGCCGCTGCCATGCGTTACACCGAAGCCAGGCTGCAGAAGATCACCGAAGAGGCCTTTCTGGCCGATCTGGACAAGGATGTGTCTGATTTCGGGCCTAATTTCGATGAAACCGAAAAAGAACCCCTGGTTCTTCCCGTCCGCATCCCCAATTTCCTGATCAACGGATCCGAGGGTATAGCGGTCGGAATGGCTACAAGTACTCCTCCCCACAATCTGGCTGAAGTCATCGATGCGGAGCTGGCCCTTCTGGACGACCCGGACATCTCCACCGAGAAGCTGATGAGACTGATCCCGGGTCCTGATTTTCCGACCGGCGGTATCATCGTCAACAAAAAAGACCTGTTGGATATTTATGAGACCGGGCAGGGAAAGATCCGGATCAGGGGAAAAGTCCAGACCGAGAAGGGCCGCAGCGGCCACATCAATCTGGTGATCACCGAGATCCCCTATACCATGGTGGGTGCCGGAATCGGCAAGTTTCTCTCAGACGTCGCCGCCCTGGCGGAAAACAAGGTGACAAATGACGTCATTGATATCACCAACCAGTCCTCTAAAGAAGGAATCAGGATCGTGATAGAACTCCGCAAGGATACGGATGTAGAGAATTTTAAAAACCTTCTCTACAAAAAGACCCGGCTGGAGGACACATTCGGCGTAAACATGCTGGGAATCCTGGACGGCAGGCCGGAGACCCTGGGCCTGCGCGGGATCTTGGAGGCAAGCGCGGATTTTCAGTATGAAATCGCTGGCAGAAAATACAAAACACTGCTCGAGAAAGAGCAGAAGAAAAGGGAGATTCAGGAGGGCCTGATCCAGGCCTGCAATGTGATCGACCTGATCATAGAGATCCTGCGTGGATCCAGGGACAGGGCAATGGCCAAGAGGTGTCTCGTTTCGGGAGATACCACCGGGATCCGTTTCCGTTCCGATCTGTCCAGGGAAATGGCTGCCCAGCTCAATTTCACCGAGGTACAGGCGGATGCCATCCTGGATATGCGTCTCTACCGCCTGATCGGGTTGGAAATCGAGGCCCTGATGAAGGAACATGAGGAGACGGTCGCCAATATCTACCGCTACGAAGATATTCTGGAGAACAGGAGCGCCATGACCAAGGTCATCCGGTCAGAGCTTCTCTCCTTTAAAAAGAAATACGGCGTGCCCCGCAGGACTGAGATCATCCAGGGGCAGGAGGCTGTGTTTGTCGCTCCGGATGCCAATCAGGACCGCGAACTGTTCTTTGTCATGGACCGGTTCGGATATGTCAAAACTATGGAAACTGCCCTGTTTTCAAGAAACGAGGCTGCAGTACGGGAGGCTTCCGCATATTGCTTCCCCTGCAGAAGCAGCGGAAGAATCTGTCTGTTTACAAAAGAAGGCAGGCTTTATACACTCAGGACATCGGATATACCGGCGGGCAAAATGCGCGACAAGGGTGTGCCCGTCGACAATATCAGCAATTATGATACTACTAAAGAGGAGATCGTCTATGCCGCGGCACAGGAGACCATACGCCTCGAGAAGGTCCTCTTTGTGACACAGAAGGGCTTTGTGAAATCGGTGCCCGGCACTGAATTTGATGTCAGTAAAAAGACTGTGGCAGCTACCAAGCTGGCAGATGAAGACAATATCCTCTTTATATCGGAAATCAAGGACGCGGAATTCATTGTGCTTCAGACCGCAAAAGGAATGTTCCTTAGATTTGAGATCGGGGACATCCCGGAGCAGAAAAAGACCGCTCAGGGTGTCCGCGGCATCAGACTGGCTGACCAGGACTTTGTAGAGAATGCCTGGCTGCTGTCACGCGGTCAAAAAGCTGTCATCAATATACATGACAAAGAGATCGACATTTCCAAACTGAAGCTCTCAAAGAGGGACGCGAAAGGCACTAAACGTTTCTGACAGCCTATGCAGGCATACATCTGACGGGATACATGATGCAGATGCTGTTCTATAAAACTGACCGAATACAGGATACAGGCTCTGTTTTTTACATCTGACCATATCCGGATGCTGACTGACATGGCTGCAGATATACAGCTGAGGCAGTTACACCGGGTCTGGCCCCGGTCAGAACCCGGTAAGAAATGGAAATGTGCCGGAAAATGCACAAATTATTTAATTAACCGCGGTAAAAACAGTATTATTTTTTGTCTGTTTTTATATATAATGATGCATAGGTCAAAAGACCTTCAAAAAAAGCAGGTTAAAAAAATCGAATCTGTTTTTGCGGATCAACCTTAAGCGGAAGGAATGAAAAAAATGAGAGTTATTGCGGGAAGCGCGCGAAGACTCCTGCTCGTAACACCTGACGGGCTGGATACCCGTCCCACACAGGACAAGATCAAGGAGACCCTGTTCAATATCCTGCAGATGCAGGTTCCGGGATCCATCTTTCTCGATATATGTGCCGGGAGCGGAGGAATCGGGATCGAGGCACTCAGCCGCGGGGCAAAACGGGCTTATTTTATAGAAAATGCAAGGCCTGCCATTGCCTGCATTCTGAAGAATCTGCACAAAACAGGTTTTGAAGAGGAGGCCGTGCTCCTTAGGCAGGATGCTGTCGCGGCGCTGCGGCATATACGTGAGAAAGAAGTGGATCTGGTCTATCTGGATCCGCCCTACAAATCGGATCTGGCTAAAAGAATACTGATTGCTCTGGATGAGCAGCCTTATATTACGGAAGACACCTGCATTATCGTGGAGACAGATCAGGAATCCGACTTTTCTTTTCTGGAAGAGACAGGATTTGAGGTCTTCAGGGAGAAGAATTACCGGGCAAACCGGCATGTCTTTATCCGAAGAAGAAGCTAAGAAAGGAAAAGTCTATGAAATCAGCAATTTATCCGGGTAGTTTCGATCCTGTGACATTAGGACATCTGGACATTATAAGGCGAGCTTCCAGAATGTTTGACAAGGTCACTGTCTGTGTGCTTGACAACAAGGCGAAAACTCCATTGTTTTCTGTAGATGAACGTGTTAGAATGTTACAGAAAGTCTGCGAAAATATGCCGAATGTATATGTCGACTCTTATTATGGGCTGATGGTGGACTATGCAAGGATGATCGGCGCGCATGTCTCGATCAGGGGCCTCCGTGCTGTGACAGATTTCGAATATGAGCTTCAGCTAGCGCAGACCAACAGGATGCTTTCCAATAATGAACTGGATACCATTTTCCTGACTACCTCTGCCAAGTACTCTTACCTGAATTCATCAGGAGTGAAAGAAATCGCGGCATTCCACGGAAACATTTCCAGATGTGTCACCCCTTATGTGGAGGAAAAAATCTGGGAGAAGATCCGCGAGAGGGAAGAGGCGGCTGAGAAAAAGAACTGACCGGACCGCAGTCAGGGGCTGATATACACATGAGATGTGTTTAGAGGAGAGAAAATATGAGCAGTAAGATTGAACAGCAGATTGATCAGATTGAAGATTATATTGACAGCTGCCGCTATCAGAAGTTTTCCAAGACCAATATCATCGTCGACAAAGACGAGCTGGACGGGCTTCTGGAGGAACTGCGCGCAAGGACACCTGAAGAGATCAAGCATTACCAGAGGATCATCAGCAACAAAGAGGCAATCCTGGAAGATGCCAGACGCAAAGCGGAAGAGCTGATCAATGAGGCTACTATCCAGACCAATGAGCTGGTCAGTGAGCATGAGATCATGCAGCAGGCCTATGCGCAGGCAGATCAGATTGTGCGTCTTGCCCAGCAGCAGGCTCAGGAGATCGTCGACCGCGCAGTGGTGGAAGCCAATGCCTACAGGTCCTCTGCCTCCCAGTATATGGATGATATGCTGGGTACACTGGAGGATAATACCACTCAGTCTCTTGAGAGCCTGACCGCGATCTTCGCCAACTTCCACAACAGCCTCAGCGGCTATATTGAAACGATCCGCCAGAACCGAACCGAGCTTCTCCCTCAAAATGAGGAGATCCTGAGCGGACAGGACCAGGGCGAGGAAGACTATCCCGAGAACTGATCATTGTCAGTTCCGGACTGCGCCTGCAGGCGCAGTTTATGCAGCGCTATAATCACTTAATCTGTAAATTTCATAAAAATAAATTCTATAAAGCCCGGACTTGCTTTTTATGGCACGGCACCGGGCTTTTCTTTCATGCCAGGAACGAATTGTCTGCTTTGAGGGGAGAAAATGAAAAAAGGAAGTTTCGGATATCTTCAAAAGAAAAGGGTATTTTCCCTGGTCAAATCGATCCTGTTTCTTGCAGCTGTGCTGATCATTTATTTTACAGCCCTCCATCATTTCCAAACAAACAAAAACATCTTTTCAATCATAGCAGCAGTGGGGGCTCTGCCTACCGGCCGCAGCATTGTGGAGACAGTCATGTGTTACAGGGCCCGGAGCGCATCCGACAGGGTAAGGCAGAAGGTTGAGGAGATTCCCGGTATCAGCAGCTGCTATTCACTGTATGACCTCTATCTGACATCATATGAGCGCGCTTATTCCCTGAGCCATGCCGCCATTGGAAACGGGCTCCTGGTGGGGCTGACTGAAGCGCAGGATACTGACTGCAGGCTCTGCGGCCAGCATATTTGTGATATGGCGGCAAAAGAGGGGATCGAAGGATTTAAGGCAGATATCTACAGGAACCTCGACGAATACACTGCCGCCCTGAAAGACCTTGTCCGAAATAAGGAAAAACCGGATGCCCTGACTGCAGAGACAGACGGAGACGAGCGGGAAGAGGTCAAAGACAAGAATATCGGAGCTGACAGAGATGCCAGGGCAGCAGCCCTGATCCTTTCGATTTCTCTGTAAGCAAACCGGGTATAATAACAGTATTGCATAAAGCGGAGGAATGATGCGGGAATATCTGGTAAGCCGAGACGAGCGCGGACAGCGTCTGGATAAATATTTGAAACGCAGACTGCCCGGAGCTCCGTCTTCTTTTATTTATAAAATGCTCCGCAAAAAAAACATCACACTTCGGGGAAAAAAGGCGGACGGCAGTGAAAAAGTGGAAGAGGGCGATCCGGTCGTTCTCTATCTGTCGGACGAAACCATTGAAAAGTTTTCCGACAGGGGCAGTTCATCCGGTCAGCAGAAAGATGCGGATGAAGATGAGCGCGCTTTCCGCCGGCTGCAGCCCCTGTTGGGCCAAAATCCTGTCCTTTACGAGGATGAGGATGTGCTGATCGTCATAAAGCCCGCAGGAGTCCTCTCCCAAAAATCCGCTCCAGGCGATCTTTCCATGAATGAATGGCTCAGGGGGTATCTGGGACAGAAAAGGAAAGGAAGTGACCTCGGCAGGTTGGATACTGCTTCCGGTTTCCGCCCTTCTGTCTGTAACCGCCTGGATCGCAATACCGGAGGAATCCTCCTCTGCGCCAAAAGCCTGCAGGGAAGCAGGGAACTCTCCGCAGCCATCCGCGGCCGGATGATTCGGAAGACCTACCGTATGGTCGTACATGGTAGACTGACCTCTGCGGGGACTATCGAGGGAGATCTGATCAAAGACAGAAATTCCAATACGGTCAGAGCGGTCACTGCCGGAAATACTGCAAAAGACAGTCAGACCACTCGGGGCATAGCAGCGGTAAATAACGGGGATCAGGAGATCCTGTCCGGGAGAAAACAGTCAAATACCGGGGATCAGGAGATTCTGTCCTGGAGAAAACAGTCAAATACCGGGGATCAGGAGATTCTATCCGGGAGAGCAGGGGCAAAGACCGGGGATCTGTCATCAGAAAACCATGATCTGGTCCGCCGCCACGCTGTGACTGTCTACCGACCGGTTTTATCCGGATACAGGGCCACCCTGGTCGAAGCGGACCTGATTACGGGGCGGTCTCATCAGCTGCGCGTACATATGGCGTCCATCGGACATCCAATCCTTTTCGATCCCAGATACGGAAACAGGGATCTGGACCGGTCTATAACCCGCCTGCTTCCCGCTGTTCCCGGAAACAGAAAAGCAGACGGACCGCACAGGAACCGCGGCCAGCTTTTGTGGTGCAGGGAAATCCAATTTCCCGATATATTCGACGGAGACGGTTCCGGCTTCGTTATTCTTCAAAGACTCAGCGGGCGGGCTTTTTCCAGTCCCGAACCTGTATGGTGGAAAAATCTCTGCGGCACCCGGTAAAGAAAACAGGGCTGCTTATCAGACCGCTTCCAATATTCTGAAAAGATTCCCAAACAATAAGGAAATAAAAGAGAAATGGCTACGTGGAAGAGCAGAGGGCTGAGAGGATCTCTTCTGGAGGACCTGATCAACCGCACAAATGAAAAATACAGGGAGACCGGTCTTGCCCTGATCCAGAAGATTCCGACCCCGATCACCCCCATGCAGATCGACCGTGAATCCAGGCACATCACGCTGGCTTATTTCAACCAGAAGAGCACTGTGGATTACATAGGTGCCGTGCAGGGTATCCCGGTCTGTTTTGATGCCAAAGAGTGCGCCGGAACGACATTCTCTCTGCAGAACATCCATCCTCACCAGGTAGAGTTCATGAAGGAATTCGAGGCACAGGACGGAGTTGCTTTTTTCCTCATTTATTATACAAAAGAAGATATTTTCTACTACCTTCCCTTCCGTCTCTTTCTTCCTTTCTGGGACCGGGCGCAAAGGGGCGGCCGAAAGAGTTTCCGCTTCGATGAACTTGATCAGACTTATATCCTTCCCACCGAACAGGGGATCATAGTCCCCTACCTGGACATGCTGAACAAGGACCTGCTGGAGCGCGGATGATGTTAGGTCCCGAAAATATTCAAATCACTCAGGCATACGACAATACTCAGATCACTCATGCATACGGTAATATTCAGATTAATCAGGCATGATTGACAATTGTGCCCTCTATAGATATAATTACGTTTCCTGATACGTTGACAAAGTAGCACGTTACTATGATAAAGTAAAAGTGGCAACACACTTTGTGGAAAATCAGGATAAAGCCTGTAAAAAAGGAAAAGACAGTAAAGAAAAAAACTTAAAAGAAAAAGAGGATTTTGAACAGAATGCTGCCCATCAATAATGATCTACTCCACACTCCCGACGGAATGCGGGACACATACGGCGAAGAGATGGCGAGGAAGCAGAGTGTTATCGACCGGATCAAAAACAGAATCCATCTGTACGGCTACGAGGACATTCAGACTCCCACGCTCGAATTCTATGATGTTTTTTCGAGCGAAGTGGGGACAACTCCTGTAAGGGAACTGTATAAGCTTTTGGATAACGAGGGAAATCTCCTTGTCCTGAGGCCTGATTTTACTCCCTCTGTCGCAAGGTGCGCTGCCAAATATTTTGCGGACGACCAGGCTCCCATACGCTTCAATTATTCAGGCAGCGTGTTCGGGAATGCCTCCAGCCTGCAGGGCAAGCTCTGCGAGACCACACAGATGGGGGCTGAGCTGATCAACGAGGATTCTGTCTTCGCGGACGGTGAGATTCTGGCCCTGCTGATCGATTCTCTGCTTCAGGCCGGGCTGACCCAGTTCCAGATCAGTGTCGGCAATGTGGAATATTTCAAAGGGATCTGCCAGGCTGCAGGACTTGATGCAGAGACAGAAATGCTTCTGAGGGACGCTCTTTCCGGCAAAAACTATTATGCGGCTGAGGAACTGCTGCGGGGTAAAGGCTTTGACCGTGAGACAAGGAATCTCTTCCTCAAGGCGACCCGCTTTGTGACCACCAGAGAGGAGCTGTCCCGTTTTCTTACTGTTGAGATGCATCCTCAGGCCAGGGCTGCGATCGAGCGCCTGATGGAGCTTTGCGGGATCATGGAAGCCTACGGCTTTTCCAAATATATCAGTTATGACCTGTCTCTTTTGAGCAAATACCACTATTATACAGGAATCGTTTTCAAGGGTTATACCTATGGAGCCGGCGATGCGATTGCCTCCGGAGGCAGGTACGACGGACTTCTTTCCCATTACGGAAAAAAGGCTGCAGCGATCGGTGTGATGATCCAGATCGATATGCTGATGGAGGCTCTCAGGAGACAGAATATCCCTGTCATCACAAATAAGGACAGGATATATGTCGAAATCGGGGAAAAAGACGCCTGCGAAAAGATCTCCAGAGCCATGGAACTGCGAAACGCCGGAAACACTGTAATAATGACCCGGTGAATGCAGGAAAATTTATGCAGGACTATTTATTGATCGGAACACTATCAAGTGAGGATAAAAAATGCAATACCTGACAATAGCCCTGACAAAGGGGCGGCTGGCCGGACAGACCATGGAACTGTTTGAGAGGGCCGGATATTTCTGTGAAGAACTCAAAGATAAAAAATCCCGCAAGCTGATCTTCACCAATGAAGAACAAAAGCTCCGTTTTTTCCTCTCCAAGGGGCCGGATGTACCGACTTATGTTGAGTACGGGGCAGCGGATATAGGCGTCGTCGGTTCGGATATCATTCTGGAGGAGCAGCGCAGATGTCACGAAGTCCTGGATCTGGGCTTTGGAAAATGCCGCATGTGTGTTGCGGGACCGCCCGAGGCAGAAGAACTTCTCAAACATCACGCGATGATCCGCGTGGCTTCCAAATATCCCAATATAGCCAAAGATTATTTTTACAACAGGAAGAGACAGACGGTGGATATCATTAAGCTCAACGGATCAGTAGAGCTGGGACCCATCGTCGAACTGTCGGATGTGATCGTCGATATTGTCGAGACCGGATCCACACTCAAGGCCAACCGGCTGAAGGTGCTTGAAGAGGTGCTTCCGATCTCCGCCAGGATGATCGTAAATCCGGTCTCCATGCAGATGAAGACCGAGAGAATCCGTGAAATGATCGACAGAGTCCGGGACTGCCTGCAGACCGGAGAATAACAGGACCAGCGGGGAGGTAGATATGGCACGTATGAGAATAATGAGATTGACGAAGGACTCCCGCAGAGAAGCTCTCGAAGCTCTGCTCGGACGCAGCCCGTCGGGATATTCCGAATATGAACAGACTGTGCGGGAGATCATTGACGATGTACGGGCGCGCGGCGACCTGGCAGTCTTTGATTACGAAAAAAAATTTGACGGCTGTGTTCTGTCCAATGACACGATCCGCATCACGCCGGAAGAAATAGAAGCCGCTTATAAGGAACTCGATCCCGAATTTGTAGATGTTATCAGGAAATCGGCCGCCAATATCCGTGCCTATCACGAGAAACAGGTCACACAGAGCTGGATCACGACCGGGGAGGACGGTATCATTCTGGGACAGAAGATCACCCCCATCGAAGTGTCCGGCTGTTACGTGCCCGGAGGAAGGGCCGTGTACCCTTCCAGTGTCCTCATGAATGTGATTCCTGCCAAAGTGGCCGGTGTTGAGCGCATCATTATAGCGACGCCGCCGAATTCGTCGGGAAAAGCTGCAGCAGGTACCATCGTAGCGGCGGATATTGCAGGCGCGGATGAGATGTACAAAATGGGCGGCGCCCAGGCGATCGCAGCGATGGCCTATGGAACTGAAACGATCCCCCGCGTCGACAAGATCACAGGGCCCGGAAACATTTTTGTCGCCCTGGCCAAGAAGGCCTGCTTCGGGGTGACGGGTATCGATTCTGTGGCAGGACCCAGTGAGATCCTCGTGATCGCGGACAGCACTGCCAACCCCAGATATGTGGCTGCAGATCTCTTATCCCAGGCAGAGCACGACCCCATGGCCAGCGCTATTCTTTTGACAGATGATCCTGATCTTGCGCTTGCTGTCGCCCGGGAAATTGACTTATTCATAAAAGATCTTCCCCGCAAAGAAATTATATGTCAGTCCATTGACAACTATGGCTATATTTTCGTAGGTGATACCATAGATGACCTTGTGGATGCGGCCAATACGATCGCGTCAGAACATCTGGAGATCATGACAGCGAATCCTTTTGAAGTCATGACCAAGATCAAAAACGCCGGCGCCATTTTCCTCGGAAGCTATTCCTCCGAACCTCTCGGCGACTATTTTGCGGGTCCCAACCACATTCTTCCCACCAATGGTACAGCCAGATTTTTCTCTCCGCTGGGAGTAGATGCATTCGTAAAAAAGAGCAGTATTATTTCTTATTCCAGAGATGCTCTTTATCAGGTGCACAAGGATATAGAATTGTTTGCTGAAAATGAGGGGCTGCAGGCTCACGCCAATTCGATCCGTGTGAGATTTGAGGATTGATAATTGAGTATGACCCTGCCCAGAGCCGATTGCAGGCTCAGGACTCAGTTCACGTAACCCGCACCCGGAGCAGAAAAAGCCATGTATGGGTCCGTAAAAGAGAGGACAGCCCCGGGAATCCTGGAGAGATTCTTGTTTTTTGAGGAGATAATCAATGAGAAATGCCATTATCAGACGGAATACCGGTGAGACGCAGATCTGCGTCAGTCTGGAGATTGACGGAAAAGGTAAAGCGGATTTGGGAGACGGAACAGGAATCGGCTTTTTTGATCATATGCTGAACGCATTTTCCCGCCACGGACTCTTTGATCTCGAGATTCAGGCAGCGGGCGATCTGGAGGTGGACGGCCATCATCTGGTGGAAGACACCGGCATTGTCCTGGGAGAGGCCATCAAACAGGCTGTGGGAGATAAATCCGGGATCCGCCGCTTCGGTTATTTCGTTCTTCCCATGGACGAAGCCCTTGTCCTTTGTGCGATCGATCTTTCCGGAAGACCTTATTTCCGCATGGACTTCGAGGGGGAGAAAAAAGGATTTACTGCACCTGCGGTGGGAGAATTCGATACTCAGCTGGTCAGGGAGTTTTTCTACTCCATTTCCTATGCCGCAGCCATGAACCTTCATTTCAGGATACTCTCCGGCGAAAATGACCATCATATCATAGAAGGCATGTTCAAGGCATTCGGAAAAGCGCTGGACATGGCGACTCAGAAAGATCCCCGAATCGAGGATGTCCTCAGCACTAAAGGATGCCTGTAATTTAAGAATCGCCTGCGGGGTTAATTCAATGATTCAATTCCGTATTTAATCCAGCGCCCAAGTACCGGCCGCTCGCAATGGTCCTGCGGTTGTATGTGCATATTGACGAGACTCAGAGCCTTTTCCTGGCTTTTGACCTTTACATCATTTAATATGACAGGCAGACAAAAGACCGGTGCCCTGTATGAAGCAGAGAACCAGTGCCCGGGATGAAACAGAGCACATGACAAGCATACGGCGTTCCCGCAGCCGACTGAAAATCAAGAACATGACGGGCAGACAAAAGACCAGTGCCCGGGAGGTAACAGAGAATGAGCAGCAAAAAAGGAATATATCCCTGCATATGGCTCCTTAAGGGAAAGGCTGTAAAGGGATTTGATAATAATGAAATCGTCTCCGAGGATCCTGCGGAGCTGATCAGGTCCTATGTTGAGTCAGGCGCGGACGGTGTGATCATATTTGACCGTTCCAAAGGCGATGCCGAGCACGACGCCGCAATTGATTTTATCCGCGGCATCTGCGAAAAATGTACGGTTCCCGTGATCGCCGCCGGTAATGTGCGCCGCATGGAGGATGTCAAAAAGCTGATCTACGCGGGCTGCCAGATGGCTGCTCTCAATCTTTCCAAGGAGAGCAACCGGGTCCTGGCGCGCGAGGTCTGCGAGCGCTTCGGGCGTGAAAGAATCGCAGGCTGCTATAAGAGTACCGAAAATCTGGAAAAGGAGTGGAAGAAACTGGCGCCATGGCTGTCCATGAGGATACTTTTGGATGCGGAAAATCCTGCAGCAGTAAAAGAGACCGCATCGGGATACGATTCCGATTCTGCCATGGAGTCCATTCCCGAGATTGCCCTGATGCAGGATCCCTCTCCGGAAGCGCTTTCTTCCAGGCTGTCCATTGACAGTGTATCTGCAGTCTCAGGGGACGGAGTCAACCATCTCGTCACCGAAGGCAGTGACACTGTTCAGAAAATACGGGATTCCTTTAAGGAATCCGGCATAGATATGGAAGAGCATGGGAAAGCGGCTTTCTCCTGGGAAGACTTTAAAAAAGGTCCGGACGGACTCCTGCCTGTCGTCGTTCAGGAAGATGCCACCAATGAAGTACTCATGGTCGCTTACATGAACGAGACGGCTTACAATATGACCGTCTCTACCGGAAAAATGACTTATTATTCCCGAAGCAGACAGTCCCTCTGGATCAAAGGAGAGACAAGCGGGCATTTCCAGTACGTTCGCTCACTCTATGGGGACTGCGATATGGATACACTGCTTGCCCGCGTCGTACAGGTCGGCGCCGCCTGCCACACCGGAAGCCACTCCTGTTTCTTTAACCAGGTGACCGCTCCCAAAATGACAGCAGGACGCACCGCTCCGGTCGGAGACGTTCTCCGCGAGGACTATCAGACCATTATTGACCGCAGGGATAACCCCAGGGAAGGTTCTTATACCAATTACCTGTTTGACAAAGGCCTTGACAAAATGCTCAAAAAGCTGGGCGAGGAGAACACCGAGATCATTATCGCAGCCAAAAACCCCGCTGAAAATGAGATCATCTACGAGATCGCCGATTATCTCTATCACCTCGAAGTCATTATGGCAGAGAAAGGGGTTGACTGGGACGATATCACCAGAGAACTGGTCCGTAGACAAAAGAAAGAATAACAATAATCGTCGATAAGATATATTTTATTCCGGAGATCCGGGGACGAACGGGACGTTACGGTGAAGTGCGCGGAGAGCGGCAGAAAGACGATAGCAGAGCAGATGGGAGAGAAGATGGGAAGGATGATTCGGGAGAGCCGTCTTCTCTATCTCCATCAAACTTTCTCGCAGCCCTGCCGGATAATGCAGAAGGATAAAGATCATGAAAAACACGGGCGATTTCATCATAGAAAACGATGTATTGATAAAATATGTCGGCTCCGGCTCATCCGTGACGATCCCTCATGGTGTGAGGGAGATCGGTCAGGCGGCTTTCCGGAATTGCAGAACGCTCGTGGAGGTGGAGATCCCGGACAGTGTCGAAACGATTGGCGATGGAGCTTTTGCGGACTGCGATATGCTGTGGCGCATCTGGTTCCCGTCCGGGCTGAAGAGGCTCGGCCGCGACGCACTGAGGAACTGTGTGGATGTCCTGACCCTTGATCTTCCGGAGGGTCTCGAGAGCATTGGCTCCCATGCCTTCGACGGCTGTGTGTACTGTTTCCGGGTCTGGCTGCCCGAGAGTCTCCGTGAAATCGGCCCGGCGGCTTTCAGCGGCTGCACCTGTGAAATCTGGCTCCACCGCTGGATTCCGTCGATGAAGGAGGCACTCATCGGGCACAAAGGCATACTGCACACGGAGGACAGCCCGGACACAATACCTGAGCGCTTCCGGACCGCGGCACTGACTGGCTTCGTAAGGGAGAAAAACACCGACTTCAACTCCCCGCGGACACGATCGTACCTGGAGTACGCGCGGCTGCACGTGGAGGAACTGACCGATGAAGCCTTCCGTCACCCGGAACTGCTGCAGCTGCTTTGTACGCGCGGGCTGATCCCTGCCGATGCGGTCGAGTCCTGGCTTATAGAGGCGGAAAAAAGAGGAAGCAAGGAACAGAAATCCCTGCTGCGTGCGTATGCCGGCGCGTTCGGTACGGAGCGGCTCGTGCTTGCGCGGAAGGGGCGGCGGGAGGCCGGGGACCCGGTGCTCGAAGCGAAAGCCGGACGCCTGGCCCTGATGGAGGCTCTCGCGGATATTGCCGGACGCCGCTTCGTGCTGGACGGGACGCCACGGGAGGAGACGCTGTCAGATCTTGAGGACTGGCTTGAGCGGCACGGGGCTGTCGTAGAGCCGGCACTCACGGAGAAAACCGATTTCTACGTCGTTTTTCCCGAAGGGAACAGGACGGTCCTTCCCGAAGCAGAGCGCAGCGGGACGGTAGTCATCGACGAGGATGGCTTTCTCCGCATGGCCGGCCGCTCATATCCTGATACGCGCAGCGTGAAGGTGCCGGGGTGGCTGAGGGAGTTCCCGCCCGGTGCCTGCAGGAGTCACACCGAACTCTGCGGGATTACGCTGCCGGATGGTATGACGCGCATCGGCGCGGAGGCCTTTCAGGGCTGCATCTATATGTGGTACTTCTCAATTGCGAAAACCGTGCGCGAGATTGGCGACAGTGCCTTCCGGCGCTGCCGCATGCTGAACTCGTTCTGGTGCCCGCCATGTCTGACAAGGCTCGGCGCTGAGGTCTTCCGCGACTGCTCCCGTCTCTCGAAGATCGAACTTCCCGATAGTCTGACCGCGCTCGGAGACGGGGCCTTCCGCGGCTGCCACAGCCTGACTGAGATCAAAATCCCTGCGGGAATCACTGCAATCGGCGACGGGACCTTCCGTGACTGCAGCAATCTGAGAAAGATCGATCTCCCTGCCGGCCTCACGGCGATCGGGCGGCGGGCTTTCAACGGCTGCAGGAACCTGACGGAGCTGACGCTGCCCGATGGCGTGCTTTTGGTCGGAGAAGGCGCCTTCGCCGGCTGTGCGCGTCTGCGGGAGCTGCGGCTGCCGTCCGGCCTTGGAGCAATCGGTGAAAGCGCCTTCCGCGGCTGTCCCGAATTGACCCTCCGCGCGCCGGCGGGAAGCTTTGCGGAGAGCTGGGCGTGGGCTCACAGCATGAAGTTCGAGCCTTTGAACTTAGGAAAAGATTAAAAACTGATTGACAAACAGAATATTGTCTGCTATTTTTACTGAGTATGCCGCTTGATGAGGCTTTTGTGGTCATGTCCGGATTTATTAACGGACGGGAACCGCCGGTGCATGGGCTGTCTGGTACTGCAGCTTTTGCAAAAAGCGAAGATCCTGCCTGACTGAATTTGCGCTTCTTTCTCACGGAAGCACAGGTGACGGGAAAGCGGGACGCCGTAATCAGCGAGTTTTTTTTAAGAGAAGGAGGTACCTGATATGTATGCTATTATTGCAACTGGTGGCAAGCAGTACAAAGTTTCCGAAGGCGATGTGATCGATGTCGAGAAGATCGCAGTAGAGGCCGGCTCAGAAGTTACTTTTGATAACGTTCTGGCTATCGGCGGCGAGACCCTCAAAGTCGCAGGAGATGTCGCAGGCGCGACCGTAACGGGAACTGTCATGGAGCAGGGCAAAGGCAGAAAGGTCATCGTCTACAGATATAAGAGGAAGACCGGCTACCACAAAAAGAACGGCCATCGCCAGCTCTTCACACGTGTCAAGATCGACAAGATCAACGCGTAATCCGCGGACACATCTTTTACGTTTTTCGTAACAGGTACAGTGAAAAATGACAGTCGTAGATATTTTCAGGGATAAAAAGGGTAACTACGAGTATTTCGAGTGCTCAGGTCATGCTGATGAAGAAAGCTGTGAGGGAGAGGACATTATCTGTGCCGCAATCTCCATGCTCGTCATCAACACGGTCAACAGTCTCGAGGTCCTCGCCGGGGCGGATATTTCCTATGCCGCCGCGGAAGAAGGCGGACACATCAGCTGCCGCTTTGAGACTCCCCCCGATGAAAAAGCTGCGCTCCTCGTCGACAGTATGATCCTGGGACTGCAGAGTATCAGGGACAGCTACGGAGACGAGTATCTCGTTATCAATCTCAAGGAGGAATGAATCATGATGAATCTGAATCTTCAGTTCTTCGCGCATAAAAAGGGAATGGGCTCCACCAAGAACGGCCGTGATTCCAACGCAAAACGTCTCGGCGCCAAGAGAGCGGACGGCCAGTTTGTCAAGGCCGGCAACATCCTTTACAGACAGCGCGGCACTCACATCCATCCCGGCCTCAATGTAGGCATTGGCGGTGATGATACTCTGTACGCTCTTGTAGACGGCGTTCTTCGTTTCGAGCGCTTCGGAAAGTTCAGAAAGAGAGCTTCCGTGCACCCTGTAGAAGAGGCAGAGGCAGAGGCTTAATCTGAGCAGGATTGTTGATCGTCCCCGCATCCGGCCGTAATTCAGGCGGACTTGTGCAATGGGACGGCAGGGATCCATTCTGTTTTTCCGGCAATATCATTATGCCGGAACAGATATCTGTAATTTAGGGAGCTCCGGGCAGACGACATTGCGATTCTGCCGGGAGCTCTTTGTGTACATCACATGAGCTGCCGGCCGGGCTTTTACAGACTGCTCAAAAGTCTGACAGCTCATTACATGATGTAAAAGTTCAAGATATGCAAAGGCACAGATTCTCGACAAAATGCACAAACAGCTGCAGGGCCTTTGCGAGCGGCCGGTACTTGGCCGCTGCTTTACAGCGGCCTTAGTACCGCTGCCAGCGAGGAAGAGCGAGAGCGTGCCCAAAGTGTTTGTGCATTTTGACGAGACGGGCTTTGATTAACCACTTTTTGACTTTTACATCATCACATGTGGAGACATACATGTTTATCGATAAAGCCAGAATTATAGTTTCCAGCGGCAAGGGCGGCGACGGCCATGTTTCCTTCCGCAGAGAAAAATATGTGCCTGCGGGCGGCCCCGACGGCGGCGACGGCGGAAAAGGCGGAGATGTCGTTTTTGTCGTGGACAAAGGACTGAACACGCTGACAGATTTCCGACATGTCCGCAAATATGCTGCCCAGCACGGCGAAGATGGGAAAAAGAAGAGAATGGCCGGTAAAAAAGGCCAGGATATAGAAATTAAGGTGCCCGAGGGAACCGTGATCCGTGAGGCCAACTCCGGCAAAGTCATCGCCGATATGTCCGGCGAATTGCGCCGGTACGTTATTCTTCGCGGCGGACGGGGCGGAAACGGCAACATGCACTACGCCACTTCGACCATGCAGGCTCCCAAATATGCTCAGCCCGGTCAGCCCTCCAAAACTCTGGAGCTGCTGCTTGAGCTGAAAATGATCGCGGACGTAGGGCTGGTGGGATTCCCCAATGTGGGCAAATCCACTCTGCTTTCCATGTCCAGCAATGCAAAGCCCCGTATTGCCAACTATCATTTTACGACTCTTCAGCCCATTCTGGGCGTCGTGGATCTGGAGGACGCGAAGGGATTTGTCATGGCGGACATTCCCGGCCTCATCGAGGGCGCAGCGGATGGAGCGGGTCTTGGTCATGAGTTCCTGGCCCACCTGGAGCGAACCAGAATCCTGATCCATGTCGTGGACGCAGCCGGTTCCGAGGGACGCGATCCAATAGAAGACATTATGGCGATCAACCGCGAACTTGCCCGCTATAAGATCGATCTTTCTTCCAGAAGACAGATTGTGGCCGCCAACAAGTGCGACCTGATTCAGCCTGAAGAGGATGAAGAGGGCGGTCAAAAAGACCCCATCGCGGAGATCCGCGCCTACTGCCAGCCCCTGGGAATCGAGGTCTTCCCCATCTCGGCGGCTACCGGCCAGGGCGTCAGGGAACTGCTCTATCACTGCAGCAGTGTCCTTGCCGAACTCCCTTCCGAACTCATCACCTATGAGCAGGAGTACGATCCCGAGGTCGAACTGGCAGAGGAAACCGAACCCTATACCGTCACCTACGATGCCAAAACCAAAGAATACCTGGTGGAAGGTCCCCGCATCGAACGCATGCTGGGCTATACAAACCTCGAGACCGAGAAAGGTTTTGTCTTCTTCCAGAAGTTCCTGGTGGACAACGGTATCATCGACGAGCTCAAGCGCATTGGCTGCAAAGAGGGCGATACAGTCCGTCTGTACGGCCATGGATTTGAGTTTTTTGACTGAGAAAATGCCTGTGCGGTGAATATAAGTATATTATTCTTCATCGCGCAATACCCGTGACTTCGGTCATAGGATACGCGCGCAAGATTCGCGAGCGATTCTTGAATGAATCATTACTGTGCAGGTTTTAAATCGTTACAGTATACTTACTGTATGGAGGAAACAGAACAGATGCTTACAAGTAAACAGAGAGCCTATCTGACAGGCCTTTCAAACTCCCTCAACCCTATCGTACAGGTCGGCATGCAGGGAGTGACCCCTGAAGTGGTCAAGTCTGCGGAAGAGGCTTTTAATACCCATGAACTCATCAAGGGTACCGTGCAGAAAAACGTCCCGGAGGATGTCCGTGCCTGCGCGGAGACAATCGCCGAGAGATCCCGCTCGGAGCTTGTCACTGTGATCGGAAGGAAATTCATCCTTTATAAGCCTTTCCGTGAGAAACCTGTCATCGTGCTTCCCGTAAAGAAATAAATGACTCAAAACAGCACGCAGACTTGTTTTATCAATATTTTTTTAACAGGAGGTCACAGCGATGTGTATGGATTCTGAGATGACTAACAGTTATGATCATAAGCCCGGAAAAAAGATCGGGATTCTGGGAGGAACCTTTGATCCGATCCACACGGCACATCTGATCATCGCTGAAGCAGCCAGAGATGCTTTTTCTCTGGACGAGGTGCTCCTCATGCCCTCCGGACATTCTTATCTCAAAGACGACAGGGCCCAGAAGGTCCTTCCCCCTGAGATCCGCTTTGAGATGGCCAGACTGGCCGCAGAGGATAACCCCCACTTCACGGCGTCTGACTTCGAAATACTCCGCGAGGGGAATACCTATACCAGCGAGACACTGCGGGCGCTCCGGGAACTTCATCCCGAAGACCGGCTTTATTTCATAGTGGGAGCTGATTCTGTCCGTTCCATCCTCACATGGAAAGATCCCTGCGTTATTTTCGAAAACTGCACCCTTCTGGCGGCGATCCGCGAGGATGGAGTGCCGACTGAGGAGTTTCTCAAGGCAGTGGACAGCCTCAGATCCGACTACGCAGCCGATATTCATATCCTCGAGATTATACATTACCTCGTGCCTGAAAAGGTAGAAAGGTATATAATAGAGACAGGAATTTACCGCTGATTCATCAGATACGGAAGACAAGGCGGAACCAGCGCATGCCGGAAAATGGAGGGTTCCTCAGTGAAAAGACTTAACAAGATAGAACTGATCAGGACACTTGAGCAGGAACTGAACTACAAGCGTTTTGTACACACTCTGGCTGTTGCGGGAACCGCGTCCTCTCTTGCCATGTGTTACGGCATGAATATTGAAAAAGCTGAGCTCGCAGGCCTTCTGCATGACTGTGCCAAATGTATCGATGTCCGGAAGATGCAGAAACTCTGTGAAAAGGCAGGGCTGGAAATATCACCCTTTGAGGCAGGGAGCGGTTCTCTGCTTCATTCCAAGGCGGGCAGTGTCCTTGCGGCTGAAAAATACGGCTGTACAGACCCCGATATACTGAACGCAATCCGGTATCATACAACCGGACGGCCGGGTATGTCCCTGCTTGAAAAGATCATTTTCGTCGCGGATTACATTGAGCCGGGCCGTTACACAGCTAAGAATCTTCCTGAAATCAGGAAGACGGCATTTGAGGATATCGATGAGGCCCTGTTGAAGATCCTCTACGATACTCTGGTCTATCTCAATTCCACGGGTAACACAGTGGATCCGATGACACAGAAAACATATGATTACTACAGACAGATCATGGCTGAAGTGAACAGATATGACTGATGAATCGTGTATACACGGAACTGTTGACAGATATTGGCAGTTATTTTAGAGGAAAGATTTTAGGAAAGGGATTTCAATGAGTGAATTGAACGAAAGAAACGCGGCACCTGAAAATACAGAATCCGGGAAAGACCGCTCCGCGGCACTTGCAAAAATCGCAATTCAGGTTCTTGAGGACAAAAAGGGGGAAGATATCCGGGTGATCGACATCTCCGACCTGTCCGTCCTGGCCGATTATTTTATTATCGCGACCGGCAACAACCGCACCCAGGTACAGGCTATGGCGGATGAAGTTGAGCAGAAACTGGGCAGGGCAGGAGCTGTACCCAGACAGATTGAGGGCTATCAGGCTGCCAATTGGGTTCTTCTTGATTTCGGCGATGTAATCATTCATATTTTTGATGCCCAGAATCGTCTCTTTTATGATCTGGAGAGGATCTGGAAGGATGGCAGACAGATTGATCCCGAAGGACTCTGAAAATAAATGACAGACCTATTGAGACAGAATTGGTAAACTGATAAGAAGGCTTCCGGAACCGGTAATCTGGTATCCGGAAGCCTTTTATGACAGGGTACGTGAAATGTATTTTCCGCCTTGCGCAGGCACCGCCCGGTCGGGAGGGAAAGAGGGAGGCGCGGCCGCCTCTACCCAATTGACACAGCCCGTAAAATGGATTTCCCCCTTGCGGCGGACAAGAGACTGTCTGGCAGAGTGCGGTGATGCCGTCTCTATCCGTTCACAGCCCCTGTAGGGTTTGAAATAAGGTTTAAATTTTTATGAATTCAAATACTAATAATAATCCGAATGAAAAAAACGGAAGCCCAAACAAGAGCATGGAAAAAAATAATTCTTCCGATCTTGCTAACATGGCTGAAGACAGGGAGAAAGTCATCGTCCGGACCAGTATTATCGGTATCGGAGCCAACGTTCTGCTTGTAGCCTTCAAGGCAGTCATCGGTATCCTGTCCCATTCGATTGCTGTCACTCTCGATGCTGTGAACAATCTTTCGGATGCGCTGTCTTCTGTGATCACGATCATCGGTTCCAAGGTGGCATCAAGAAGACCGGACAAAAAACATCCGCTGGGGCACGGCAGAGCAGAATATCTCAGCGCTCTCATTGTAGCTTCCATCGTTCTGTACGCCGGATTTACATCTTTGTACGAATCGGTCAAAAAGATCATTTCCCCCGAAACTCCTGATTACTCTGTAGTTTCGCTTGTGATCATCGCGGTCGCTGTGGCGGTGAAAGTAATTCTGGGAAGATATTTTATCAGCCAGGGAAAGAAAGCACATTCAGGCGCCCTCGAGGCCTCGGGAGCTGATGCTTCTTTCGATGCGGTTCTCTCACTGTCAGTGCTCGCATGCGCCATTCTGTTTAAATTCACCGGGATTTCTCTTGAGGCATTTGTCGGTGCAGTGATTTCTGTGTTTATCATCAAATCCGGATTTGAGATGATGTCGGAGACCCTGGATGACATCCTGGGAAAAAGGGCGGACGAAGATACTGTCAGGCAGATCAAAGAGCTTTTGGTCGAAGAGCCTGAGATCAGAGGAGTCTATGATGTTTTTGTAAATAATTATGGCCCCGGCAGAGACTATGCTTCCCTGCATGTAGAACTTCCGGATACTATGGATGTGGAGCAGGTAGATGTCCTTACGAGGAAAGTACAGAGAAAAGTATTCGCAGAGACGGGCGTGATCCTCACCAGTGTGGGAGTCTATTCCTATAATACCCGAAACGAAGAAGCTGCGAAGATCCGCAACAGAGTCATGCATCTGGTCCTGAGCCACGAGTGGGCCCTGCAGGTGCACGGTTTCTATGCTGATACGGAAAAAAAGGTGATTCGATTTGATGTTGTCATGAGTTTTGATGTCGATCCAAAGGAAGCATGTGATCAGATCCATCAGGAAGTGCAGAAGGAATTCCCCGAGTACACACTTAGAATCGTTCGTGATCTGGATATCTCATAAGTAATCCGCCCCTTGCCCGGCGTATTGGCCAGTGCCTTAATTCACTGCCCGTTTCGTTTTTGCTCCGTGCGAAAAAGTAATTTGCTCCCCATTTCGCTTTTTGCTCCGTGCGGAAAGTAATTTGCTCCCCGTTTCGCTTTTTGCTCCATGCGGACAATATAACTGAATATCTTCCATACAAACCGAATAAACAAAAAAACAACCCGGCGCAGATACAGCAGGCACCATACTCAGTGCTTATTGTATCCTGTGCCGGGTTTCTTTTTGATCAGAATGTCAAGTTATGTTCTGAAATCATCATATTCTGTCCCGAAAGCACAGATAGAGATTGATTAGACCGGAAACAGAACAAAAACAGGAACCAGTATCCGTAAAAAGGATGAAGACGGGTGATCAGTCAATCAAATCAGCTATAAAATCAGCAATAGAATCACTGTAAATTCAACCCTTTAAATCAGCCCATCAGGCGGAAGACTCCGAAAACCTTTCCGAGAATCGCGCATTCTCTCACAATAATGGGATCCATTGAGTCGTTTTCGGGTTGGAGGCGGATATGGTCTTTCTCTTTATAGAAAGTCTTGACAGTAGCGGAATCGTCAATCAGAGCGACGACGATGTCACCGTTTGACGCGGTATTACAGGAGTTGATAAAGATGTAGTCTCCATCAAAAATACCGGCATTGATCATGGATTCCCCCCGCACACGAAGAACGTAGGATTCACCTGATGGAACAAATTCAGCGGGGACAGGAAAATAACTCTGTATATTTTCCTGTGCGAGCAGGGGCTGGCCGGCAGCGATGTCTCCGATCACAGGAAGGGAAGTCATATCAGTCCGGACAACCTGGAAGCTGTCGTCACAGATCTCGATCGCGCGCGGTTTCGTGGGATCCCTGCGGATAAAGCCGTTTCTCTCCATGGTTGAAAGATGGGCATGAACAGAAGAGGTTGAGCGCAGATTAACCTTCTCGCAGATTTCCCTGACTGTGGGCGGATATCCCTTCTTCAGGATCTCGTCCTTGATATATTCCAGTATTTCCTTCTGTTTGGCGGAAAGGCGTCTGCTGCCGTTATAATTTGTGGTTTTCATGTTATATCTCCTGTCTGTCTGAATGATTGAAGACAAATCCGGGTTCCCGTCCCGGATGATACACCAGTTATCTTTTAAGAAAAGCCAAATGGTCTTATACACGGGTGAACGTGTCCGGAAACAAGTAAATCACCCTGAGCCGGTTAAGATGTGACTTTCATTTTATACCTGTGGCAATGGGCAAGTGCCGGCATATATGCATGATTAAAGCACGCATTGCTGCGCGCTTTGGCGCTCCCGCTATGCTCCTCACATTCGCACCCCGCCCCGCGGCGGCCGCAGGGCGGCCCTGCCTTGCTCGGTGCACATGTGTGCGGCGCTGACAAACTGCAAGCGGTTTGTGAAAATGTCCTCAAATGCTCGAGAGGGCCCGGCATTTGAGGCCGCTTTCCCCGCTGCTTTAATCATGTTTTTATATGCTTTTACTATACACTACACAGGCATAAAATGCAAACGTATATTCCGAAAATGTGTTCCGAAAATCTGTTCGAAAATTGTTGACAGCAGAGCGTATGTTCGATATAATAATCTTGATTCAAACGTTTGTTTGCATTAAACAGCATTATATCACATTTAAGAAATTATATTTTAAAAGGTATTTAATAGTTCTTAGCAATACTCCTGGGAAGATGCTATTCAGCATAACAGGATTTAAGTGAAGGGTGTGAATTATGAACGGAATTGTTGTCATGGATTGTGTACAGACCGCGTATCAGGGTAAATATGATATATACGGGACACGGGACCGGTTGGTCAGGATCAGCGGCAGAAGAGCGGCAGCCGTGAACGGAACCGGCAGTCGTTCTCATGAATACTCTGCGGACTGCTCAGACTCACCGGAGCATGGATACAATCCTGTAATGGCCTCTTCTTCAAAAAAGACCGCTTCGAAAAAAACAGGTTCAAAGCGGTTTGTGACGAAAAAAGCCGTCGAAATGGCCGCCGGCAGCAAAAACACAGATATAAAAAACAGGCAACATGTGAAAGCTTCAGAAAAAGTAAAATCAATTACAGGACAAAAGGATAACAGAACCGGTCTTGTGTCCTCTGTCCGCAAAGAGAAGACATCATCGTCCGCACTGCGCGCTTTGCGTCTCCTGGTGCTTGTAGTCGCTCTGACATCAATGATTACCGGATTCCATATGATCACCGGTGCATCCGGAAGACCCCGTCAGCAGGCGTGGAAGTACCACACAACAGTCTCGATTCCCTACGGCGAAAGCTTTGCAGATCTTATCGAGAGTACCTTCAACAGTACCTATTACTCGTCACAGGAAGATTACGTGAAGGAAATCTGCCAGATTAACAGCCTTCCATTTCACAGAGGTGAGATACCTCAGCTGCAGTCAGGGACCAGTCTCGTGATCCCCTACTACTCAACTGAATATAAATAACCTGGAAGTTAATGATAATAGCAGAGAAGTTAATGATAATAGCAGAGAAGTTAATGATAATAGCGGAATAGAAGAACCGGGGCTCCGATCAGTTCCTGAACAAACAGGAGAGGAGAGCCCCGGTGTTTTTTTATTTTGTATTGCAGCAGAGGAGGAGAACCCAGGTCTTTTTTCTTTAAGTTTGCCGGAGAGGGTATCCGGCTGTCTTCAGATTATATCATTGTATACATTAATTACGGGATACAAAAACACTTGACACATTCAGCATTCATTTGCAATAATATTGCACGTGCAAACGGTTTCCACTGATTTGTATTGATTTACCGATTGTTATCATATTTTTTATTTAGTAAAGGAGTTTTGTTTGAAGCCATATAGAGAGATGACTCGTGAGGAACTTTCAGCTGAGCTTGAAGAACTTCGCGCGGAATATAAGAAATATCAGAAAATGGACCTTAAACTGAATATGGCAAGAGGCAAGCCCTGTATTGAACAGCTTGATCTTTCTATGGGTCTTATGGATGCTCTTAATTCTGATGCTGATCTTTTCGATGAAGATGGTACCGACTGCCGTAATTATGGCGGTCTTGACGGCATTCGTGAATGCAAAGAGCTGATCGGTGATATGATGGAGAATCATCCCGATAATATCATTATTTACGGGAATTCTTCGCTCAATGTCATGTACGATACTGTATCGAGAGCCATGACCCACGGCATTATGGGGAATACTCCCTGGTGCAAGCTTGACAAAGTCAAATTCCTTTGCCCTTCGCCCGGATATGACCGGCATTTCGCTATCACTGAATATTTCGGTATTGAAATGATTCCGGTTCCGATGACTCCTACCGGCCCTGATATGGATATTGTCGAAAAGCTGGTTACGGAAGACGAGGCGGTCAAGGGTATCTGGTGTGTTCCCAAATACTCCAACCCCCAGGGCTATTCCTTCAGCGATGAAACTGTGCGCCGCATGGCCAGGATGAATCCTGCAGCTCCGGATTTCCGTATCTTCTGGGATAATGCCTATGGCATTCATCATCTCTATGATATTGACCAGGACTATGTGATCGAAATCCTGGCAGAATGCAAGAGATGCGGTCATCCCGATATGGTCTATAAGTTTGCTTCCACGTCCAAGATCACCTTCCCGGGAAGCGGTATTTCCGCGCTGGCGACATCACCCAACAATCTGGAAGATATCAAGAAGCAGCTCCAGGTCCAGACTATAGGACACGACAAGGTGAACCAGCTCAGACATGTGCGGTTCTTCGGTGATATCTATGGAATGGTCATGCATATGCATGAGCATGCCAAGATCCTCCGTCCTAAATTCGAGGCAGTTGAAGAGATTCTGGACCAGAATCTCACCGGTCTTGATGTCGGTACCTGGACCAAGCCCAAGGGAGGCTATTTTATCAGTTTTGAGACCATTCCCGGCTGCGCGAAGCAGGTTGTTGCACTCTGTAATAAGGCAGGTGTTCAGATGACAAAGGCAGGCGCCACCTGGCCTTATGGCAAAGATCCTTATGATTCCAATATCAGGATCGCGCCCAGTTATCCTCCGATCGAAGATCTCAAGATCGCGGCCAGACTCTTTGCTCTCTGCGTGAGAATTGTCAGCTGCAAAAAGCTGCTGGAAGAGAGAGATAAAGTCGAACAGGCCGGCTCATGAGCATATGCAGACGGCACAATGCAGACACCTATTACTGTCCATGGAGAAATCTGTTCTGTCGGCAGTAAATTGAATCGATGAAAATACGACAATAGGGTAGAGGCGGCTACGCCGCTCTCTGCCCCCCGACCGGCCCGCGTCCGCCGCAAGGCGGAAAATACATTACGCGGGCCGTGTTTTAGAAAAACGGCGCTCCCGGGTGGGCGCCGTTTTTCTTGCGGTTGTCTTTTGTTTCTGCTACAATCTGTTTTTACAGAAAGCATATAAAATAATATTCCTGATTATCTCATTATTTCGTATACTATTTAATTATGGAGGTATTTCCCGGCATTATGAATCAATATATCATTCCTTTTCTGGTATCCATGGTCCCTCTGATTGAGCTTAGAGGCGCGATTCCGATCGCCCAGGGAATGGGTCTGCCAATCGTCCCTTCGTATATTGTCTGCATTATCGGCAATATGATTCCGGTCCCTTTCATCTATCTCTTCGCCAGAAGAGTTCTGGTATGGGGCGCTGACAAGCCCGTCATTGGGAAGTTTTTTACTTTCTGCCTGGAAAAAGGTGAGAAGGGCGGAAAAAAGCTGACCGCAAAAGCCGGAAGAGGTCTGTTTGTGGCACTATTATTGTTTGTCGGAATTCCTCTCCCCGGCACAGGCGCATGGACGGGTACTCTTGCTGCCAGTATCCTGGACATGGATTTCAAATCGACAGTGGTGGCTGTCATGCTGGGAGTACTTCTGGCGGGGGTGATCATGATGACTGCAAGTGTCATCGGATTCCGCCTGATCTGAGTCTGCTTAGTGCCCTGCTTTAACAAAAAACAGGGACAGTATAAAGTGCCCGGCCCCTGTGAAACCATCGTATTTTACAGCGTCCGGCTTCGCTGATCCCCGGTCTTATTTAATCAGACGGTACTATTCAAAACCGGATTATCAACGATAAGAGGGAGCGTAACAGATGAATTTTAAACGCATCTTAAATATATGTAATTTCATAATCGCTCTTATACTCGTCGTTCTGCTGGCAGGATATTTTCTCTTTCATCCTGACGGTTCAGTGAGTCAGGATGAGGATTCGGTGTTGATTGGTGCAAGCTATATGACCATGAACAATGAACTGTTCGCCATCATCAATGAGCAGATTTCCCACCGTGTGGATGCGGAAGGAGATCATATGGTCGTCAGGGATCCTGCGCTGGATATTGACAGGCAGGTGGAGCAGATTGAAGACATGCTGGATATGGGAATCAGGGTTCTGATCCTGACTCCGGTTGATTCTGACGCCCTCTCCGATGTTTTGCGGCGAGCCAGGAGGCAGGGTGTGATCGTGATCGTTGTGGACTCGAACCTCTCTGATTCAAGTCTTGCCGACTGTACGATTGTATCCGATAATTACCGGGCAGGTGTTCTGGCCGGAGAATATCTGTTATCAAAAATGGAAGAGGGAGAAAAGAGAAATATCGTCCTTCTTACACATGATGCTGCGCTCTCAGGAGTACAGCGAGTGAAGGGATTTACAGATACTGTTTCCGGAAGGAAAGGTATCAGGATCGTCAGGGAAATACCCTGTGAGGGCAAGCTTGAACTGGCTGTGCCCCGGATGGAAAGTTTTATCGAAGAAGGAATCCTTTTTGACAGTGTCTTCTGTCTCAACGATCCCTCCTGTATCGGTGCCGCGGCGGCGCTGGACTCGAAGGGGCTTCTGGAATCTGTCGAGCTTTATGGTGTAGATGCCTCTCCCGATGTCAAAGCCATGATTCGGGACGGAAAGATCAAGGGTTCTGTAGCCCAGTCTCCCACAAAGGTCGGTGAGCAGGCGGCTGACGCGCTCTACATGCTGCTGCGGGGCCAAAAAGTGGATCCAATGATCCTGGTGCCTG
Organism: uncultured Lachnospiraceae bacterium; assembly: GCA_902777355.1. Classification (GTDB taxonomy): domain Bacteria; phylum Bacillota; class Clostridia; order Lachnospirales; family Lachnospiraceae; genus CAG-791. The sequence continues at coordinate 18,994 of CACYTU010000063.1, read as the reverse complement.
TCGAACTGGTCACTCAGGAGAATGTAGAAGAACACAACGTGGACCGCTGGCAGTGACATCTGCCTCTTTGTAAAAAAGTGTTCTTTATAAAAAAGTTCTTATAAAAGAGTTTTTTATAAAGAGTGTTTAAAAATGATTTCTTTGTAAAAAGATGGTCTGACAGCCGGAATCAGTCCGGTTTCGGATACAGGAGATCAGGAATGGCCGAAAAACCTTTAGAAATCTACAGGGATTATCCTGATAACGAAGCAGGTGACATCCGCCTGGCTTCCGGTATGATATTCAGAGAGATGCAGCTGCTGAATGTGCTGATCATTTTTTTGCTTACAGTAGTGACGGTGCATGCCCAGAGGGGATATATACATAATGGTACCGCTCTTACCTTCCTGGTTAATTCCGGACGTATCCCTGTTCTTTTCTGGAAAATGCCGGTCTGTGTAATGTTTCTGGTCCTTTGCCTGCTTCTTTTGCTGTCTGTTCCCTGCAATAATCACCCGGAGCTTGTCGCAAAGCTGCTGCTGGAATACGGGATTTCGATCTGGATCAGCGCATTGACAGGATTTGGTTACACCGGCATGGTCATGCTGCTTCTGGCAGACGCCATGCGATACAGGATCGACTGGAAAAAACGACTTGCCTATATCATTCTGATCTGCGTATCCTATGTCGCGATGAGTGCCAGTGAATTCAGAACTTATCTGAACGCGGTTCCGATCGAGCAGATGTGGTCTTATTACAGGGTTGATGTAAGAAACATGTTCCTGGGTGTTTTGAACATGCTTTCTCTTGTCAATACCCTGGTCTTTGTTTTATTTATGGTTGTCCTCACAGTCTCACAGACCAGCGAAAAAGAACGCATCCTGCGCCTGAACAGTCTGCTGCAGGTGGCAAACAGGAAACTGGAGGAATACGCTGAGGAACAGGTCCGGATGACGGAGACCAGAGAGCGAAACCGCCTGGCAAGGGAGATCCATGATACGCTGGGTCACTCGCTGACGGGAATCATCACGGGCATTGAGGCCTGTATCATGCTGATGGATATAGCGCCGGAGGCTACCAAGGAACAGTTGCGCGCGATTGCGGAGGTTGCCAGAAACGGAATCACGGATGTCAGGCACTCCGTCAACGCACTGAGGCCGGATGCTCTGGAAACTCTGGATTTTAAACAGGCGCTTGTAAAGCTGGTAGAGGAGTCAGGCAAATCCACAGGTGTCAAAATAGATTTCTCCTGTCACGAATCTTTCGAAAACCTGGATCAGGATGAAGAGGACGTCATTTACAGAATCGTGCAGGAGAGTATCACCAATGCGATCCGGCACGGACACGCGTCCCACATTGATATCCGAATCTCGCATCTGGACAATGATATTTACATACGTATAGCTGATAACGGTAAGGGGTGTTCAAATATTCAGAGCGGTTTCGGGCTCCATCATATGAAAGAGCGCGTGGAGATGCTGCAGGGTATAATATCCTGGAACGGAGACAATGGATTTATCATCGAGGCAAAAGTGCCGATCCGCGTAACTACGGAGGAAGAATCATGATTAAAATATTGATCGCTGATGATCAGGAACTGATCCGCCAAAGTCTCATGATCATTCTGGATAATGTCGAAGACTTCCAGGTGACAGACTGTGTCGCCGACGGCATTGAGGTCATGAATTCTGTGAAGAAAGAAAAGCCTGACGTGATCCTCATGGATATCCGTATGCCCAAGATGGACGGGGTTGTATGTACACAGAGGATCAAGGAGCTGTATCCGGATATCAAGATCATCATCCTGACCACTTTCGACGACGATGAATACGTTTTTAACGCATTGAAATTCGGAGCCAGCGGTTATCTTCTCAAGGGTATCTCCATGAAGGAACTCTCTGACGCGATCCGCAAGGTCTATAACGGGACAGCAATGATCAATGAAGATATTGCCTCCAAGGTCGTCCGTCTTTTTTCCCGCCTGGCCCAGTCTAATCTGGCGATCCAGGTGGACAGCTCTCTGGCGGACAGTCTCAAGCCACATGAGTGGGATGTGGTTATATTGGTCGGAAGGGGTCTGTCCAACAAGGAAATCTCGGCGAAACTGAATCTTTCCGAGGGAACTGTCAGAAACACACTCAGCTCCATCCTGTCGAAGCTGCAGCTTCGCGACCGGACGCAGGTTGCCATCTGGGCTGTCCAGACAGGCACGGCCAACCGGCCGCTGAGCAGGTAATATACTGAGGCGTCAGTTATGAACAATCTGAAAAAAGAATTAGCTGCCCGCAGGTACTGGCGTGTGGCTGCCGCGGGCCTGTTAATCCTGATCTCCGGGATCCTCCTCAGCGGAATATACGGCAAATGGGGATTTAACAGGAAGAAAAAAATCGTGGTCGGTGTTTTTGCCGGAAGCTACTGGGATATAGAAAACGGCTATTACTACAGGATACTGGATGAGGCAATCTCGAAATTCAGGGAAAAGCATCCCGATTACGAGGTGGTCTATACCTCCGGAATCCGGAAATCCGATTATCCGGAGTGGCTGGCGGAACAGTTTATGCAGGGGTCTGCCCCGGATCTTTTCTTTATACCAGGGAATTATCTCGATACTTTCGCCAGAATCGGAGCCCTTCATCCACTGGATGATCTGATTTATGAAGACGATGATTTCGATCCCTGGGCTTATTATCCTACAGCCTATAATGCCGGATATTTGAATGGAAACCAACTCGCGATCCCCTATGAGTGCGCTCCCAGGATGATGTTAGTCAACAAGACGATCCTGGACGCGGAGGGCATTGACATGCCGGATTCCGACTGGACCTGGGAGGATTTTCTTTCAATCTGCAGGTCTGTGACCCACTCAACTGACGAGAGCGGTGTCATTAACCAGTTCGGGGTCCGGGGCTATACATGGCAGGATGCTTTCTGTGCCAACAGCGTCAAGATTCTAAGTCCTGATGGAAAATCCTGCGATTTCACGGTCAGCGAAGTGGGAGAGGCAATATCTTTTCTTGAGCGCATAAATAATCTCAGCTCCGGATATGCTCTTTCCAATGCCGATTTTTCCAAGGGAAATGTAGCATTTCAGCCCATGGTCTTTTCGGAGTACAGGGCTTATAAATCAAAAGAGCTCAGTCTCAAGAAATATTCCGGTTTTGAATGGGAATGCCTGAGTATGCCTTCGGGTCCCTCGGGGGATAATGTGTCAGTGCTCGATACGCTCTGCCTGGGCATGAGCAAAAAGACTTCACACGAAAAAGAAGTTTGGGAACTGATGAAAACCCTGACCTTTGATGAGAAGATCCAGGGAAAAATCTTTGATTATTCTGAGGGAATCTCTCCGCTGACATCTCTCACGGAATCCGATGAGACGGCCAAATTGCTCCGCCAGGGAACCGGCAGCAGATTCAATATGGACACTCTCAGGTTCGTCATGGAGAAATCGATCATGCCCCGCTACATCAAAGGGTATGGTGAGATCAATGAACAAATCTCCATCGCGGTCCAGTCGATTCTGGAAAGCTCCTCCAACCTGCAGATGGAACAGATCATCTGGAACAGAAAGCTGAACAGCTATCTGAAAAACCTGCAGTAGAGAGAAGGACCTGCCGTGAAGCGTCCTTTAAAAAAGTAAGTCAAAAGTGATACATAGAAGAGAACTGCCGACATATAATTCAACCCGTTTATTTTCCATCGCTCAATACCCGTGACTTATCCGGCGCGCAAGACTCGCGAGCGAGTCTTGAATTATATTATGGATTTGTTTAGAAAACTGCGGCCGTGAAGGCACAGAGCGGATCTCTGGAAGAATAATCGAAGAAGAATAATCGAAAAAAATAATCGCAATAGAAAAAACTGATTTTTGTAATATCATACATGACAAATGTCATGTGAAAGTATGACAAATATCAGACAATATTGGTGACACTTGTGAGATGAACAAATGTCACCTTTTTTTTATACTTTTTTTACAGTTGTTCGTATTAATTTTATCAAATCGATAAGAACAGAAAGAGAGGCGTATCTATGAAGTATGTAGTACTGGTAAGCCACGGTGAGTTTGCACCCGGCCTTCACAAAGCAGTCAACATGCTGGCAGGTGAAGAGAGAGAAGATGTTCTTTCCACAAGCCTGAGCAACGGCATGGGCGCAGATGAATTCGCAGAGAACGTGAAGTCAGTTCTCTCTGTTGTCGGCGCTGAGGATGAGATCATTCTCTTCGCTGATATCGTCGGCGGATCTCCCCTGGCGACCACAGCTAACGTGCTGATGGAAATGGATCTTCTGGGACGCACCAGAATGATCGGCGGCATGAACCTTCCTCTGGTTCTGACCTGTGTGCTCAGCAAGGATGATGAGGAGACATCTGAACTCATCGACGAGCTGATCGAGGGCGCAAAAGATCAGATCAAGGAATTCGTTGTCGCAGTTGACGATGAGGAGGAAGAGGATCTCTGATCGGAAGATCGCGGTTCTTTTTTATCCGGATACATTACACATGGCTGAGAGTGCTTTGTCATTCTCAAAGGCCGCAGACATGCGCCGGAGCGTCGCATGTTCTGCCAAACCGGGCAGTCATTCCTGACAGGCATATCAAAATGCCCGCTTCCGCCCGGTCAAGTCAGGTACGCTCCGGAATGGAGGATTTACAATGTCAGTATCTTTCGTACGTGTTGATGACAGAATGATCCATGGACAGACCGTGACAAGGTGGTCCCTTGAGTATCCCTGCACGGGACTGATCGCTGTCAACGATGCAGCCGCCAAGAACCCCGTCCTGAAAGGTGCTTACAAGAGCGCTTCCGACAAGAAGACTTTTGTATGGGGCGTCGATGAGTTCATCGCCAAGAGCAAAAAGGTTGTCGAGTCCAAGGACAACTACTTCCTGATCACCAAGAATCCTGTCGACATGAAGAAGATCCTCGTCGATGCAGGCTTTGTTCCCAGCAATGTCAAGACTATTATCATCGGACCCTGCAACGATCGTCCCGGCGCTGTCAAGCTCGGCAACAACCAGTCCATCACACAGGAAGAGGCAGAGGCACTCGAAGCGATCATGAAGGCTGGTTACGAGATCGAGTTCGCGCTTGTCAAAGAATCCGCGATCGGCAACTGGAAGAAATTCCGCGGCCAGTTCGGTTTCACAGACTGATCACAGGGCAAATAATCATTTGGCATCAGGAAGCCGGTTTTTAACCCTTTAAGCTTTGGCCGGTCATGCATGATGGCGGATCAGCAGGTTTTTTCCTCTGAGTCCGCAGTTCTGTATGTTGGCCGTGCCGACATAGAAGGGGTGAAGCTTTAAACCAAAGCGTGAACAGCTTCCCTGCCCGATTCGAATAAGAGGAGAATGAAAATGTCTATAAATATCGTACAGGCAATTATCCTGGGTCTGTTTGCTTCCCTGTCCAGTATGCCCGGACTCGGCGGCACATCAATCGGTAACTACACACTGGGCCGTCCCCTGGTCGGCGGTCTGATCTGCGGTATCGTCCTCGGCGACATCCCCACCGGTATTCTGGTCGGCTGCGCCATGCAGGTCGTTTACATCGCTCTGGTAACTCCCGGCGGCACAGTTTCCGCTGACGTCCGTGCGGTCTCCTACATCGGTATCCCGCTGGCAATGATCGCTCTCAAGAGCTATGGTCTTGATCCCGCTTCCGCTGAAGGAACTGCTCTGGCAACTTCTTTCGGCACCATGGTCGGTACGATCGGTACTGTCCTTTTCTACGGCACAGCTACCATGAACCTGGTCTGGCAGCACATGGGCTGGGCATGGGTAGACAAGCGTGAATATGACAAGCTTCCCATGGTCGACTATGTATTCCCCTGGATCTCCCATATCTGCTTCTCCCTGATCCCTACAGTCGCGATGTGCATGGCCGGTGAGCCTGTCGTCAACCTGATCAAGGAAAAGCTTCCTATGGATGGCATCCCGATGAAGACTCTCTTCACCGTCGGCGCTCTCCTTCCCTGCGTAGGTATTGCGATCCTGCTCAAGCAGATCGTCCGCAATGTACTTGATTTCATTCCTTATCTCTTTGGCTTCACTCTGGCAGCTTCCATGGGCATCAACCTGGTCGCTTCCACAGTCGTCGCAGGCCTGTTCGCGATCCTGATCTTCAAACTGAAAATGCTTGAGCTCAGAAAACCGGCGGCAGCAGCGTCGAGCGCAGCAGCTGATAACGGATGGGATGATGATGAGGAGGATATCTGATCATGGCAGAAAAGAAATTATCTAAAAAAGCATTAAACAGTGGTTTCCACAGATGGTATTACGGAAACCTGACCTGCTTCTCTCAGGAGCACATGCAGACATTCGGTTACCTTTGCTCCATGCTGCCTCTCTGCAAAGAGCTGTATGCGGATGATCCGGACAAAATGGCAGAATCCATGGATACATACAGAACCTTCTTCAATACAGAGCCTCAGCTCGGTGCCATCATCGTCGGTGTCACAGCAGGTCTGGAAGAAGCACGTGCCAACGGCGCGGAAGATGTTGACAGCGAGACCATCAACGGTCTGCGCGCAGGTCTGATGGGTCCCATCGCAGGTATCGGTGACTCCCTGGTTTTCTACATCATCGTATGGAACCTTTTCGCATACTTTGGAATGCGCTTCCTGTATTTCAAGGGCTATGACATGGGTACCAAGGCCGTTGAGTTCCTTGTCGGCGATATCGGCAACGCGATCCGTGAAGCTGTCACTACCCTGGGCGGAATCGTCATCGGTGCCGTCTCCGCGTCCTGGATCAGTGTAAAGACCAGTTTTGCTCTTTACAACGAGGCCGGCGAAGCATACATGGTCCTTCAGGAGAAATTCGACAGTGTATTCCCCGGCATGCTGACCGCAATCTTCGTTATTCTCTGCTGGTGGCTGATGGCCAAGAAGCAGCTGAGCCCTCTGAAAGTCATGGGTCTTCTGGTCGTGATCGCTTTCGTAGGCGTTCTGATCGGATTCTTCAATCCCGGACTTGCATATTAATCCGCACATTACAGGCGTCAGAAGTGATTCCGAATGTTCCAAGCGCGATGCAAGAGCTCTCAAGAGCGGCGCAGCGCCAGGCTTTGATCATACATGCGGCCATGGGCGTATGCCCGCAGGCAGGTATGATATCAGACGGAAATGTTACTTTTTGCCGCATCCGGTCATAAAGCTTTGAATGCCGGGTATTACTTCAGGAAGATAATGCGGAAGACATTCAAAAGCAATAGCGGAATAAAATCTTTCCTGTCCACGTCCCTGCGGGGGCGTGGACAGAATAAAGGTAAATCAGCGTCGCAGCTTATCTCTGTATTAAATGGAGCAGTCCACAACTATTTTGCCGGACGGCTCCGGAATGAGAGGATTTATGCCTGATCAGTCAGTCAAATCAAATACGGATTCTCCAGGCATGTTGTTGGAGGAAGCCCGGAGACAATCCGAAGCTCTCAAATCCATCAGCAAGTGGAGATCCACTGCATTTCTCATCGCTGCAGTCGGTGCGGCTTTAATCTACGGCGGCCTTGTGCGTGAAGCATTTAGAACTCCCCTGATCGCTGTCGGCGCAGTGATCACAGCCCTTGGCCTTGCTGCGGCCGTGCTCTGTGATATGGGGATCCGCAACGGGCGGAAAAATGTGGAAAAGATTCTTGATGCCGCGGAGAAGAATAAAAAAAGAGGGTAAGATGAAAAAATTTTCCTTTGTAATACATAATGAAAACGGACTGGACGCCAGACTTGCAGGAAAGCTGATCAAAGAGACCATAGCCTGCAAGGGTGAAGTGAAGATTCAATCCGAGGGCAAAACAGGCAGCGGAAAAATGATTTTCAATGTTCTCAGTCTGCATGCGAAAAAAGGAGACTGTGTACAGATGGAGATTATCGGAGGAGAAGAAGATACCGACGCACAGCGGCTTATGAAGTTTGTTGAAGAAAACATTTAATTATTTCTTTTGAAGGACCGGGAGATCATCTCCCGGTTTTCTTTTTCGGGAGGGAGTTGACAGACAGATACAAATTGCGCTTAAAAACACATAATATTCATATATTTATATTTGAAGTAACCAGATTTAGTGGTATTATGATATAGACACGATACTGTACAACACTCGTTGGCCGTGTCGTTTTTTCTTTGATTACAGGGCGTCCGCCTTTTCCATATATTTGTATGTACAGGAGGTTTCTCATGAGAGTATTTACTGGAAGACGTTTTATTTCTCTGTTTCTTGCAGCTGCATTCCTTCTTTCAGCTCTGACAGGCTGCGGAGGTTATGCTCTCAAAAAAAGCACTGATAACGAACCCGTCGCTGTCGCAAAGGCAGATTCTTCCACCATCTTTACAGAGATTCCTTCTCCGCTCCAGCAGATCAAAACAGAAGCGGTCGGCGCTGAGGATGATATGGGGGAGGATGGAATCATGTATTCCTCCACTTTTGCGAAAAACGGCAAATACTATACCCTGTATTCTAATATGGGTGTTGCGCAATCCACATATCTTTCCGTTTTCGACGCAGATGGAAAGAATGCCTCCAACTTAAATCTTCCCGTATCCTCTGACAGTTATGTCTGCGGTGTCAGTGCTGACACTAAGGGAAATATTTACATGATTGCCGAGGATACTGATAAAAAAGGGAATATGATTTACGTTCTCCGCTGTCTGGGAGACAAACAGAAGGAAGTCTGGAGTGTCAGTATCAAGGCAGACACGGATTTTTGGCCCCTGGGAATGATTTCTACAGATTCCTTTACAGCAGTTCTTTCCGACCTCTCCCTCTTCATTTTTGACAACAAAAAGGGAGAACAGAAAAAGATCGCCCTTCCGGACGACAGCATGATGGCCAAAGTCTGCACTGACAGCAAGGGAAATATCCTTCTGGTCGGCTGGCCCAAGGACAAGCTCACGGTGTGGAGCCTGGATTCGAAAACATTTAAGTGGAATAAAACCAAAACTGCCCCTGCCGAATTCTATTTCACAGAAGGAGTTGCATCCGGATCCGGAAAATATGATTTTTATATTGCAAAAGAAGAAGGTGTTTTCGGATTCAGGACGGACGGTTCCAAGCCGGTTAAAATAGTGGATTTCCAGGCATCCGGCCAGCAGTTCATAGAGATCACGGGTCTGGCCATGCTGACCCAGGAAAGTGCCCTGGTCCTTTCCTATGACGATGATATGAACAGCATACCCACCCTGCTGAAAAAGGCGGACCAGCAGTCCGCCTCTCAAATTAAAACTCTGACGATCGGCTGCCTGAGAGCCCCGTTCACTCTGAAGGATGATGTTTACAAATATAATAAGAGGAGTCAAAAGTACAAAATCAGGATTGTAGAGTACTCATCAACGTACCAGGATGTCGGGGCGCTCAATGCGGTGATCAGCACCGGAGATGTTCCCGACATTCTTTGCGTCTCAGACGAAATACCTGTTGAAAGTTATGTTGAAAAGGGAGTGTTCGAAGACATGGAGCCCTATTTCAGGGCGGATGCCGAGATATCAGGCAGACAGTATCTGGAAAATATTCTGGATGCCTACAGGATCAGGGGCAGGATGTACTTCATCACTCCTTCTTTTTCTTTGATGGGACTTGTCGGAAAAAAGAAAGACTTTGACACTGAAAGTGATGTTCCGGCAGATCAGAAGGGTCAGACCATAAAAGGAGTTTCGATCGATCAGATCGACCGGAAAATCAAGCAGTATAACATGAAGTATGAGAAGGCATTGGGAATCGTGACCAGCACTTCGGTCCTGTCCTGGATCACAGATTACTCCACTGATCAGTTTGTTGATTTTGAAAAGGGAAAATGCCGTTTTGACTCCGAGGAATTCATAAATCTGCTCAAATTCGCCAAAAAATTCCCCATGAAATACAGAAACGGTATTTTTGAAGAAGATTCCAGCGCCTGGGTCAGAAATAATGAACAGCTTATGAGCGAGTTCTTTCTGACCAGCGTCAATTCCTATCAGACTATGCGTTATGGCATGTTCGGAGAAGACATCGTGTTTACCGGCTTTCCGGGGTACGGTAATTCAGGTCCTGTTATCTATTGTCCCTTCTATATGGCTGTCTGTTCTGATTCTGACGATAAAGAAGCCTGCTGGGATTATCTGCGTGAATATTATCTGGATGAGTATCAGTATGACCTGGAAAGTTATTTTCCTGTGAACAGGAAAGCGCTGGATCAGATGCTGCACAGAGCCACAATACCTGAATTTATGACCTATACTGATGAGGAAGGCAATATCGTGACCGAACAGGATGAGGACTATTACAACGTCGGCAATTCTCAGGTGAAGATCCCCACCGCCTCGGAAAAAGATATCAGCCAGATCCGAGCCTTTATCGAAGAGGCCGGTCAAAGATCTGTCTTGGACCAGCATATTGCCTCGATCATCAGAGAAGAGACCGGAGCTTACCTGAAAGGACAAAAGAGCGCGGAACAGACGGCTGAAATTATTCAGCGCCGGGTCAATATCTACGTAAAGGAGATAATGTGATTGATACGCTCAAATCCGAACATGCCCTGCAGAGGTGTGTTTAGTCACTTTTGATGTAAAAATGTACATAAAGGCAGGCTTCGCATATGAGTTATTCATTTTGTTTTGGACCTTCCGGATCCGGAAAGAGTCATTATCTTCGGAAAATTATCATTGAGAGAGCCGGAAAGTCGCTTTCCTCTCTGGGGAAAGACAGAACCAAATATATTGTCATTGTACCCGAGCAGTATTCAATGCAGACTCAGCACGAGCTTATCGACGAAGATCCGCGTCATGTACTGATGAATGTCGATGTGCTCAGCTTCGGCAGACTGGCACACCGCGTGTTTTCCGAGACAGGAGAGGACAGAAGAGCTGTTCTGGATGATATTGGAAAGAGCCTTCTGCTTCGAAGGGCTGCCTCAGGCTGCTTTTCTGACCTTCAGATACTTCGCAGAGGAATACACAGTCCCGGGATGATCGATGAGATCAAGTCCGTGCTATCGGAATTTATGCAATACGGGATCGGATTAGAGCAGATTGAGGAGATGGCGGTTTTTGCCGAGGCCAATAAGAGGAATGCTCTTTCCGCCCGGCTCAGAGATATTAAAAAGCTGTATGCTGCTTTCCGAGAGGCCAAAGAAGACCGCTATGTCACTTCAGAGGAGACAATGGATCTGCTGGCGGCAGCGATTCCCAAAGCCGTGAGCCTTCGGGGGTCTGTGATCGTATTCGACGGCTTTACAGGATTTACTACTGTACAGTACAGGGTGGTCACTGAACTGATCCGCTGCGCCAAAGAGGTTATTTTTTCTTTTACTGTTTCCACTGATTCCGGGCCTGATATTGCTGTCACTGCGGACGGCGGCAGCGAGGGCGCAGAAGAAAACCTCTTTTACCTTACCCGCAAAACCGTGAAGGATATCATCCGCATCGCTTCTAAAGAGCGGCTGCCCAGAGGAAAAGATATCTATTTTACAGACGGACTTCCCCGATTCAAGGACAGCCCTGTCCTGGCCCATCTGGAACAGAATCTTTTCAGGTATCCTGAAACAGCTTTTGAAGAAAAAAAAGAAAGGGAGACAGACCGGAGTCTGCAGATCATTGCCGCCCCCACACCCAGAGAGGAAGTGCGCAGAATCTTCAGCAGGATCGGGGAGATCATAGCGAATACAGGCTGTGCCTACCGCGACTTCGCAATCGTGACTGCCGATCTGGAGACTTATGGGGACTTTTTTGCCCTGGAGGCCTCCCGCAGCGGGGTTCCCGTCTACATCGACAGGACCAGCGGTGTTTTTCATAATATTCTGATCGAGGGAATCAGGAGTGTTCTGCAGATTTCCTCTGAGAATTTTTCCTACGCTTCGGTTTTCCGCTATCTGCGCAGCGGACTCAGCAGGCTGTCGACAGAGCAAGTGGATCTGCTTGAAAACTATTGTCTGGCCAATGGTGTGCGGGGAAGAAAAAAGTGGGCAGTTCCTTTTGACGCGGACTGTGAAGAGGCCCGGGTCAGATTTCTGCGTGAAGTCGAGCCGGTTACTGGTCCCCTGACAGTCTCCGCCCCGGCTCTGAAAACCGCTTCCCTCCCGGAACCGGAAACCACTGATACCGGCGAAACCACTGATACAGGTGAAATCACTGCTGCCGGGAAAACCATTACTGCCGGGGAAAACACTGTTGCCGGGGAAACCATTACTGCCGGGGAAACCACTAATACCGGCGAAATCACTGATACAGGTGAAATCATTGATACCGTGATTTCCCGGGATAAGACGGATACCGGCGCCGGTGTCCAGATCGACAGTGCAAAAGCCGTAAGAACAATTGCCAGACGGCCAAGGACTTGCGCTGAGAGGACAAAAGAACTCTATGAATTTCTGATCAGAGTTGACGCGCAGGCCCGTGTTTTTTCACTTTCAGAGAGCTTCGGAAAGACCGGGGATGTTGTCAGGGAGAAGCAGTACAGCCAGATCTACCAGAAAGTAATCGACCTGTTGGACCAGATTCATGATCTGACCGGAGGCGAGAGGATCAGTGCCCGGGACTATCTTGAACTTCTGGAAGCAGGCCTTTCCCAGATCCGTCTGGGAACACTTCCCCAGCGTGTGGACCGGGTTCTTGTGGGAGATATTGAACGCACCCGCCTGACCCAGATCAGGCACCTGTTTATCGCCGGGGTCAATGAGGGCAATATCCCGCGCAGCGCTTCCCGCGGAGGCATCCTCTCGGATATGGACCGCGAGTTCCTTGCCTCAGGCGGAACTGTGCTGGCGCCCACGCCCAGACAGCAGATGTTTATACAGAGATTATATCTGTATATGAATATGACAAAGCCCTCCGAAACGCTGTCGGTATCCTTCGCCAAAGTGTCTCAGGACGGAAAAAGCCTCAGGCCGTCCTATCTGGTGTCCATGCTCAGGAACCTCTTCCCTGCAGTCTCCGTTGAGATTACTGACAAGCTTCCGCAAAGAAGTAAAATCATGGACAGATCCGGCGGACAGAGTGCCCTGGCGGATCTTCTGCGAAGATTCGTGGACGGAAGCGGAGACAGATCGCATTTTGAAGAAGATTTCACTCTTCTGTATGGCTTTTATACAAGCCCGGAGGTTATGGCGGATCCGGCAGTCTCAAGGGCTGTTAATCGTCTCAGGGCGGCTGCCCTGTTTCGATACAGACCCGGGCGGCTGGCGCCGGGTGTCGCCCGGGCCGTCTATGGGAGCAAGGTCTTCGGAGGTATCAGCCGCATGGAGACCGGTGCCCTGTGTATGCTTCGTCAGCACATGCGTTATGGACTCAGTCTCAGAGAGAGGGAGACATATGAGTTCAGGGAAGCCGATGCCGGAACAGTCCTGCATGCGGCTCTCCAGCGCTTTGACAGCCTTCTTCGCGCTGAAAAGATCAGCTGGAAAGACTTTACAGAAGAGGACGCCTCACGCCTTTCCGAACGGGCACTGCTGGAGGAGTCAGCCAACTACCGGAATCTTCTGATGTACAAGTCTTTCCGGGATCAGAACCGTTTGAGGACTTTCCAGAGGCGCCTTCTGCGCACTGTAGGAACTCTCCAGTACCAGATCAGGCAGGGCGATTTTCTTCCTGTGGCGGCGGAACTTGGTTTTGGCGGTGGAAAAGGGGAGCTTCCCCCGATCAGATTTGATCTGGGCCGCGGCCGTGAACTGGTTCTCAACGGCAGGATCGACCGTGTAGATATCTGTGAAGAGAATGGCAGGCGCTTCATCCGAATCATGGACTACAAGTCCGGCAGCAGGGACCTTGATCCCGAACAGATCAGGAGAGGACTTCAGCTTCAGCTGATCACTTACATGGAAGCCCTCAAGCGTGAGAAGGACTCTGTGCCCTCCGCCATGCTCTATTACCGCATGTTCGATCCTGTTATCAACATCAGCCCTGAAGAGGCTCTCACACTTCGTTATTCAGGCAATAAGGGAGCCGGCAGGGATTCCGGCAGGAATCTGACAGAGAACACAGAAGAGAAACCTGCCGGGAGCGATTGGGACATGAATCTGCACGATGGGAATGGAGGAGGCGATTCCGTAGGGAAAGTCTCTGCCTCCCTGGAAGCAGAAGAGAAGATCCTGAAGGAAATCCGCAAAAAGCTCTGTCCTACAGGACTTGTGTACAACGACTGGGAAAGCGTCTCCCATCTGGACAAGTATTTTTCAAATAATTCCGATGTCATTCCGGTAGCAAGGAAAAAGGACGGAGACTTTACTGCTGCTTCAAGAGTCATTGACCCTCAGGAATATGATGAGCTTGCCGAGGCGGCCGCCGGAGCGCTGTGCCGGGTCGCCAATGGTATCCTGGACGGGGATGTGACTGCAGCCCCCGCAGTGATCGACAGCAGAAGGACCGCCTGTGATTATTGCCCCTACCGCGAAGCATGCGGCTTTGATATCAGGATTCCCGGCTATGAGAGAAGAAAAAGCTGAAAATGTTCTGACTGTGGATATATTCTGACTGTAGATATTTTCTGACTTTGAAACTATTCTGTCTGTTTAAATTTCTGACTGCGGAAATGTCCAGGCTTTAAAAATATTCTGACTGTAAAGTGTTCTGTCTAAAAGCGTTGATAAAATATTATGGGTATTAATTTTACAAAGGCACAGCAGAAAGTGCTGGATGCCAGAAATCACAATATACTGGTCTCGGCGGCGGCCGGCAGCGGCAAGACCGCAGTACTTGTGGAGAGGATCGTCCGCCTGATCACGGAAGGTGAGAATCCTCCCGATATCGACCGTCTGCTCGTGGTTACATTTACCAGGGCAGCGGCAGCTCAAATGCGGGAGCGCATCGGCGCCGCCCTCGCCAAAAGACTCAGGGAAGACCCGGGCAACACTCATCTTCAGAGGCAGGAAGTTCTCCTTCACAATGCCCAGATCACTACGATCGACAGCTTCTGCACTTTTTTGCTGCGCAATTATTTCAGCGAGATCGATCTGGACCCTGGATTCAGGCAGATCGAGCCTGCGGAGAACAGTCTGATCGCGGCAGAAGTCCTGGAAGACTTTCTGGAGGACAAATACCGGGAAAAAGATCCTGCATTTCTGCGGTGCGTGGAATACTTTTGCACAGGAGCCGGTTCGGGCGACAAGGAACTGACAGACCGGATCACGGAACTGTGGACCCAGGCAGGCAGCCATCCGTCTCCCGAGGCATGGCTGAGAGAACGGTCACTGGACTATGATGTCCACAGTGAAGAAGAGCTCTTTGCCCAGCCCTGGATGAAAGCTCTGATCAGCAGGTCTGTTCAACTGCTCATGGAATCGGACAGCGCCTACGCGGCTATGCAGGATATCTGTCTGCAGCCGGACGGTCCGGATGCAGTGTGGCCATTCCTTGAAGAAGAGAGGCAGGCCCTGTTCGGGCAAGTCCGCGATCTCCTGCATGTCATGAAAGAGAAAGAGGACGGAGATAACTCCCTGCAGGAGACTGTTGGAAGTGACGGAACAGGCGAAAATCACAAAGTCTACAGTCTTCCTTCTGATTATGAAGCCCTGCGCAATCTCTGGGAGACGATCCTGAGGGCAGTATCATGGTCTTTTCCCAAATATCCCACCCTGCGGGGAAAAAAATATGCCCATTACGACAAGGACCTGCAAAAATCCGTTAAAGGGATGAGGGACCGGGAAAAGAAACTGATTCAGAAGCTTGCGGAAAGCGTCAGCGGGCAGTCTCCCTCCGTGATCCTTGCTATGATGGAGTCCGCGGCTGAGCCTGTCAAAACCCTGTCCACCCTGGTCATGGATTTTTCGGCCCGTCTGCAGGAAAAGAAGAAACAGAAACATGTGATTGATTTCGTGGATCTTGAGCATTTTGCCCTGCAGATCCTTGCCGTGCGGAACGAAGACGGAAGCTATGCCCCAAGACGTGTTGCCAGGGCGCTTCGCAGCCATTACGCAGAGATTCTGATCGATGAATATCAGGACAGCAATGAGGTACAGGAGCTTCTTCTGCAGATTATTTCCGGAGAAGATGAAGGACGCAACAACCGCTTCATGGTCGGTGATATCAAGCAGAGCATATACAGATTCCGACTGGCAAGGCCGGAAATATTTACGCAAAAATATGATACATACCGTCATGACGACCCGGAAACAGAGCGGATCGACCTGGATCAGAACTTCCGGAGCAGAGCCGAGGTCCTGGATTGCGTCAACGATATTTTCATGCGCATCATGCGAAGGGAAGTAGGAGGTGTCGATTACGACCAGAGCGTCTCCCTGAAAAAGGGAGCTGTTTTTCCCGACGAAAACTCTGACGACTGTAATGACGATATTCAGGATAATAGCCCGCAAATCTGTAATGACACTTTACCAGGCAGTTCTCCGGAAAGCCGTTCTGATCCAATGGAGCCCGAAGACGCTTTTACAGACATACCTTACGCCTGCACCTCTCCGTACAGGGCCGAATTATGGCTGCTGGACACGGCGGCTGACGACGGGGATGACCAGAAGGCTGCATCCGCAAAAGGAGGGAGTTCCTATACCGGCAGCGGTTCCGGGGATTCTTATGAGGACAGCGGAGAAGACGAAGAACTTTTCGGAGAGGAAGACGGGACCTCCGTGCTGGCTGAAGAAATATCCGGTCTGACAGACCGCCAGAAAGAGGCGCTGCTGATCGCGGACCGCATCCGCCGGATCGTTGGCAGACTGCCCGTCAGGGATGAGGACACGCAGGAGATGAGACCGGCACGCTACGGTGACATCGTGATCCTTCTGAGAAGTACGGTCGGCTGGAACGAGGATTTGCGGGCGGTTTTTGAGCGGGAGGGAATTCCTGCCTATGCGGAATCCAGAACCGGTTATTTCGCCGCCGAAGAAATACGCACATTGATCTCCATGCTTCGCGTTCTGGATAACCCCCGCCAGGACATTCCCCTCTATAGTGCTTTGCGCGGATATTTCGGGGATTTTACAATTGATGAGATTTCCCTGATCCGTCTGGCAGCGGATCAGGGCCAGCTCTTTGATGCACTGAAGAGTGCGGCCGGGGAGGGTCAGGTCCCCGCTGCAGATTCTCTGATCTCTTCATCCCTGGCTGAAAAATGCAGGTCTTTTCTGGATTTTTTAAGAAAGTGGAGAGAGATGATGCAGTATTGCTCCGTAACTGAAATAGTCAACGGCCTTCTGGAAGAAACCGGTTATCAGGATTTCTGCACAGCGCTTCCGGCGGGGGCTCAAAGGGCTGCAAACCTGCGCATGCTGCAGAACCACGCAGATTCTTTCGCTAAAACGGAATTTACCGGCCTGTTCCAGTTCCTCCGCTATATAGACGGAATGAAGAAGGAGGAGATAGATTACGGTGAGGCCAATACACTCGACGAGAACGCCGATGTCGTGCGGATCATGACCATCCACAAGAGCAAAGGACTTGAATTTCCGGTCTGTATTGCAGCCGGCTTATCGGGATCCTTTTCTTTCCGCAAAAACGACGCCTCCGGGCCCTTGCTCTATGACGGGGACTGGGGTATAGGTGTCAACTACTTTGACGCGACTTCCAGAGTACGGTCATCGACCCTGCGCCGCACTGAGATCGGGGAAAAGATCAAGCGGGACTGCATGGGAGAGGAACTGAGGGTTCTCTATGTGGCCATGACCAGGGCAAAGGAAAAGCTGATCCTGACTGCCTCCAAAAAAGGTATGAAAAAGAAACTCCAGAGCTGGCTTTCGGCAATGTCGGGTTTTTACAGCCGGCCCGGTGCCTTCAGGCTCTCCCCCTTCATGATTGCCGGTGCCTCCTCTTATGCCGAACTGATCTGTCAGGCGGTCATGGCACAGGCCGGACCGGAGGCTTCCTCCATTTTGTTTTCCGGAGAAATCTTTCAGGAGACACAGGATTCTCCGGCAGGCCAAGACATTCAGGCATACGAAGACATTCCCGGAAGACTCAGGGATGTTTTTCCCATGGATATCAGAATTGTTTCCGCGGAGGATCTGAGGATGCAGGCTGCTGCCGGGCAGATGGATCTGTCTCAGTGTGACCAAATCCTGCGGGGACTGGAAGGCCGTCCGCTGGAACAGCAGCCCGATCCCGCAGCCGCTCAGGAACTGGCTTCCAGATATTTCAGGGTATATCCCCACGAAGAACTGCGGGACCTCTACGCCCAGACATCCGTTTCCGAGCTCAAACACAGGGCAATGAGAGCTGCTTATGAAGAGCTGGAGGAAGGCAGTTCCGAAGGCCCTGCTCAAATGTTTCCGGAGGAAGTACCGGTTCCCTATCTGCCGGCATTTGTCCGCCGTGAAACTGAATCTGAAGAGGAAGAGGAAGGAGATGCAAAGGCCGCGGAAGCCGCTGCAGCCGCTGCCAGAAGGGGAACTGCTTTTCACCGGGTGCTTGAGCTTCTTGACTACTCGCGCCGTAAACAAATCCTGCAGGGCGGAAGAGAAAGCATTGAAAAGTGGATTCGCGGCATTGCCGATACCGGTTCGATCGCCGGAGAAGATGCCGCCCTGATCAATATACGGCAGATGCAGAGCTTTCTAAGTTCGCCTCTAGCGCAGCGCATGGACACAGCTGATCAGGCGGGACTTCTGTTCCGTGAACAGCCTTTTGTCATGGGATGCCCTGCGGACAGGGTCGGAGAAGGACTCCCCAAAGAGGAGACCGTGATGATCCAGGGTATCATCGACGCCTTCTTCATTGAGGACCGGAAAATCGTCCTTGTGGATTATAAGACAGACCGCGTTAAAACTGCAGACGAACTTAAGATGAGATACAGTACACAGCTGGAACTCTATGCGGAAGCTCTTGGAAATGCTTATGGAGTTCCTGTGAAGGAAAAGATCATTTACTCGACTGCGCTTGGAAAAGAGATCCGCCTGTGATATTCCTGAGCGATTCAGGATACACTTCTCAGCAGGCTGTCCGGTGATTTTTTATTCATCATCGCGCAAGACTCGAGTCTTGAAATAGGAGCAGCCCCCTGCAGTGATTGTTTACCCTTAGATGACGGCAAAAGTAGGACTACAATTTCAGGCCAAGTTCCTTCCTAAATGATTCCTCTTTTACATGGGCCGGAACATTGCAACCAAAAATCTT
>CACYTU010000062.1 GCA_902777355.1 uncultured Lachnospiraceae bacterium | reverse complement strand
GGCTTTGTTTGAAAACTATGAAGGACGCATGCCCCAGCTGCAGCCCGTTCTTGACAAGTACGGCTTCAAGAGCTTTGAGGATGTGAAGGCCTTTACAAATGGCAAGGGTGTGGATGCATACAGCATCGTTGAGAGCACACAGCCGATCTGTTTTGAAAATGTTAAATGGGCTTATGAGCTCGGCGCAGCAATCGCTATGAAAGAAGGCGCAACCAAGGCTGCAGACGCTGCCAAGTGGATCGGCGTTGGACTGCAGGCATTCTGCATTCCCGGTTCCGTTGCGGATCAGCGTCAGGTCGGTATCGGCCACGGCAATCTCGGCGCAATGCTGCTCGACGAGGAGACCGAATGTTTCGCTTTCCTTGCCGGACACGAATCTTTCGCAGCCGCTGAAGGCGCAATCAAGATCGCTCTGAACGCGAACAAGGTTCGTACGAAACCCCTCCGCGTCATCCTGAATGGTCTCGGAAAAGATGCAGCTATGATCATCAGCCGCATCAACGGTTTCACCTATGTCCAGACCAAATATGACTATCTGTCCGCAGATGTCAAAGAAGATCACGCTCTGACCATCGTCAACAAGACCGCTTATTCCAACGGCGACCGCGCGAAGGTCAACTGCTACGGCGCAGACGACGTCCGTGAAGGCGTTGCGATCATGTGGCATGAGGGCGCGGATGTTTCCATCACCGGTAACTCCACCAACCCCACACGTTTCCAGCACCCTGTAGCAGGCACATACAAGAAAGAGCGCTGGGAAGCCGGCAAGAAGTACTTCTCAGTTGCTTCCGGCGGCGGCACAGGCCGTACCCTGCATCCCGATAACATGGCTGCAGGCCCCGCTTCCTATGGTATGACTGATACCATGGGCCGTATGCACTCCGACGCTCAGTTTGCAGGATCTTCTTCCGTTCCCGCACACGTTGAGATGATGGGCTTCCTCGGCGCAGGCAACAACCCTATGGTCGGTATGACCGTAGCAGTCGCTGTTGCTGTTCAGGAGGCAATGTCCAAATAAGAGGCAGCGTCAGTGTTTGAGGCAATCCCCCGACAAGGAGGTATGTCCGGCTTACAGATAATGCCCAGGCCAATTTCAGCCTGCGAAGGCTCCCGAAAATATTTCGGGAGCCTTTGTTTTTATCGCAGGGCCGCCGTAAGGTATCTTTCGCCTGACGGCGAACGGCGGCCCGCGGGAGGGCAGAGGGGGCATGGCCGCCTCTGCCCTGTTTAAAAACGGCCCGCGTAATGTATTTTCCGCCTTGCGGCGGCAGCGGCATTCTTTCAGGATGCGGCTTTCTTTTTCATAACTATATTCAATGGAGGTATGTGATGGATCATGCGGAAAAGGCCAGGGCTCTGTTCCTGGAAGGATATAATTGCGCGCAGGCTGTTTTGTGCGCCTTTGAGGATCTGACCGGGCTGGACCGGGAGACTTCTGCCCGTCTGGCCTCTTCATTCGGCGGAGGTATGGGGCGCATGAGGGAAGTCTGCGGTACAGTGAGCGGAGCCCTGCTCGTACTGGGGCAGCTCTATGGATACTCGGATCCGTCTGATCCGGAGGCAAAAAAAGAGCACTATCATCTGGTTCAGGAGTTTGCCCGGAGGTTCCGCGAGACCAACGGGACGATCATCTGCCGGGAATTATTGAGCGGCGTCAGGACAAAACCGGGGAGGGACCCGGAGGCCAGGACACAGGAATACTATGCGTCCCGTCCCTGTCTGCGGCATGTGGGCGAGGCAGCTGAGATCGTTGATGAACTGTTGCGCGAACGTGCCGGGACAGAGGCTTAGTGACTGGTCCCGAAAAAAGCTGACCGCCTGATGACTTCAGCAGCCGGCTGAGGAAGCTGCTGAAGTGCAGCGGCAGGAAGGACCCAAGGCCGGACATGGAAACAGAATCAGGCTTGAATGAAGTCTTGTGCTGCAGCTGACCCTGCGGCATGAGATTTTTTCGCATGAGACTTTTTTCTGACTCCGCGGCACGTGGCTTTTCCTTTTTTATCATGAATAATATGTTTTATAATAGAATGGTGAACTGACCGGGAGGTAAATGGCAGAATGAATGAAAAGCTCAGCTTTGCCTGTGATTACGCAAAGGGCGCGCATCCAAATATAATGAAGAGGCTGGCAGAGACCAATATGATGAAGACAGCCGGATATGGTCTGGATGAGATCTCGGAGTCGGCCAGAAACAGGATCCGGAAAGCCTGCGGGTGCGAAAAGGCCGCTGTAGAGTTCCTTGTGGGAGGGACGCAGACAAATGCGGTCATGATAGGCGCCATGCTGAGATCCTATCAGGGGGTTATTGCCGCGGAGACGGGGCATATCAGCGTACATGAGGCGGGCGCGATCGAGGCGGGCGGACACAAGGTCCTTGCTCTGCCGCACCGGTCCGGAAAGATTTCCGCAGAGGATGTGGAAAAGTATCTGGAAGATTACTATAGTGACGAAAGTCACGAACATATGGTAATGCCCGGAATGGTTTATCTGTCTCATCCCACAGAATATGGAACCCTGTATACCGGGGAGGAGCTTCTCGCCCTCAGAAAAACATGCGATAAATACAGGATTTCTCTGTATATAGACGGCGCGAGACTTGCTTATGCGCTTTCCAGCCCGGCAAATGATGTGACCCTTCCGCTGCTCGCACAGGTCTGTGACGCCTTCTACATCGGCGGCACCAAGTGCGGCGCTCTGTTCGGAGAGGCCGTGGTGGTTCCGGATCCTGACAGGATTCCGCATCTGTTCACGATTATTAAGCAGCATGGCGCCCTGCTGGCAAAGGGAAGGCTTTTGGGGATTCAGTTTGACGAACTGTTCCGGGACGATCTGTATATGAAAATCGGGGAAGCGGCAGTCAGGGCTGCAGACAGAATCAGGAAGGCTCTTCGCCAAAAGGGATACCGCCTGTGTTTTGGATCTCCCACTAACCAGATATTCTGTATCGTGGAAAATGAAGATCTCAAACGGCTGAGGGAAAAGGTTGATTGTGAGTTCTGGGAGAAATACGATGATGGCCACACTGTGATACGGTTTGCGACTGATTGGGGAACAACCGAATCGGAAACGACTGCGCTGGTTGATCTTTTATAGGAAAAACGTTTTGCGGGACTGTCTCTCAGGTTACTTGTAATGCCGGCTGAATAATCTGCGGCCTGCCGAATTTTTCAGAGGCGGCTGACGGTTTTTTCAGAGGTATGTCCTTGAATTCTGCATACACATCTACTAAATCTTTTCGGGCATATCAACTGAACCATCTGCTATATGTCAACCAAATCATTGGAGACAGAGAAAGGATGTAGATTGAGATGAAAAGAGTTTTATGCTTGATACTCACGACCGCGATTCTGCTTGGCCTGTGTGCCTGCGGCTCGAAGACACGGCCGATCCTTATCACGGTGGGTCTGTTTGAGGCTTTCGGCTACTGGAACAGCTGGTATTATGCCATGCTCTACATCAGCGCCAATCACCGGGAGCTCTTCCCGCTCCAGTATGTACTGTACAACCTGCAGAAAAATGTGGAGTTCATGTCCACCAACGAAAATATTTCCGGTGCGGTCATCATGAATCTGCCCACAGAGACCTTCCGCATGGCAGTGGTTGTGATGATTGTACTGCCGCTTTTAATATGCTGTCCTTTTTTCCGAAATGCTTTCCTGCGCGGCCTCACGGTCGGAGCAGTCAAAGAATAAACATTACATGAACACGGTTTTCGGGAAGGCCTGTACTATAAACCCGATGAAGAATAAAAACCGACTCCTTCGAACCATGAGCAGGTGAAAAGCTCGATAATCCATGGAGACAGATTAAAAGGATAATAAGATAAAAAGATAAAAAAACATAAAAGATAAAATGAGTATTAAAACAATGAGACACGAAAAGATGGAGGAAAAGAACAATATGGGTGAAGAATTGAAAGCTGAACAGCTGGAGTCTGTATCCGGCGGCGCAGGAGTGGACAGCGCATCGCCGAATTTTTCGGGAAAAGGTGTAATAGTGAGAAAAAAAGCGCAGGGAGCCAGACCGGCGGCTGTGGAGGCATTGCCGGATCCTTTAAATCCCAATGATCCCAACTGGACCGAGATTGATTACAAATGCCCTAGATGCGGAGCAAGTATTTACCGGTGGATTTGTCCCGGAACACAGTCACAGTTATATTGCAGAAACTGCTCCTGGCAGAAGTGGTTCTGACAGGGGAACAGCGCAGTGAGCACAGGCGCAAAGAGAATCAGCGCAAAGAGAAAACGCCGGCATGGAAGGCACAAGCTTTCATGTCGGCGTTTTTTTCCTCTTCCTGAACCGGGAAAATGTCAGGTCTTCCTGAACCGGGAAAATGTCAGGTCTTCCTGAGCCGGGAAAATATTCGACTTTTCTTACTTTTCTTCTGTCAGGAACCGGATGAAACCGTCCAGCTCCTCTTTTTCCGCGAACCTGGCAAGGTAGAGTGTATCTCCCATTGCGATGGCCAGCACATCAGGAAGACGCTGCTCCAGAACTATATGGTCCGCGTATTTACTGTGAATGTCCTCCCGGCTGTGTACATAGCTGCGGCCGTCCCTCAGGCCAACTGATACGCAGTAATATTTTTCTGCCCCTTCCCTGGACCTTATGGTGTCAAAGGCAACCATGTCAGCCCAGTCCTTGTAGACATCGGTGCTGTTGGCAAAGTTGATCATATCCGGCGTAAATCCTCCGGAAGGCCGCAGGTTTACCTCCAGGGCGACCACGGTTCCTTTTTTTCCGAGATAGGCGTGATCCTGTGTCAGGCGGAAAAACTCAAAATGAATAAAACGGCTTTTGACTCCGAATGCCGCCACGCATCTGCGGCCCGCTTCCCGCAAGTCTTCCTTGATCTGCTTTTCTATGTAGAAGACAGAACTTGACAGATTGTTTACAGTGTCCATGATCGATTCCATCGTGTGATTTCCGGTCTCCAACAGCGGCTGGCCCTTGCTGTCTATGATGGCATCATAGGAATAAATGTCTCCAGGGACAAACTCTTCCATAATATACTGGACATGGCCGGAAACCGTTTCATGGAAATGCCTCAGTTCGTCCTCATTGCTGATCTTATGGGTATCGACAGCACCGACACCGTTGTCCGGCTTTACGATTACCGGATAGCCTACATTCTGGATAAAGGCAAGACTCTCAGCAAGATCGGTCACCAGGTGAAAACGCGCGCAGGGAACCTGAGCCTTTGCATAGAAATTCTTCATACCCGATTTGTGCTTTATTACAGAGAGTTCCTTCGGCCGCATTCCCGGGATATTGAAATCTTCCCTCAGCCTCGCGTCCTGCTCCAGCCAGTACTCATTGTTGCTCTCCAGTCCATCGATTTTTCCGTATTTAAAACAGAAAAAGGCGACGGCGCGGTACATCTCATCGTAATTCTCCATCGAGTTGACCCGATAATACTCTGTCAGGGCTTCCTGCAGTGAATAATCGAGAGAATCATAGGGGGTGTCCCCGATTCCCAGCACGTTGACTCCGTTACCGCGCAGCTGAATACAGAAATTGCGATAGTTAACAGGGAAATGAGGTGAAATGAATATAAAATTTCTCATCCGGACGTTATCCTTTCTTTGCGCCCTCAGCGGTCCATTTGACAGTTTGTATCTCACCCGGTCTCAGCTTTCCGGACTCTCTGTAGAGGCATGGCTGTATTTTACTTCCGCTTTATAGGTTTACTCGTGAATTTCCGTCTATTGTAAAACCATACAAATCAGCTGTCAACGATTTTTGGAATATGAATGTTCTGTATATTGTATATAAACTTTGAAATATATAAATAAAATACCACATATGTCCATGTCGGAGCCGGCATGATCATATGCGGTATTTTATATTTGGGGAAGAAATTTTGGGCGGATCTTTAAATTCAGCGGGGTCTCTCTGACACCACACCTTCATGCACGGTGCGTACACGGCAGGCCGCTTCCCGCTGATCATATGGATCCTTGTCATTGCTGACGTAATAACCTAAATGGGGCGGCTGATTATAACCGGCATTCTGAGACGCGGTCTGCATGCGGTAGGTGCGGTCGTGCATCAGGGTATAGAGTTTGTGGGAGGTTGGGATGGTGGTCGTGTAGACCAGCAGGGAGGATCCGTCATCGGAGCGGACGACGATCTCCTCGCGCCAGTCTCCAAACAGGTCCGCGCTCAGGCATACATTGTTTTTTGTACCGTTGTTGGAGAGGCCGTCCGGAAGTACTTCTACACAGCCCTTCATGTTGTCGATCCGGATGTGTCCCTCCGAGGGGTGTTCTCCCTCTGCAAGGCCGGCAGGAGGATCAATATCCAGCAGATCGTCATAGAGATCGCCGTCCCAGAAGATCCGGAAATTGTCCGAGGCGTATCTGAAGTCTTCTTTCCTTATATCTTCATTTCCGTAGGAAGCATATTCACCGGCGCCCCACATCTCAAAATATCCGCTGCTGTATCCGACATGTGCCATCACACCGCGGCGGGTGTCGCAATTCCCGTCCCGGTGGAAGAGTTCTTTGCCGTCACGGGCTCTGTACAGTGTCATTCCATACGGCTCTGTCTCGTGGACAGAAAAATACTCCGGACCGGGGCTGAGAGGGTCATAATCCGCGAGGTGGAGGGCGTCTCCGTGCCCGCGGCCTGAGCACCACAGGACCGAGAAGTCATCGTCCAGAGCAAGGGATCCGCAGAAGATCTCATCCTTTCCGTCCCCATCGACGTCGGCGACAGCAATATTGTGGTTCCCCTGCCCTTCGTAGATGGACATGCCGGGGGCTGAGGTATCGAATACAGCTTCTAGCTGCAGACGCTTGTTGATCAGACGATAGGCAGCGGCTGTTGTTTTTTTGTAATATCCCCGCCAGGTGATCATGGAGGGATGCTCTCCGTCGAGATAAGCGACGGCGGCCAGGTAGCGCTCGGAGCGGTTGCCACGGTCATCGCCCCACTCGGAGATCGTGCCCCGGGGATGGGGATAGTACACTGTGTCCATGGCGGCGCCGGTATCCCCTTCAAAGACTGTGTAGTATTCGTCGCCGGACAGGGCACGGCCGAAAGTGTCATCGATTCCACCGTCGGTGTGACGCAGGTCCGCGCTATTGTCTACGGCACGGATGTTCGCGTCCAGGGAGGCTTCGGAGACGTAGTGCCCCTTCCCGTCTTTTGTGCCCGGGGCGGTCTTGAAAGCCAGTTCCGCTTTGCCGTCCAGATCGAAATCGTAGGCGGCGATCTGTGTGAAATGGGCACCGGCCGGGATGTTGATGCCCAGATCCATCCGCCAGAGACGGCGGCCGTCCAGTTTATAGGCATCGATGTAAACATTCCCGGAATGCCTGCCGACTTCACCGCTGTCGAATGAATTGGTGGGATCCCATTTGAGGATGAGTTCATATTCCCCGTCCCCGTCCAGATCAGCGCAGGCAGCATCGTTGGCGGTGTAGGTGTACTCCTCACCGTCCGGGCTGATCCCGCCTTGGGGCGGACTGAGGGGGATCCGGAGACAGCGGTCCGGCAGGACAGTGATTTCATGCTTATTTTCTTCTCTGCCGCTTATAGTATTCTGTCCGCTTTCCTGCCTTCCGCCGGGAGTGCTTTCGCTGTCAGCAGCGGGTGTCCCGGTATAGGTGTTTTCAATGTCAGCAGCGGGTGTTCTGCCGGGAGTGCTTTCGCTGTCAGCAGCGGGTGCTCCGCCATGAATGCTTTCTCTGTCTTTGACTGCAGTTTCACTATCGGGAAAATTTACAGGCTGGATTTGATAGAGGTCGTCCGAACTCCCTTCTTTATCCAGATAGTTTGTACTGTCGCTGACAAGAGCGATTTTTTGCCCGTTCCGCAGGACTTCAAAGGCAGTATCATAGGGCTCCGTGCCTAAAAGTCTCCATGAGAGGAAGACACCTTCGCCGGTTTTGACAGCTGCGGCCCCTCTGTCCAGGTATTCCATCTGAAGCGGCGGCAGGGGAGGTGATGCATCATCAGAGGCTGTTCCGATATCATCAGAAGTTGCCCCTGTATCATCAGAGGCTGTTACGGCTGCCTTGTGGGTGGAAGAGGAAGAGCCGGCGGAACCGGAGCTGCTGTCTGTCTGTTCTGTGTCTACCCCCCGGAGAGCTGTCTGTTCTGTGTCTTCTCTCTGGAAATCGTTCATAAAGGAGGTCGGCACAAACGAGATCGTGTACGCGATCATGACCGTTTTGATTTCCGGATGCCGGTCCAGATAAGTATAGACTCCTTTATTTTCACGCATGTCCCATGCGGTGATATGTCCTGCCGAAAGGGAAAGAAAGGGAAGCATAGCGTTGGAGAAGGAATCCTTGATCACCAGAAGACTGCCATTGCTTATATCTTTATTCTCAAGTTCGACGGTTGATGTGCCGCCAAGATAATAGTAATAGGGAGAAGGGCCGTCCTTACTTGAAGACTGAAGATTTTCCGGATTTGTCAGAACATCGAATCCTCCGGAAACCTTTGTGCCGGACTCATAATCCGACCTGGTCATGTGAACGGGAAAGTCCGGGGTCAGGAGAACAAGATCATCGCGGATCCGGCTGCCGGCTCCGAAGATTTTCCGTCCCATCTCTCCGGTCCAGAAATCGGGCAGCACCTCTTTGGAATAGCGGGCAGGATCCAATAACTCTTCGTGAAGAGAATACCCGTATTCCCGGTTCAGTGTATGGACGATCCGGGAAGCGGCCCGCAGGCCGGCTTCGGCTGTCCAGTGATGATCTGTTTTGTAGAACATTTCATAAAAATCGTCGCGGAAGAACGGACGGGTGTCAAGAAAGGGTATGCCTCTTTCTGCCAATCCCTCCCGGAATCTGTCGGCGGTCGCGTTTCGCTGGCAGGAGATTCCGAAATGCTGCAGTTCTTCATCGCTGAATGGCTTGCCGGGTAAAATGACATAGAGGAAATCCCGGCCGGTCTCCCGGCAGTACTCGTTGAGTGAGCCGACATTTTCAAGGGCCTGATCGACAGAACCCGCCTGGCTGCCCTGCAGCAGTACTCCATCCTCGTTGACAAGGATATCTGATTCAGCATAGTAGTTTCTCGAGAGAGACTGGTTTAGGGCAGAGGAAGGGGTAAGAAGGCGGCTCTTCAGCGGAAGATGATCCAGGAGCTCCTCTTCGAGTGCCTGTGGACCCCCTGCGTTATGAAGGAAGGAATCCTTCCTGTTGCTGATGAGCGCCAGGACACCGAGGGTAAGCAGAAAAAGGAGTGCCAGAAGACACCCCGCTGTACGGATGATATAAGTAATGCTGCGAAAGGAAAAATGTTTCTGCATGGCAAAAAAAGTGATGAATATCCGGGCTGTGGGCCCCGCGATGCATCCGGCAAACCCCGGGTGCGCTGGAGCGTATATTCTTCATAGCGGGATTGCGGCAACGATGAAGCGTGTTTTTCGTTTTAGCGTATATCCCACGGCTGTGATCTGAAGTCACGGGTGTTGGGCGATGAAGAAGATGAAGAACAAAAGGGCTTCAGAAAAAACTGCATACAAAAAGGAATCACATGACCCTCTGTGCAGAAGCTCCATCCAGACAGATATGTCCCCAGTGGGAAGAATCCCAGGTCAGGCGGGTATCTGCCGGAGACAGGAGGCGGAAGAACAGTCCTGTCACACTGTCAGCGTTGGTTGAGGAGCCTCCGGCGCCGGTCAGAAATAAAGTATATTTCATTTTGTATTCGCCCGGTATGAGTTCATGAAGGTCGAGAGTGATGTCGTAGATGACCTCTTCCTGCAGGGGATCCATGGCAAGATCATACAGGATGTAACTGGCCTTGGGCACATCATCAAGTGTCCAGATTTCGATCCGCAGACAGATTCTTGTCTCTGTGCAGCGGTTCTGCCATTTCAGCCTGAAACGCATTGCCTCTGTGCCGTAATACTCTGTTCCCGCGTGATCAAGGTATTCCGCATAGAGCAGCAGGGCGGTTTCTTTCCATTTGATGCTTTTGCGGGAGAGGGTGGAAAAATCTTTGGAAAGATTTTCGTCGCGGCTGTTTTCAATGTATCTGGCAATGGCTTCTTCGGTATTGCCCAGGAAGACCAGCTTTCCCCTTTCCAGAAGGGCACAGCGGGAACAGAGCTGACGGACTGTGTCCATATTGTGGCTCACATAGATCACGGTTCTGTTTCCGTCCGCGGCTTCGTTTCTGAGTTTTTCGAGACATTTTCTCTGAAATATGACATCTCCGACAGCCAGGACTTCGTCCATGATCAGGATCTCGCTGTCCAGGTGGACAGCCACGGAAAAAGCCAGTTTAACATACATGCCGCTGGAGTAACGCTTTACGGGGGTATCAATGAAGGGACCGATCTCAGAGAATTCAATAATGGCGTCCATCTTGGAATCAATCTCTTTTCTGGTCATACCCAGTATCGCGCCGTTGAGATATATGTTTTCCCGCCCTGTCATTTCACGGTGAAAGCCGGCTCCGACCTCCAGAAGGGAGGACACCCGGCCGTACAGATCGATGTCGCCGGCCGTCGGGGCAGTGATCCCTGACAGGAGCTTGAGCAGAGTGCTTTTTCCTGCTCCGTTGCGGCCAATCACACCCAGGCATTCTCCCGCATATATATCCAGACTGATATGGTCAAGAGCAAGAAAACGGCCGTTCTGCTTCTGCCAGCCCAGCGGCCTGTTGGGATCTTCCCGTCCGGTCCGGGCAGCCCACCAGCTCTGAAGTTCGTGCTGCAGGGTGGTCCCGCCGATCTGCCCGAGTCTGTATTCTTTGCAAATATCCGCAATGTGGATGATGGGTTCGCTCATGATTACCTCGTGTTAACAGTTTACAGGCTGCTCTTATCCGGCAGCATGGGGCATGATCATAAAGAGGTCACATTCCCGGACGTCATTTCCCAGTGTCCCAATGAGGGAAGGAGAGATTTCAAGTTTCCACAGGGCGTCGATCAGAGCAATCTGGTCCCGCCGGGAACCGGCCAGAAAAGAATCCCACCATGTCTCCATCAGGTCACGGCAGGCGGGATCCGCGTGACGGCGGACCAGGACCGGCGCTTCCAGCAGTCCGTAATGTTCCGGGACGCCGTGACTGCGCAGGAGACCTTCCTGGCGCTGCAGAGATGTCCGGGTATCTTTCTTTTTTAACAGACAGGCATGAATCTCTTCATATACGCAGTCCCGCTGTTTGTGGCGGAACATACAGACCGGGAAGCCGGTCATGGCTGATGTGAGAGCTGTGAGATCCGAGACGATCCGGATATTTGAATCCAGATAGACCGAGAGAGGATACTGCGGAAACAGTTGGTGGGGATGCATTTTGCACCAGCGGTTGGCCAGAACCGGATCACTGACGTATTCGGCAGGAACCACCTCTTGGGCACGGACGGTCTTCCAGAGTCCTTCTGATTGTGATGTCTTTTCATGAGGAGAGCTGTCGGTGATCAGATAGTAGTCGATATTATCCGGGCAGATCAGCGGCTCCTCAACATTGTCATAATTGCCCATACAGGCGGTGTAGACTGCGATTTTCTCATGGGAAAAATATCTGTCGGGGGCGGAACGCCATATCAGGGAGGGATCATCGTCCCTGCGGAGGGGAAGATCCAGTCCCTGCCGACGGCTGTCAAATTCTTTTCTGAGTCCGGAAAAATCTCCCTTTCGGAGCAGGTCAAGAATCTTCCCCGCCCTGTCACGCCTTCGGAGGCGGCTGTTTTCCTTTTTCAGTTCTTTGTTGAGACGTACCATTTTTTCCAGCGCCGTCATATTTCCGGTGTAATTGCTGCGTGCCTGTTCTTCCTCTAAATATCTCAAGGCCTTCTCCTGTTATTGACGATCAAAGCGCTTCAGCCAGCTGGAGAGCAGATATTGATTTTTGATATGATCCGGTACCTGCCTGCCGGGACTGTGGATGAAGTCACCCAGGTCTCTGCTGTCTTCTCCGAGCAAATAAATGTTGTCAGGGTAATAAAAATCGTAATTCCGGATCGAGCGGTTGTTTGTGATCAGTTTTTTGTTCCAGAAGAGAGCTTCCATGGGGCGCAGAGACAGTCCTGCATCAGGATCTCTGCTGTAGTCCAGAAGGATATCCGCTTTCCGGATACAGCTGATCATTTCCGCGTAGGTCATGAATTTTTCCCGGCCGGGGGTATGATCCAGCAAGCCGCCCTTGTTTTTCATGATGTGGATTTCAGCTTCTGCGCCTTTGTCCAGGACTGTCTGGCGAAAAGAGGACAGGAAAGACTCCCGGCCCTTTTCACGGCCTGCAAAAAACACATGGGGAATATCGTTCTGAATGGAAGGAGAAGAAGCTGCCTCCCTGGCAAGATCGTCGAAATAAAAGGTGGTATTGAACTGCAGACCGTATTTCCGGCAGTCTTCCCGGGAGTAGGACCAGATTTCCGCTTTGCGGGGCATCAGATCAAGCCGAGCGGGGCTGTCGAGTGGATTCCAGAACCAGAGGATGACTCTTTTGTCGCGATACTTTCTGCAGATCCAGGAGAGATATGCCGGATTTGTGTTTGTGTCAAAACAGATTACTGTATCATCATCGGGACCGCATTTCGGCAGATTGAATTTGAGCGGACGCGGGATCAGGAAGCCTCTGGTAAGGCGATCCAGATAGAAAACCGGGACGTTCCGGTAGATCGTTGAGAAATTGACGCCGCTCCTGATAAAGTGCTGTCCGAAAAAGTGATAGAAGCCGTTGTCGTGATAGAGGATCATTTGTAATACTCCAGTCCTGAGAAAATATGCTGTCTGTCAACTGTCAAACCCGGACCGGGCGCTGTATCCTGACAGGACATTTGCGTCCGCATTCCCCGCTGCTTTAATTGGATCTTAAGTGATTAAAACCCGCCCTGCTTCGCGTGTCCCGCTATACGGTGTCTGCGAATACACGTTCCACATGATTAAAGAGAAGCGTGCCGGCCAGAACTGCCAGGAGCGTCAGAACCCAGGAAAGAGCGATCTGCGCCGGGGTTATTACAGTGTTGCCCCAGAGAGAAAAACGGAGGAGTTCCATTGGGGCGGCTGCGGGATTGATACAGGCTGCCAGATAGAATCTGCCGTTCAGTGCGGAGAGAGGGTAGGCAACGGGGGTTGCGAACATCCACAGAGATAACCCGAAGGAGACGAGGACAGTCAGATCCCTGTATTTCGTTGTGAGAGCGCAGACTATGATGCCAAATCCGTAGGACAGCAGAGCCAGCTGCAGCATACTGGTCACGAACAGCCATGCATAAGCCGGATTGGCATGTATCTGCCCTGCTGCAAGATAATACGCGTAAAAGGCAAACGCGGGAAGAAGCTGGATCAGAAACCGGATAGATGAGGAAATCAGTTGTGAGACCGGTACAGCGAGCCGGGGAAAGTAGACCTTTCCCATCAGGGAGACATTGTTTGTAAAGGTCCCCGCACAGCTGCTGATATTTGAGGAAAACATAGTCCACGCGGCAGTGCTGAAAAGGTAGAAAAGGACCTTAGGCACGCCGTCTGTGCTGATGCCTGCTACATTTCCAAAAACAAAGGCGTACATCAGGCTGGTAAGTATCGGGGTGAGAACCAGCCACAGAGGCCCGAGGATCGTCTGTTTATAGACGACGACGAAATCCCTCCGGGCAAGCAGCATGATCAGATCCCGATATCTCCACAATTCCTGAAGCTTCAGGTCAAAGAAAGGATGTTTTCCAGAGATATGTTTGTGATACTTCATTATTTTTGCCCACTGGTTCTCCTGTAATCTATAGTCAGTATCTGCCGGTCTATGATAAAACATAAGGAATGCGATTTCAAGTTTTCCTCCTGGTGCCGGCACTGCTGTTACTCTGAACGTTACTGGTCACACCGTGACCGGCAACCGGGGCGTTTTCCATTCCAAATTGGCCTTCGGCCAATGGAAAAAGCCCTCGAGCTCAGTCAAAATGACTGCCCCCGCACCAAACGGCTAAGTG
Organism: uncultured Lachnospiraceae bacterium; assembly: GCA_902777355.1. GTDB lineage: Bacteria > Bacillota > Clostridia > Lachnospirales > Lachnospiraceae > CAG-791. The sequence goes on along the minus strand of CACYTU010000062.1, from coordinate 6,235 downwards.
TTTGGCGCGGGTGTGGCTTGTAACCTTTGAACTTTTTGCTCTAAAACTGAAAATATAAAAAAGGGTTATAGGCGCTTCCGGCGATAAATGAGATGGAGAGCAGCATGCCCAGCAGGAGAATAATCGGGGAAATGAGCTTCCGGACATCCATGGAGGAAACCGGAGGCTGCAGTTTCTCCGTCTGTCTGACCGGGACCAGAGAGACGATCAGAGCAGCTGCAAGGTAAATCCACATGTCGTGCAGCCACAGCTTCAGGGCCGGAAGCTGACCGGCGGCAGCCTGCCAGCGGGCAGGAGAGAAAATGCCGATCCAGACTGCGGAAAGTGCGGAAAAATCCGTGAGGCGAAGGCACGAGAAGAGAGCCATGGCAGCAGGGATCGTCAGGAAGCGGTAAACAGTGCGGAAGGGACGGGAGCGGTCCGGCAGACGGATCAGATATTTCTCACAAATAAGCCAGATTCCCCATAGAAGGCCCCACAGAACACACGGCCAGCATGCACCGTGCCACAGACCGGTCAAAAACCAGACGATCAACAGGCTGCGGATCGTCCGCCATTTTCCATTCCTGCTGCCGCCAAGGGGGATATAGACATAGTCGCGAAACCAGCCGGACAGGGAAATGTGCCATCTGCGCCAGAAATCAGAAGCAGATGAAGCGGTGTAGGGAAGCCGGAAGTTTTCAGGAATACGGAACCCGAACATCAGCCCAAGTCCGATCGCCATATCGGAATAACCCGAGAAGTCCAGATACAGCTGCAGGGCGAAGCCCAGTACCGCCAGGAGCAGAAGAGGAGCGCAACGGGTATCAAGCCCGCTGCTGTCCAGCAGATAATCAACCATCTGCCCCAGCTGGTTGGCAATCAGTACCTTTTTGCACAGGCCGGCGGCAAAGCGGTAAAAACCGTCCGTAAAACAGGCGACCGATTCTTTCCGCTTTAAAAGCTGAGGCGCGAAATCCTTGTACCGCACAATAGGCCCTGCGATCAACTGGGGGAAAAAGGCTATATAAAGTCCCAGGAAGAGGGGGTTCTTCTGGGCCGGGCTTCCCCGATAGACATCCGCGATGTAGGAGATTTCCTGAAATGTAAAAAAAGAAATACCAATCGGGAGCGCGATCTCAGGAAAAGGGAGGGCGGCTCCGGTCAGCAGGCGGACATTTGAAAAGAAGAAATTCGCGTATTTAAATACGGCGAGAAGCCCGAGGTCTCCCGCAAGGCAGAGATACAGGCAGATTTTTTTCCGGGCGGAACTGCCGGTCTCTTCACGGCATTTTCCGATCAGGAGACCGAACAGATAATTCCACAGGATTCCGCACACAAAGACGGGGCAGAAGCGGGGCTCTCCAAAGCCGTAAAAGATCAGGCTTGCGAGAAAAAGCCATGCATTGCGCAGGCTTCTGTACTTTTTCGGACAGACGTAGTAAAGGACTATGACCGAAGGAAGAAAAAGTATGAGGAAAGAGAGTGAAGAAAAAACCATGGTGATTGTCTGAATTAAAAACTTTATTGAAACCAGGTACTTATTGAAACTGCATATTGAAACTGCTTATTGAAATTTGCTGAAATCATGTGCCCATAATTGCCGGTGCCTAAAATCTTTCGTGTCCACTGTTACGGGTACAGTATATAAGAATGTATTTTATATTGTTTCAGGCAGCAATTGTTATGATAATGAGGTTTTTGATAAAAATCAACAATGCATGCCCGCATTCCCGGAGGAGCATACATGGCTTAGTATCCGCTGCGTTTTTCACGGAGCGGGAGCGTCCCGCCGAAACTGTGATGCACAAAAGGCGTATTGTTTTCAGCATGGCCTGAACTGTAACCATGCAGGCTGTACGCGGCGATAACATAGCTTCGCACTGTCACGATCCCCTCTTTGGTGAAAGAAGGCTCAGTTCATATGAAAAAGTCCTCGAAATACGAGTATTTCGAGGACTATCCTGACGTCCGGTGGCGTCATCCCGGTGCCGTAAATTATTCGGGGATCAGCTTTTTGCGGATCAGCTGTTTTCCCGGATCATGATCTTGTTGTTGAGATAATAAGCCTTGTGCTCGGGTACTTTTTCGTAGACCAGATATTCGAACAGGATGCGCATGGACAGGCGCCCCTGCATGAAAAGACCGCCGCTCAGAGTACAGGAGATATCGCCTGTCTTGAGGAGAGCGCGGATTTCTTCATATTTTTCGTAACAGATGACAACCGGCCGGATCTCCGAGCCGGTCTCTTCTCTGTATTCGCGCAGGGCCGCGCAGATTTCGGGGACACAGCCGCATGTTATGAAAACAGAGTCGATCTCCGGATGGCTGCGGAGCATTTCCAGGGTCTGTTCCCGGGCGTTTTCAGGAGTTTCCAGTATATAACGTATATCCCTGATACTGAAACCGGGGAAGAAGTCATTCACATTGCTGATAAAGGACTGTTCCCGCTGCTCGTGGGTGATCATGTTGTGGCAGGAGATAATGCCGATCCGGGAGGAACCGTTCATGAAAAGACTGAGCATGCGGGCGGCTACGCTGCCGGACTGAACTGTATTCTGCCCAACATAGCAGAGAATTCCTTCCACAGAGGGCTCAGAGTTGACGAGAACAACGGGAATATCCAGATCGATCAGGCTCCTGATGGCGTCCGTGACTTCCTGGGAGCGGATCGGAAGAATGACCGCGCCGGAAACCCTTTCTTCAGCCATTCTCCGGATACATGCAGCCTGAGCTTCGGCATCGGAGCTTCCGACCTCGTGATATTCCACTTGAATATTAAAACTCTGAAAATCCTGTATGACTATATTGATGCCCTGACGGATCCGGATTGCGGCCTGGACCTGCGGCAGGACAACTTCCACCTTCATCTTCCGGTTCTGATAGTTCAGCGCCTTGGCCAGAGGATTCGCCTCGTAACCATATTCCTTCAGAAGCTTCTTGATTTCCTTTCTTTTTTTCTCGCTCACGCCGGGGCGGTCATGGATCACCTTATCCACTGTGGATTTAGTGGTTCCTGCCATTTCGGCGATTTGCTTTAATGTGATGCCCATGTTTAGATCCCTTTCTTCACTGAGTGATTTTTACAGATTATTATGAAGAATCTGTACGGGGTCTGCGGCGGGAGTTTCATTGCCACAACTGTGATTGGTAGATTGGTAATGACTGAGAGAATTCTTCAATATCGAAATCAAAGCACGCGACAAAAATATCTTCTATAATAAATAAAAGAAAGGCGGTCGATGATTTATAGATTCATTATATAGGCGGAAGTGAGAATATTCAAGAAAAACGACTGCTCTGCGGGAACAGGGGCTTTTCGGGTGCAGGAAATGATGGAAAAGCTGTCAATATGGAAAAATGCATAAAAAGAAGTTTTGCGATTTATGTATTCTGCCAGTAGATATTTTCCGGGGAAAAGGATAGAATAATCACAACGATACCGGTATCGTAAATAAAAACACAGACGCCGGTACGGAAGGGTACAATCATTTTAAACAAACGGGACACTTTTAAACAAGCAGATGCCCGGGGGTAGGAAACCGGCAGACAGTTTTGCCGGAAAAGGGCAGTGACAGTACAGTTGAGACAGCAGACCGCCGGTGGGAGAGGCGGCAGGTACAAGGGAACGGAAAAACAGACAGAAGAGTCTGCCCGGACTCTTCGGGGAGAAAGAACCTTTTAATTTTTCAACACAAAGAAGGAGAATATCATGTTGAGAGTAGGTATCGTAGGTTGTGGTATGATTGGCAAAGAGCATGCGAAGAGGATCCAGTACAAGATCCAGGGCGCCGAAGTCGTGGCAGTATGCGACGTTTTTGAGGCAGGCGCAAAGGCAGCTTCCGATCTGATCGGCGGCGTCAAGGTTTACACTGACGCTGACGCACTCGTAGCAGATCCTGATGTGGACGCAGTCGTCGTGACAACCCCCGGCAACTTCCACAAGGCTCCGATCCTTGCCGCTATCAAGGCCGGCAAGCCCGTCTTCACAGAGAAGCCCCTCACAACTACCGCTGCAGACTGCAAGGAAATCGTTGATGCAGAGATCGCTTCCGGCAAGCACCTTGTACAGGTCGGCTTCATGCGCCGCTATGACCGCGGTTACAACCAGGTCAGAGAGATGATCCAGTCCGGCGAGTTCGGAAAGCCCATGATCCTGAAATGCACACACCGCGCAGAAAGCGTGGATGACAAGTACACCACCGAGATGGCAGTTACAGATACCGCAATCCATGAGATCGATGTACTTCCCTGGCTGATCGGCGACGGCGAGGAGTGGGACGAAGTTCAGTGCATCTTCCCTCGTCAGACCAAGAACGCTCATGAAGGCCTTGCAGATCCCCAGGTCATGATCATGAAGACCAAGAGCGGCGTTGTCGTTATCCTTGAAGTCAATGTCAACTGCGGCTTCGGCTATGACATCAACTGCGAAGTCGTCTGCGAAGACGGCGTCATCAATCTTCCCTGCCCTTCCTTCCCTACAACCAGGAAGAACTTCGAAGTGGCAACCGCGATCGAGAAGAACTGGATCCTTCGCTTCATCGATTCCTACGATGTAGAGCTTCAGGACTGGGTAGACTGCGTAGCCAAGGGAACAACCGGCGGCTCCTCCGCATGGGACGGCTATGTGGCAGCTCTTACAGCTGACGCTCTGGTCGCAGCTCAGAAGTCCGGCAAGATCGAGAAGGTCGTGACCGGCGGCACTCCTGATTTCTACAAGAAATAATTTAAGGAAATAATTCTCACAGGCTGACAGCCCGTCGCCGGCCGCGCCCGGCCGGGATGGGGCCAGCAGCAGATCTTTACAGGAATCATGTCCGGATATTGCTTTTCCGTGTGTGATTTTCCTCAGCATCAACAGTTTTTACTCATTTAACAGACACATCTGAAAATCACACATCCGGGCAGCCGGATCGGGAATATCTCTCATCAACACCTGTTCCCGACCCGGCGTGTCCGGCAACAACACGGCAACAGTCCGGTATCAGTTCGACAGTCCGGAATCAGTTTCACGGACATTCATTCATTGAATATAATCTAAAAGGAGAATAATAATGAAGATCGGTTTTAACGAAGGCTGCAATCGTTTCTGCGAAAACCACTCTGTTCTCGAAGACCTTGACCTTTGCGAGAAGTACGGCGTTGACTTTATCGACATCCAGTCCGAGTGCCTGGACAGAGAAATCGCTGCCGGCAAGTACACCATCGACGACCTCGCCGCATGGTTTGCTGATCCCAAGCACCACCTCAAGATGCTCTCCTACAACGCTCTGATCTTCTTCAATATGAAAGAGACCCAGGCTGAGAAGGATGCCGTTATGGCAGAGCTTGACAAGATCATCGGCATCTGCAACAAGCTGCAGTGCAAGATGATTGTCGTAGTTCCTTCCATGGATATCGAGTGGTGCGAGCCCACCATCGATGACATCCGCAAGGATGCAGTCGAAGTTCTTCGCGAGATGGTCAAGAAATGCGACCCTCACGGAATCAAGCTTTCCATCGAGTTCATCGGCCAGCCCACAATGACCATCAACCGCTTTGAGGACGCTCTCGCGATCGTCGAGGAAGTCGGTTCTCCCAACGTCGGCATCACTCTTGACCAGTATCACTTCCACGGCCAGGCTTCTTCTTTCGAGTCCCTCGAGAAGGCCGATGGCAAGAGGATCTTCATCTGGCACCTCAACGGTGTTGAGAACGTTCCCTGCGGCGCCAAGTACAACACTGACGCGAAGCGCCTGTGGCCCGATGAGCCCGGCGACTGCCTGCCTCACAAGAGATTTGCCGATACCCTTAAGAAGATCGGTTTCGAAGGCGATGTCTGCACGATGGAAGTCTTCCGTCCCGATTACTACAAGCTCACCAACGAAGAGAACATCAAGCAGGCTGCAGAGCACACCCGCGCTCACGTTGCCAAGTACTGGGACAACTGAGAAAGAGACCGGGATTGAGTGACAACTCAGTCATAGGAAGAATAAACCTGGACGGAAAACAGAACTGTCAGGGCAAAAAAGAAACATCTTTTGCCGCATTCAGACAATGAAACTGTCGGCTGATTCATTTATAATAAAAACATGAAACAGACAGTTCGGTACCTGAACAGTTTGAAAGAGAGGTAATTCTTATGAAAGTTGCTTTTGACGTAGATGTTCTCGCGAAACAGATGAGCATCAAGGATATGGTCTACAAGGTGGCGGACTGGGGCTACAAATATATCGAGCAGTCCCCCCACCCCAGGATCAATCCCTTCTACAAACAC
>CACYTU010000061.1 GCA_902777355.1 uncultured Lachnospiraceae bacterium | reverse complement strand
GGATTTCTGCTTGAGAGCAAGGAAGAAAACGCAGCTGTACCGAGGTACAGCGAGGCTTTCTGACACAGCTATCGAGCAGAAATACAAGCAGAATGGACAAATTAATGTTTAACAGCGCCGTAATATCCGCTGCGTTTTTCACGGAGCGGGAGCGTCCCGCCGAAACAGTGATGCACAAAAGGCGTATTGTTTTCAGCATAGCCTGAACTGTAACGCGGGTACATCACTAAGTATACTCTCTGCCGGAAAAAATGAAAACATTTTTCAACTATGCTATAATACTCTGGTTAATACATGTTAAGTGGGAGGTCTCATTTTTTGCGCGCTTATCCCAAGACTGTTATGAAGTGACAGGTATTGCACGATAAAGAATAAAAGCCCGGTTCCATCTCAGAGGATTTTTTATTTATGAACGAAAAAGTATTGAAGATTGTCGAATATAACAAAATCATTGACCGTCTGGAGGAGTATGCCAATTCCCAGCCCGGCAAAAAGCTCTGCCGCGAACTCCTTCCCATGGACAACCTTTTTGATATAGAGCATGCGCAGGCCCAGACGGAGTCCGCGCTCTCCCACCTGTTCCGCAAGGGTTCGATCTCTTTCGGCAACAATCGGGATTTCAACTATATGTTCGGCGCCCTTTCCGTGGGTTCCTCCCTCTCCATGCCCGAGCTTTTGCAGCTCGCGTCCTTTCTGGACAATGTCGGACGGGTCCGTCATTACGGACTGAGCAGGGACGGAGAACGCTCCGCGATCAGGACTGCTGCCAGAGCAGCTTCTTCAAAATCAGCAAGTGCCGGTGCGCAGGCAGCCGGTCCTGAAGAGCCTGAGACCGATGTCCTCTTCGACTTTTTTGACTGCCTCTATCCCATTCCGTCTCTTTCCGCGGAGATCAGGCGCTGCATCATCACGGAAGACCAGGTGGCGGATGACGCCTCGCCTGCCCTCCGGAAAGTGCGCCGTGAGATCCAGCAGACCGGAGACAGGGTCCACCAGCAGCTGGCGAAGATGGTCAATTCGACCTACTCCTCCTATCTGCAGGACAGTGTGATCACCATGCGCGGCGACCGCTACTGTATCCCTGTGAAGGCCGAGTACAAATCCCAGGTCCCCGGACTCATACATGACCAGTCCTCCTCAGGCTCCACCCTTTTCATCGAGCCCGCCGCTGTCGTCACGCTCAACAATCAGCTGAGGGAACTTGCCCTGCAGGAGAAAAAAGAGATTGAAAAGATTCTGGCAGCCCTCTCCGAAGAGGCGGGCAATCATCTCATGGAGCTGAAGGACAACGCAAAAAATATGACCCAGCTGGATTTTATTTTTGCGCGCGCAGGTCTTGCCATGGACCAGAATGCCGTCCGTCCTGTTTTCAACGATAAATATTACATCAATATCCTGAATGGCCGCCATCCTCTGATCGATCCCAAAAAAGTGGTTCCCATCAATCTGGAACTGGGCGCAGACTATGATATGATCATCATCACCGGCCCCAACACGGGCGGCAAGACTGTCACGCTCAAGACTATCGGCCTTTTCGAGCTTATGGGAATGGCCGGACTTCATATTCCCGCGGGCGACCGCAGCGAGCTGTCCCTGTTCCGGGAGGTATTTGCCGATATCGGCGATGAGCAGAGTATCGAGCAGAGTCTGTCGACCTTCTCCTCCCACATGACGACGATCGTAGATATTTTCCGCCGCGTCGACCGGCAGTGCCTCTGCCTGTTTGACGAGCTGGGCGCAGGAACCGATCCCACAGAGGGAGCGGCGCTGGCCATCTCCATCCTCAATTTCTGTCATGTCAGGAAGATCCGCACACTGGCAACGACCCACTACGCGGAACTCAAGGCCTACGCCATGCGCACGGAGGGCATAGTCAACGCCAGCTGCGAATTCAATGTCGAGACCCTGCAGCCCACCTATCACCTCATGGTCGGCGTTCCCGGAAAGAGCAACGCCTTTGCGATCTCGCAGAAGCTGGGCCTGCCCAATTACATTATCGAGACGGCAAAGGAACAGCTCAGCCAGGATGCCAAAAACTTCGAGGACCTGCTGGCAGAACTGGAACAGTCCCGCCAGCAGCTGCGCAGAGAGAAAGAGGACTCCGACCGGCTCCGCGCCTATCTGGAACAGGAAAAGAAAAAGCAGCAGGACCGGGAAAAGCAGTTTGAAAAGCGCCGCGAAGAGCTTTTGCAGAAGGCCAACGAAGAAGCCAGGGATATTCTGGCCAGGGCCAAGGAAGAGGCCGACCAGGCAATCTCCGACCTGAGAAAGGCCTCCCAGGGCGGAAGACACGGGGGAGACCTCTCCGCCATGGAGCGCACACGCACCGCCCTGCGCAATAAAGTCAATGAAAAAAATTCCAAGGTTTCTTTCAAGAAACAGGAAACTCCCAAAGGCAGAAAACTCAAGCCCTCCGATCTTCACGTCGGCGACAAGGTCAGGGTCATCTCCATGGGTCTGACCGGCACAGTGAGCACACTTCCGGACAAAAACAATAAGGTCAATGTCCGCTGCGGCATCCTGCAGAGCAAGGTCGATCTCTCCGACCTGCAGCTGATCGCGGAGGATGCTTACGGCAATCCCGTGAACAGCACAAAACAGGGCGGCAGCGCCATCAAGCGCGCCTTCCGCGATGCCGACAAGGCCTCAGCTTCCGGAAAGGAAATGGACCTGTCCAGGGGCTCCTCCGTATCCACCGAGCTCAATCTCCTGGGAATGACGACTGACGACGCCGTATACGCGGTCGACAAATATCTGGACGAAGCCCGCGTAGCCCACCTGCAGAGCGTGCGGATCGTCCACGGCAAGGGAACGGGGGCGCTTCGCAATGCCGTCCACGCATACCTGCGCAAGCAGAAGTGGATCAAATCCTTCCGCCTGGGAGACTTCGGAGAAGGCGACGCCGGCGTCACCATCGTGACCCTCAGAAACTGATACGAAGCGCGGCAGGATGGCAAACGCTCTGATAAAAAAGTCATTCAGGTATAAAAACCCGGTTCTATATTGTGATATGAGAACACATGCCATGCCGCGCAGTTTAATCATACAAAGTTCAATCATACAAACAGGAAAAAATATGGTATCAAAAAATAAAATTTTAATCGTCGATGATGACAGCAACATCGCCGAACTGATCAGCCTTTATCTGGCAAAAGAATGCTTTGAGACACAGATCGTCGGGGACGGAGTTTCCGCCCTCCGCGCTGTGAAGTCCTATCAGCCGGACCTGATCCTGCTGGATATCATGCTGCCCGGCATCGACGGGTATCAGGTATGCCGCGAGGTGCGGGCCTCCTCGGATACCCCCGTGATCATGCTCTCCGCCAAGGGAGAGGTTTTCGACAAGGTTCTGGGACTTGAACTGGGGGCAGACGACTATATGGAAAAGCCCTTTGATTCCAAGGAACTGGTCGCCCGCGTCAAGGCTGTGCTTCGGCGCAGCAAGAGTCAGGCAGCCGCCGCTCCGGCTGAACCTGAGGAAAAGACGGTCTCCTATCCCGACCTGACCATCAATCTCACAAACTATTCCGTCACTTTTAATGGAAAACGTCTGGAGATGCCCCCCAAGGAGCTTGAACTTTTCTTCTTCCTGGCCTCCTCACCCGGAAGAGTCTTCACCCGCGAGCAGCTGCTGAATCAGATCTGGGGATACGACTATGTCGGAGACACCCGCACAGTCGACGTCCACATCAAACGCATCCGCGAAAAGACCGGCACCAGCCGCAATTGGAAGATTTCCACAATCTGGGGAATCGGCTATAAATTTGAAGAAATCCAGGGATAAGACAGTCTGACTGATTCCTGATGGCTCATATTATTTAAGTTATTCAAGACTCACTTAAAAGAGCCATCGGGATCCTTTACAATCCCTCACCGGTGACTCATTTTCAGGTTCTGCCATGAGAAAAACGCTTTACCTTCGGATCATAATCGCCTACCTGTTCTTCGGCCTGTTCGGATTTTTCTCAGTGGCCACCGTTATCTCCAGAATAACGATGGAATACTGTGTCCGGGACAAGGCCAGGCTCCTGTATGGAGAGGCCACTCATATTTCCGATACCTACGCGACCGACCTCTACAATTCCAGGGTTTCTCTGGAAATCGTCCAGGGGCAGATGGAAGCCCTGTCCGCCTATATGGACACGGAGATCTGGATCCTCAACCCCTCCGGCCGCATGATCGTCAATTCCCGGCAGGCCCCCGATCCCTCCGTAGAGACCTTCGTAGAGGGCTTCGACTCCACTTTTACAGCCGGAAACTACTACACGACCGGCACCTTTTTTGATTCCTTTGACAAAGAGGTCCTCAGTGTCACAGTTCCCATCACCGGCAGCTTCAAAATCCGCGGCTATGTTGTCATTCATATGCCCATGGAAAAGGTCCGCCGTGACGCGGACGGCATTCTGAACATAGCCTATATGGAACTGGTCCTCCTGATCGTCCTGTCTCTCATCATCCTTCTGTTTTTCACAGAATATGTCTATCGTCCTCTGCGGCGCATCATCGCCGCGGCCGAACAGTATGCCCTCGGAAACATGCACTACCACATCCCTGTCGAGCGCGAAGACGAACTGGGATACCTGGCTGCTTCCCTGGGCTACATGGCAGACACGATTGCGCGTTCGGAGGATGATCAGAAAAAATTTATCGCAAATATCTCCCACGATTTCCGCTCTCCCCTGACCTCCATCCACGGATTTCTGGAGGCCATGCTGGACGGCACGATTCCTCCGGAGCGGTATGAACACTATCTGGGAGTTGTCCTCGCCGAGACCGAGCGCCTCACCAAGCTGACCAACGGCCTCCTCACCCTCAACAATCTCACGACGGGCGGCATGCTGCTGAACCGGACGGATTTCGATATCAACGCCGTGATCCGGTCTGTGGCCGCCTCCTTCGAACAGACCTGCCGCACCCGCAATATCCACATCCACCTGGTTCTGGTGGGAAAAATACTGTTTGTCAACGCGGATCTGGAAAAAATACAGCAGGTCCTCTACAACCTGATCGACAACGCCTTAAAATTCAGCCGTCCGGACTCCGACATCACGATCGAGACGACCGAAAAAGGAGAGACGATCTTTGTGTCTGTCCGCGACAACGGCATAGGCATTCCCAAAGCGGACCAGCCGCTGATCTGGGACCGCTTTTACAAGACAGACCTGTCCAGGGGCAAAGACAAAAAAGGGACAGGCCTTGGCCTGTCCATAGTCCGTGAGATCATCCGGGCCCACGAGGAAAACATCACCCTTGTGAGCACCGAAGGCGTCGGAAGTACATTTACTTTTACACTGCGGCGCTCCGACCGCAACGACGTCCTGAATGAGGACGGCGAATCGGAAGTCTGACCGGAATGATTCCGGATCCTTTACCTGCCAGCTAATTATATCCGATTCATTTTTTCAGCTTATTATTTCCAGTGCAGTCTGTGCAGCTCTCCTTCCCGCTCCAGCCCCGGGAAGCCGTTCCGGCGTAGCGCCTCATACAAAACCACCGCCACTGCGTTGGAGAGATTCAGGGACCGTATTCCGTACCCCATGGGGATCCGGATGCAGGTCTCCTCGTTGTCCACCAGTATTTCCTCGGGAATTCCCGCGCTCTCCTTGCCGAACATGATGTAGTCATCAGGACCGAAATCCGCATCACAATACAGCTTTTTTGCCTTGGTGGTTGCAAACCAGATACGGGGAGGACGCTTTTTCGTATCTTCCCTGTTATGGCTGCCGCCCTTATTTGTATTTTCCGGAATATTCAGTGAGCTGTCAGGGCGCTTTTCTTCCCTTTCACCTTCCTTTTTGCCTTCCTTTTCTTTTTCCTCTTTATCATCTGATTTGTCGGAATGATAGGAGGTGCTGCCGAAATTTTCCAACAGAAAATCCTCATAATCCCGGTAGCGGCGGACATCCAGCTGAGACCAGTAGTCCAGTCCAGCCCTCCTGAGTTCCTTCTCTGTGATGTCAAATCCCAGGGGCTCGATCAGATGAAGCGATGTATTTGTCGCTGCACAGCTTCTCCCTATATTTCCTGTATTTCCCGGTATTTCCGGTTCATGCAATACGATATGCATTCTTCCGTCTTCCTTTTTCCATGATGACTATTGCCTTTATTAAAGACTCCCTTGTAAAAATCCTGAAGACATTCCGCTGTGTGAATGTCCCCAGGACCTTTAACGAAGCCTTTTCTGGCTTTTGACCCAGACATCATATATATAATAAATCACTGCTTCTGCGCGCGCAGTCTTTCCACGAATTTTCCCAGCCTGGTCAGAGCCTTTCTGAGATTGTCGATGGAATAGGCGTAAGATATTCTCAGGAATCCCTCTCCGCTGTCACCGAAGGCAGTACCGGGAACGATGGCGACCTTTTCCTCCTCCAGCAGCTTGTTGGCGAATTCCTCACTGGAGAGACCGAATTCCTTGATGCAGGGGAAGAGATAGAAAGCTCCCAACGGCTCAAAGCAGGGGATTCCCATCTCGGACAGCATGTGCAGGACGAAGCGGCGGCGCTGATTGTAGGACTCCCGCATCATCTTGACATCGTCTTCTCCGTGGCGCAGAGCCTCGACAGCCGCGTACTGGCTGGTCGTGGGCGCGCACATGATCGCGTACTGGTGGATCTTGGTCATCTGGGCGATGATCTCCTGCGGTCCGCAGGCAAACCCCAGACGCCATCCTGTCATGGCGTAGGCCTTGGAAAAACCGTTGATCACGACCGTCCTCTCCTTCATTCCGGGGAAAGAAGCGATGGAGACGTGAGGTTTTCCTGTATAAGTCAGCTCTCCGTAAATCTCATCGGAGAGAACATAGAGATCATTTTTGATAATGATATCGACGATGGCCTCCAGGTCTTCTTTTTCCATGATACCGCCGGTCGGATTATTGGGGAAAGGAAGGACCAGTATCTTGGATTTGGGTGTGATGGCCGCCTCCAGCTCCGCAGGTGTAAGCCTGAAATTATTTTCATTTTTCAGATTGATAATAACCGGCTTTGCGTTTGCAAGGATCGCGCATGGTTCATAGGAAACGTAGGACGGCTGCGGAATCAGTACCTCATCACCCTCATTGATCATGGCTCGGAACATCAGGTCAATTCCCTCGGAACCGCCGACCGTGATCAGCACTTCCTTGTCCCACACATAATCAATATCCTGTGTCCTCTTCATATAGGCGCAGATTTCCTGACGCAGCTCCTTCAGACCCGAATTGGACGTATAGAATGTTCTCCCTTTTTCCAGAGAGTAAATACCCTCATCCCTGATGTGCCAGGGAGTATCGAAATCCGGCTCGCCGACGCCCAGGGAAATGGCGTCCTTCATCTCGCTGACCAGATCAAAAAATTTACGGATGCCGGACGGCTTCAGACCCACCGTCTTCTCCGAAAGCAGTTTTCCGTTTTCCATATTTTCACCTTCTTCAGAATCACTGCCGGTCACATTGAAGCAGCGGCCGGTCACTTTATAGCAGACGGACCGCACTCTTTCTCGCGCCGCAGGAAGCATATACAGAAGCCATATGCAGACGGCATATGCCGGATGCATTTATGAGATCATTTATAAGATTATTTATAAAATCATTTATGACATTATTTAAGACATCATAAAGAAATCCTTTAAGAAAGAAATCCTTTAAGACATTATTTAAAATATCATAAAGAAATTCTTTAAGGCATTATTTAAAACATCAAAAAGAAATGATCTCCCTCTGATCTTCATATTTTCTGGTCATGATCGTGCCGTGATCCTTATATTTTTTCAGGATAAAATGAGTAGCAGTGCTGATGACCGTATCCAGCGTGGAAAGCTTGTTTGATACAAACGCGGAGATTTCCTTCAGGGTTTTTCCCTCCAGAATGACCATGAGATCATATCCTCCGGAAATCAGATATGTGCAGTCTACTTCGGGATACTTATAGATACGCTCTGCGATGTCATCGAAGCCCTTGCCGCGCTGAGGAGTCACACGCACTTCAATCAGAGCCGTGACTCTCTCGATTCCGGTCTTCTCCCAGTCGATCATGGTGTGATATCCGCAGATGATACCGTCATCTTCCATCTCCTGCATGGCATTGAGAATCTCCTCCACGCCGGTTCCGAGCAATACTGCCAGCTCCTTCATATCAATGCGGCTGTTTTTTTCAATAATTCCCAGGATTTTCTGTTTTAAAGTATCCATTCTTCATATCCTTTCTGATTTTCTTTTATCTTATATCTGGATTTTAAAGTAATTCCTTTAAAGTAATTCTTTACAGAGTCATTTTTAAAAGACATTCTCTTAAAAAATATTTCTTAATAATCTTCCGAATCTATACTTTAGGGACAGTTCTCAGGAATGCTGAAAAAAATAGTGGGCAAGGGAATCCGTCTGAGGACGGTCAAGATGCCTGATTTCCTCTCCGTTCCTGATAATCTTGTCCTTTGTGCTGTTCAGAAATCCGATCCTGACTGCGCAAAATCCTTTTTCCATCAAACAAGCAGCAAGTCGGTCTCCGTCAACAGCTGCTGCGAGAAGACACCCTTCCGATGCCATCATATAAGGATTAATGCCGAAATATTCCGTGATTTCTATCGTTTCCTGTAAAAGCGGAACCTTTTTCAGATCTGTGTCCAGACCGCCCGACGTTTTCTTTGACAATTCCCAAAGTCCTGCCATAAAACCGCCGTCAGAAAGGTTTACCATGGGGCCTGCACCTTCTGCGGCTGCAGTCTCAGCTGCCCCCATGACGGACAATTCTTTCAAAGGCATATCCATCCGTGAAAGAAGAGATGCGGAAAACCTTTTCTTCAGCTCTTCTCTGCAGTCCGAGGTCAGAATGAGAGATCCCTCCAGACCGATCCATCCAATCGCCACAATATCCCTGCAGGCAGAATCTTTACAGACGGTTTGTCCTGCTGCTTCCCGGCAGCTATTCTGACCGGCTGCCTGCTGATTCGCATCCAGTCTGCTTCCCTCTTTTTTCATCAGCCGGTCAAAAGAGATTCCGGCAGCACTTCCGGTGATGACCGGACGCGTCACCGCGTCAGTCACCTCTATATGTACCTGACCGACTTCCACATTCAGAGAAAAAGCCGTCGAGCAGATCTGCTTCATGATTTCTCTCAGAACATTCTCCTGTGTTCCGGGCGGGAGAAGGATCACGGGAAAAAAAGTGCAGGCTCTGATCTTTTCAGCTGCAAGTTTATTCACTGCCCGGATCACCGATAATCCGCCCGCATTTTTTTCCGAAAATGTCACGGCTGATATTGCGAAATTCCTGTACGGATTCCCGGCAGACATCACGGCAGACTCTGCAGAATTCCTGTCCGGATTCTTCAGAGACGTAACGGCTGAAACCGAAGAATTCCTGTCCGGACTCTTCAGAGACGTAACAGCTGAAACCGAAGAATTCCTGTATGGATTCTCAGAAAAAAGACCGCCGGTCCGGTCAGAACCACCCGGGGCGGGACCGCAGCCTGTATCTTTTTTTAACTCATCATATGCCGCGATTTTCTGACGCTCATGAAGAATCACGTCCGCCACGGAACGCTTCAGCACGTTCTCATCCGCTTTTCCATACCTGAGATTCATATCCGGAAACCTGCCTGTACTTCCTGTACTTTTACAATAAAATCCATTATATCTTTCTGTATTAGTCTTTGCAAGCCGAACAAAAACTGTGCTATCATGCTTGTTATATGCTCTTACCCGTCACATCATCGCCCAAAAATCGATGGAAAAAGCTGGAAAAGAAGGAATTATAAAAATGTTTAATCAACTCACAGAAAACGATATCGCCGAAATGGAAAAAGAAATCGAGCACAGGAAGCTTGTAGTCCGCCCCCGTCTGCTCGAAGATGTAAAAGAGGCGCGGGCACATGGAGACCTCAGCGAAAATTTCGAATACTACGCCGCCAAGCGTGAAAAGAACCGCAATGAAAGCCGGATCCGTTATCTGGAGAGAATGATCAGAACGGCACGTGTCATTGAAGATAAATCCTCAGAAAATGAAGTGGGCATCGGGAAAACTGTCACTATCTATATCCCGGAAGATGACATGGAAGAGGTCTATACCATCGTCAGCACCATGCGCCAGGACTCCCTCAACGGCCTGATCAGTGTCGAATCCCCCCTGGGCAAGGCTCTTCTCAGACACAAAGTGGGAGATACAGTGACGATTAGGGTCAGCGACAGCTTCAGCTACGAGGCCCAGATCCGGGACATCCATGCGGCGGAAAACACAGATGATTTTAAAATCAGCAGCTACTGACTTTATCGGATTTTTTTCTTCATCGCGCAATACCCGTAACTTCAGTCGTTGGATACACGGACAAAAATCTTCGACGGAAACTCTCTTCATCCTGGGTACAATCCCGCGATGAAGAATAAACGCTCCGCGAGGAATTTTCCTGATTAAATCATAAGACAGTTTTTAATTAATATTTGCCATTTATTTTTATCCGATATTATCTTCTGATAATTGTGCCTGACATATTTGTCTGTAATTCAACCAGGATCTTACAGATAAATATGCCGGGCATTTTTACCGTTATTCTTGACTTTTGTTTATTTAAAGCCTATAGTATAGGAAGTTTCGCTTTACCAAGTAAATGCGTTACACTTCAACTCGTTAAAGTGTGCTGTGTCATTAGTCGAAAACCGGAAACACTTATAGTGTTGCTTATAGTGTTTTTCCGGAATGAATATATGAAAAGCAGCCGGTCAAAGTAACTTCTCGATGGAGGTCTCAATGGTCATCACAGATTTTCTGGAAAAAAATGCAAGGGAATACCCCGATGATATCGCTCTCGTTGAGCTGAATCCCGAGGTCAGCGTTCCCAGACTCACTACATGGAAAGAATACGAACTGATTCAGCCCAGGAATGAGGTTCCGTTCCGCACGGAGATCACCTGGAGCGTTTTTGATGAAAAAGCAAACCGCATCGCCAATTTCCTGATCGCGCGCGGCATCGTCAAGGGCGACAAGGTCGCGATCCTTCTGATGAACTGCATGGACTGGCTGCCCATTTATTTCGGCGTTCTCAAAGCCGGAGCGATCGCTGTCCCGCTGAATTTCCGCTATTCCGCGGATGAAATCGAATACTGCGTCAATCTCGCCGAGGCGGACGTCCTGATCTTCGGACCTGAATTCATCGGACGTATAGAAGAGATCGCGGATAACATTATCAGCCACAGGCTGCTGCTGTTCGTAGGACCCTACTGCCCTACTTTCGCGGAGGATTTTATCTCCCAGACCGCCAATTACTCAAGCAAGGCTCCTGATGTCGTTCTCGATGAAGACGACTACGGCGCAATCTATTTTTCATCCGGTACTACAGGATTCCCCAAGGCAATCCTGCACAAACACAGCGGCATTACTCACGCCGCCGTCATGGAGCAGAAACACCACGGCCAGCAGAAGAATGACACCTTCCTCTGCATCCCTCCCCTCTACCACACGGGAGCAAAGATGCACTGGTTCGGTTCCCTGGTCTCCGGCGGAAAGGCAGTCCTTCTTCGCGGCACCTCTCCCAAAATCATTCTGGACGCTGTTTCCAAGGAGCACTGCACAGTAGTCTGGCTGCTCGTTCCCTGGGCACAGGACATTCTGGACGCGATCGACAGCGGCGATGTCTCTCTGGAGGATTATGAGCTGGATCAGTGGAGACTCATGCATATCGGAGCGCAGCCCGTCCCGCCTTCCATGATCAAGCACTGGATGGACTACTTCCCCAATCACCAGTATGACACCAACTACGGTCTGTCTGAATCTCTCGGACCCGGCTGTGTCCACCTGGGCGTCGAAAATATCCACAAAGTGGGCGCGATCGGAATTCCCGGTTACAAGTGGGAGTGCCGCATTGTCGACGAAAACCGCAATCCTGTCCAGCAGGGCGAAGTCGGCGAACTGGCAGTCAAAGGACCCGGCGTCATGATCTGCTATTACAACAACCCCGAGGCTACAAAGGAAGTTCTCGACAACGACCGCTGGCTCTACACCGGTGACATGGCCATGCAGGATGAAGATGGCTTCTACTATCTCGTAGACCGCAAAAAAGATGTCATCATCACAGGCGGTGAGAATATTTATCCTGTTCAGATCGAAGATTTCCTTCACGCCTTCGAACCGGTCAACGACGTGGCTGTCATCGGTCTTCCCGACAAGCGTCTGGGAGAAATCGCCACGGCGATCATTCAGCTCAAAGAGGGCTTTACCTGCACCGAAGAAGAAGTCAATCAGTACTGCAGAAAGCTTCCCCGCTACAAGAGGCCCCGCAAGATCATCTTCGCGGAAGTGCCCAGAAATCCTACCGGAAAGATTGAAAAACCCAGACTCCGCAAACAGTACGGGGCAGACTTCCTGGTTGCAGCGGAAAATGAAATGAAGAAATAATGCTTCTGAATAATCCTTGCAAGATAATCCTTTCAAGATAATTCTTTTAAGACAAGCCTTTTAAGATAAGCCTTTTAAGACAAGCCATTAAAAACCGGACATGGGATCCTCATTCCCGTGTCCGGTTTCATTTTGTTCTTTTCAATTCTGTTCAGAAAGTGATTTCAGGGGACTTCATAGCCTTTGAGCGAGAGTTTTTCCAGCTTTTCTTCCTCAGGAATATAAGAGAAAAAATGCTCTTCTTCCGTCACATCATTCTCTTTTTTGATTTCCATGACCAGTTTCATGTAGATTTCCTTTACTTTCCCCTCCTCATCAATTCTGAATCCCTGCATCTCGGTTGACAGAAGTTCTCCTCTGATTCCGGACTCCTTTGACAGCTTACCGACTTTCAGGCTCAGGTCCACGCCGCTCATTCCTGTCATTTCCAGAGCCTCTTTGCTGGTTATAGGAAGAGAATTTTTTTCGTCCGCTCCCAGAGTCATAATATTATATATTCTGGTATTATCATCCAGGATATACCACATGACCGTAACCTGAGGATATCCTTTCACATAATTGACATAGGAAAGCATTTCCATATGCGATCCTTTTTCTTCTTCCTTCTCCGCGATTTTCTGAAGATTAAGGCATTTTTTATTCAGTTCTTTAAGATTTCGGCTGACTTCTTCATTTTCAGAAACAAATTCCGGAATCTGAATTTTTGTGTTGTCTTTTGTAACCCGTTCTGTAATATGTATTTCAATTTTATTGTTCTTACTGCTGCTTTTCCTGCAGGAGCACGTGACAACCGCACAGAACACTAATACAAAAACCATCAAGGGTCTTACTTTCTTCCCCATAAATATTTTCATATCTGTGACCATAGCCTCCTGTTTACAGTTTTTTAAATTCTCATATTCAATTCTTTTGTCATTCACTGATAAATGTGTTATTATACACATCCTATCGAGGGTGTGTAAAAGTGAAAAGTATGGAACTATTTATCATGCAGACACTAATCGATTATAACATAGCCTGAAAAATGTGGTACAATAAAATTCAATGCTCTTTCTTTTCTCTATTTTCAGACCATGCCGGAAACCGCAGGCGCGGGACTGACATTTCTGAAAACAGATTAATATAAAACAGCGCGCTGATCAGCAGATGACCTTCTGCAAATTATACAGGTAGCTGTCACTTTATTAAATATACAGCTTGTGCTGAATGATTTTTTCAGATTAAATAAAAACGATTTGTTTTTACAGAATAATAATTTTTACAGAGTAATATTTTTTACAAAGTAATAATGAGAATATATATATTTTTTAATTAAAGAGATTATTCTTTTCAGATTATTATAAAAGGATTTTTTATCCAGATTAATAAGAAGGACTTTAAATATATGAGATTAAGAAACATACCCGGCGCGCGTGATGCGATCGCCGCCAGTCCCTGGGTCATACAAAAACCGGAAGAGCACTGCGGATCCTGGAAAGAAGTATTCGGTAATTCCGGACCTCTCCATCTGGAAATTGGAACCGGTAAAGGCCGCTTCATCATGCAGCTTGCGCAGGAACATCCCGAAATCAACTATATAGGCATAGAAAAGTATTCCAGCGTTCTTCTGAGATGTCTGGAAAAGCAGGAGGAACTGCAGCTTCAGAACCTGTTTTTTATCCGCGGAGACGCGGAGCTGATCAACACCTATTTTGCGGAAGGGGAGATAGAAAAAATCTATCTCAACTTTTCCGATCCCTGGCCCAAGGAAAGACATGCCAGACGCCGCCTCCCCTCCTCCGAATATCTCAGAAGGTATGACAAGATTCTGGCTCAGGGAGGTGTCATCGAATTCAAAACAGATAACAGGGGCCTCTTTGACTTCGCAGTGGAAGAAACTGCGCAGAGCGCATTTGAAATCGCCCAGATTACCTATGACCTCCATCATGATCCTTCCATGAATACCGGAAATATCATGACTGAATATGAAGAAAAGTTTTCGAAAAAGGGAAATAAAATCTGCAAGTATATCCTGCGCCGCAGACAATCCACCTGAAACATTTATCTTGGGCAAATACACAGTGGACAGCATTTTCTTACAGCAGCTGATCAAAAAAATATGCCCGGTGACAGCAGCGCCTTACAGCAGCTGATCAAAAAAATATGCCCGGTGACAGCAGCGCCTTACAGCAGCTGATCAAAAAGATGTGCCCGGTGACAGCAGCGCCTTATAAAAGCTGATTGAAAATATATGAAAGATAAAATTAATAAGAAAAATACTCCTTTTGTCTCCGGAGAATCATTTCTCCCCGGAGCGTCTTCCGGAATCCGTGATCATCTCTCTGTCAGACTGTCCCGTCTGGCAGGGCGTTCGACAGCGCTCCTCGCTGCTGTCATCCTCTCTTTCGCGTCTGCTGCCATGCCGCTCACCGCGGAGGCAAAAGATAAAAAGGATGATCCGAATAAAATTTATGGTGAGGCCATCTTCTCAGCTGACGGTCTGGAAGACTATGCCGCGGAACTGGCCTACAACAAAAAACAGCCCATAAAGACAAATCAGGTATCCGGCTGGCCCAAGGGTCCCGCGGTAGGGGCCGCGGGCGCGATCGTCATGGACGCGGACAGCGGGACGATTCTCTATGAAAAAAATATAGACAAGCACCTGTATCCTGCCAGCATCACCAAAATCATGACTGCTCTGCTGGTCTATGAAAACCTGGATCTGACCGATACAATCACCTTTTCAGAGAATGCCATCTTCGGAATTGAACCCGGAAGTTCCAATATAGGAATGGATGTCGGGGAATCAATCACCGTGGATGAGGCTCTGAACGGCCTTATGGTCGCGTCCGCAAATGAGGTGGCTGTCGCCCTGGCAGAGCGTGTTTCAGGCAGCGAAGAGGCATTCGCCGACCTCATGAACAAGAGGGCTGAGGAACTCGGATGCAAAAACACCCACTTTGTCACTTCCAACGGACTGCATAAAGAAGATCACTACACCTGCGCCCGTGACATGGCTTTGATTGCCAGGGAAGCCTACAAGTATCCTGAACTGATCGAGTACATGTCCAAAATGAATTATCATTTTGAGAAGTCCAAAAAACAGCCGGATGATTTCTGGCTCCTGAACACAAATGACTTCCTCACAGAACAGATTTACTATGAGGGCGTGATCGGAGGAAAGACCGGATATACCGATCAGGCCCGCGAGACTCTGGTCACCTATGCGAAACGGGACAAAGTGAGCCTGATCTGCGTGATCATGAGGGAAGAACCACCCTATGAGTACTACGACACGATGGATCTTCTGGAGTATGGGTTTAAGAATTTCAAAAGGGTCAAAATTGCCAAAAAAGAAACCCGGTTCCTGATGAAATCACCCGATTTTCTCTCGTCCGGAGATGATATTTTCGGAAGAACAGCTTCTTCCTGCCGGATTCCCGAAGATGCTACTCTGATGATTCCGAAAAAATCCTCCTTTTCAGACCTGAATGCCGAAATCACAGGCTTTACCTACGAACAGGGCGACGGCTCTTCCGGTGAAGATCCTTCTCACATTCTGGACAACGGAACAAGGAAACTGGGAGTGATCCACTACAAGTTCAATGATTATGAGATTGCAACCGCAGACGTGCTGTTTCATGAATCGGAAAAAAAGGATTCTGACAAGGAAAATACAGTCGCGGAGAAAATAAAGGGCTTCAGATCCCTGATCTTTTCCCTTGCCCACACAGGGGCACACGGCTCAATCTATCTCAACATCCTGCTCTTCCTGCCGCTTATACTCGCAGTCTCCATTATCTTGTGTGTGATATTCTTTATCCGCAGTATGATCGATGAGAGGAACAGACGAGACAGGAGAAGAAAGCAAAGACAGAGGGCCGGAAGCTCTTCATCAAAATCGAGAACCAATACACTGGAAAGAAACAGGGACAGAACTTCCTACCGCAGAAACAGAGACAGCGGCAGCAGACGCCCTCCCCGCAGAAGAACCTGAAACTAACATAGAAAAGAAAAACCAGCTGAAAGAAATTCCGGCTGAAAAAAAACGGCTGCTCATTCGCTGAATAGTTCAGCAATGAGCAGCCTCTTTTATTTGATCATTAGGTTCTGATCATTCAATTATAATCTTTTATTTGATCACTTCATCCTGATCATCTCATGGCATCAGTTCACAGTCATCCTGTTCCTGAATAGCTGTCATTTAACAATCTTTAAAAGCAATCCCACTATACCATGACTGAGACCTCATTTGATCGCAGTCAACCTGGCATATTCAGATTAATGATCAGTCAAGTGCTCTGACGATGCAGGAGCAGCCCATGCCGCCGCCGATGCAGAGAGTTGCAAGACCGGTCTTGGCGCCTGTTCTCTCCATGTTGGCAAGCAGAGTGACGAAGATACGGCAGCCGGAAGCGCCTACGGGATGTCCGAGAGCGATTGCACCGCCGGTGAGATTCAGTTTGTTGAGATCGAACTTCAGATCCTTGCCGACTGCGACAGACTGTGCTGCAAATGCCTCATTTGCCTCATAGATGTCGAGATCGTCGATGGTCATGTTCAGTCTCTTG
>CACYTU010000060.1 GCA_902777355.1 uncultured Lachnospiraceae bacterium | reverse complement strand
AAAGTACAGTAAGAAAAGACACCGCTGACGCGGCTATGAGGCGCTTGTATCCCGCGGACGACTATGGTCGGCCGGGGTTTTACGCGCCGTTTCGATAATTTATTGTAAGTATACTGACTGTATATTCAGCTGTTCTCTTAATCTTTGACTGAATGTTTTAAAGCGAGTCTTGATTGTTTTGCTGTAATTCAACAGAAGGAGGGCATGATGAAAAGAGCAATTGTAATTTGCCTGGTGATGGCAATGCTGTTTTCAACAGAGGCATACGGAGCTGGTCTAAACAGCGGGAAAAACCAGCCTGCAGTATTAGTGGCCGCTGCCGCTGCTGAAGAGTCTGAGGCAGCGCAGGGACAGACAGCAGAAGAGAAATCCAGAGATTTGACAGAGGATTTCAGGTGCCGGTAACATCGGATACAGAGGATTTCAGGCGTCCGTAACAATGGATGCACTGGATGTCAATAAGTCCCAAAAAGAAATCGCATATGAACAGGTCTCTAAAGGAAACCGCACACAGGTCTCAGAAAGGAACCGCACATGAAAAGAATCAGTAAATCAGTCACAGCTTTCAGTCTTATCTTTTTTATCCTGGCCAACATGGCCTTAACCGCTTGTGCGGCGCCGACTTTTTATGACAGTGAGAAGACTGACGTCAAAGCAGTAAGTCCTGCGGAGGGCAGTAAAGGCGAGGCAATAGCGGATGCAGGAGCAGTTTCCGCATATGAGGATTTCATAAAAGAGAAGCGCACTGTGGTCTATCACTCTGCTGATGTTGACATCGCCAATTTTCTCCCACCGGAAGTATTCAAAGACGGTGAGTCTTACAGCCTGGATGATTTAATTGAGGTTTTTCAAAAAGAAGCAGACAAGGTCAATGCGGAAAACTCTCAGGGATCCGGGCGTGCCTCCATTAAACAGGTGGAATATTCCATCCTGGATGAGGGTCAGAACCCTGTCCTGGCGCTGCATATCGTGGGTGAAAACTTTTTGATTTCAGAATCGACTGAAATGTGGTATCTCATCCATTACGACCGTGCTCAGGATCAGCTGAATATTGCCTTTGGCAAGGATTCCTGGAGCAGGAGCCGTGTTCAGTTAAACCAGTCGGGCGTGGTTATCTGTGATGGCAGCGGCGGTGCGTTTGATCATGGTGCTGACTATTACAAGGTCGATGACAATGGAGAGATTTTCCGTATATATTCAGCCGCTTTCAGCAATTTCAAAGCAGCCAATGACCCTGATCTTTCTGATTGGGATAAGGGATATACCCTTGCTTCTTACTACCTGAACACAGAGGAATTCAGTCCTGACGGGTATAGCAACCCGGCTGATTATTACACGATCATTCACAATAACGAGGCTGATGACACCTTCAGGATCGGCTCTAATACATCCATTGATAAAGACAATCCCGCTTACCGGTTATATGCGGAAGATAATATTACAATAGTGGGACGGGATGTAGTGGTGAAGGCAATCTTAGAGAGGATGAGTGAAAAGAATATTCATCTGGAATCGCTGTATGCCGATAAACCCGTATGGAAAAAATGTGAATAAAGCACCTGGAAAAGCAGTGAAGCTGAAGAAGCAGTGGAAAAGCAGACGTAAACAAGACGGCAAGTATCCTGACCAACCTTTATTCTCCACCGCGGAAACATTTTTCAAAAGATCCGGTCTGCCAATGCTATCCTTACATCATAGAAGCCAGGTATTTATGACGTAAGGAAAGGCGGTGAAAAATATGATCGGTTTTATGTCCCACAAGAGATTCCCCTGCTTAATTGTTGCTGTATTGGTTTTTCTCAGTGTTCTGAACATCGGATGCGGCAATAAAGAAAGAGACGGACATGCAGTTAATGGTTCCCCGGATAGTGCCATCGCATCCGACAGGGATACAGATGACAGCCCGCTGTTTTATATGCCTTCCAATAGGTATTGGACAAAGCAGGGGACTGAACTGGTAGTAGAAGGTTCGATTTTAAATCTTTCGAGTGACTATGATGTAATTGAACTGAGAAACGCAGTTATTTATATTAATGATCTGGACGGCAATACGCTGGCTTCCTGTAACGTGAACGAAGATTATGTGGGGGCTATTGCACATAATGGGAATATTGTTTATAATTTCACGATTGACGATATCCCCGGTGGAGGAGCCTCCTATAGAGCATCCGGAATGATTCCTGTATTGGTGACAGACTATGTCCTGGCGGATCATTTACGGGTCGACTGCCCCCACTGCAACAATGAGACAGCAGAGTATGTTTCCGGTTCTGACGAAATAGTTCCTAATCGTACGGTGTGCACACATTGTAACGGAGTGGGTCTTGTGACTTGTCCTGACTGCAAAGGAACTGGAAAATTGGACGAAAATATCAAGGGCGTTTTAAGGTCATTTGAGCATGGCCGGTGCGTACTGTGTGAAGGAGAAGGGAAAGTATACTGCTCCTGGTGTAACGGTCAGGGATATTACTGATGATGCACATGGTTCGTTGATTGCCCTGTTATTCTTCTTTAGAAGTGGTAGCATGATATGATTAGTTGAATGTGTTGCTGTATTCTTCTTTAGAAGTGGTAGCATGATATGATCAGTTGAATGTGTTGCTGTATTCTTCTTTAGAAGTGATAAACTGATATGTTCCGGTGTAGTAGAAACAAACCGGGAAAGGCGGATCGCAAGGTAGTCTTAAAAAAAAACTGACGGAATCAGCATATAAAATACTGTTTTTTGTAATTCTGAAATATTAAAAAACGGCACCCTTCCACCATGGGGTGCCGTTTTTTTCGAGGATTTATATATTTCGTCTTCCGCCCCGTGTGCCGGTCAGGTCTTTGCCCGGTCAGGTCTTTCATGACGGAATCCTGTTAAAGAATAGATATTTCGGGATATATTTTGTATAATACCTTAGGGAAAAGGAATCAGAACAGAGCACCTGCGCCCGGCATGCAGCTAAAAAGCATCCGAACCGGCAGGTATATACAAAGTACCCTTGTCGGCATGCCCGGAAATTCTGCGGCTATTTCTGATTTGCCACGTGGATACCGAGAGCGACCATGATGACAGCGATGATATACTGGGGGCGGAGTTCTTCGTGCAGCAGAAGGGCGGCGAAGATGACTCCCAGAACAGGGATCAGGGCGTTGTAGATGGCAATCTCGCTGATGGGATGCACAGACAGAAGGGCATTGTAAATGCCAAAGCAGACAGCGGAGATCATAATCAGGCAAAATAAGATGAAGATGCCCTTTCCTGTGATCGTCCATGGCCGGCGGGGACCTGCCAGAAGTCCTGCCGCTATGAGAAGACCGCCGCCGATCTGCATGCTGTATCCGGTTGCCCGGGTGATATTCATTTTTCTGGAAATGACTCTTGTGATGAGCCCGCCGAAGGCAGTGCAGCATGCGTTGAGAAGGATCATTCCGTCTCCCCGCATTGTAATATCAGCAAAGAAATCTTCGCCGGGATTGATGTTGATGGAGACGATCGCGGCAATACCCAGAACGCAGCCGAGGGCTTTTTTCCAGGTCATGCGGTCATCCGCGAAGATTGCCGTTGAGAGGATGATCAGCAGGAAACCTCCCATGGAGTCCAGAATCGTGGATCTTGCACTGCTGTTAAAGCCCAGACCGACATAGGCGAACATGTAATGGAGAGCAGTGTTGACCAGACCCAGAAGGAACAGCCAGCCCAGGGTGCCTCTGTCTGAGATTTCGGCATCAATCTTTCGAAGCCGGCTGAAGATGGTCACAGCCGTTCCTGCCAGAAAGAAACGAATGCCTGCGAACAGGATCTTGCCGCCGAGATCAGCGCCGTCAATCTGGAATTCCTGATAGCCCAGTTTGATCAGCGGGTAAGCCATGGCCCAGCCGACCATGACAAACACAGCAAAAAAGACTTTAAACCTGTTGTCTTTCAGAATGGATTTGTACATTTTGCTTTCAACCTCCTGTATAAACAGGAGGTATTGTAGCACAAACTTTTTGAATACAAAAGCTTTTGGGATATAAAAATAGTTTGGATACGTTATATACAGCTGTAAATAAAGCTGGTCAGACACATTATTAATTTTAGAAAGGAAAGTTGCTATGGAATTAAAAGTAGGGATGAAGAACACAATTAGCATTAATGTCACAGCTGAGATGTGCGCGGATCATCTGGACAGCCAGCTTCCCCAGGTTGAGCTGCCTCATGTCTTCTCCACCCCCAGCATGATCAACCTGATGGAACTTACTTGCGCGGATCTGCTGGCACAGAATCTGGAAGAGGGGAAAGGCTCTGTCGGTATGGCAGTGGAAGTCAAGCATTTCGCGGCGACCCCTGAAGGAGGAAAGGTGACCTGTGAAGTCGAGATCGCTGAAATCGATGGCAGGAAGATTCTCTTCAACGTAGCGGCATCCGATGAGAAAGGAGCGATTGGAAAAGGCACGCATAAGAGAGCGATTATTACGAAAAAATGATGTTAATCATAGTAAAAAGAGCAGCCTTTCACAATCTTTTTCAAATGGAATTGACTAAGCTTTTTCCAAAGGAAATTGACTAAAGCTTTTCCAAATGGAATTGACTAAAGCCTTTTCCAAAGGAAATTGACAGAAGTCTTTTCCAAAAGGAACTGATTAAAGAATTGCACAAAAAGGAAGACGCGCTTTTTTATAACTTTTTTTACAACTAATTATTCAGGAGGTAATAAACATGATGAAAAACAGGATTGCAGCAATGATTCCCGCTGTTTTGCTGGCAATGAGCCTGGCAGCCTGCGGATCGGCTTCTTCGAATGCTCCCGCGGGGAATCCTCCCGCAGAGGAGCAGCAGACACCTTCAGCAGAGACTCCTGCTGAAGAGGCTGTCGGGGGGACTTCTGAAGCGGCAGCAGAGGCTCCTGCTGAAGAGGCTGTCGGGGGGACTTTAGCAGCTGCGGAAGCGGCAACAGAAGCTCCGGCTGAAGAGGCTGTCGGGGAGACTTCCGTGGCGGCGGAAGCGGCAACAGCAGCTGTCGCAGCAGAGGATGTCGTGCAGTACACGAATAAAGAGTATGTGCTGTCCGTTCCGACTGCATATAATGATCTGCTGAACGTCAAAGCTGCTGAGGACAATGAGGACGGAATCCTTTTTGAAGTGTATGAGCAGGCTTCTCTTGATGCCGCAAAGGCTGAGGGAGAAGAAGAGTATGGTCTTGGCTGGCTGTTCAGTATCGGAACCACAAATGAGGAGACTCTTCACGAGAAACAATGTGATGATATGTCCGGAGAGGATGTGATCGCCAGAAACGAGGACGGCACATACTTTATTCAGTACCATCCGACAGATGTCCGGATCGCACGGGAGTCCGATATCACTGACGAGGATATGGAAGTGTGGAGCAAGCTCAATGAGTGGGCATCGACAGTTCCCGAAACATTCGTAAATGATAACGGCCTGATTCTGGATAAACTCAGCAACACTAACCTCGATATTTATCTTGCAAGAATTGCTTACCAGGGCTTTACAGGCTATACCCTTTCTTCCCTGGAACATGGTGTGTGGGGACCCGCGGCTGTTGATCCGGCGCCTCATCTTGAGAAATTCAAAGGCGTTTCCTTCGAAAATGCGGGCGACATTGAGGCTCCTGACGGAGAGTATGTTGTCTTCACAGTTCCGGATGAAAAGGTGCGTTATGACTTCTTCTTTGACCCTGATGGACAGAACCTGGTCAGGGAGGTCCATGAATTTGAAGATGGTGACAGCTATGAGGTCCTTTTCAAGGCAAATGTTCCTGAAGGCAGTCCCACAATTAACGAGATTATGAATGAATGGTATCTGGATGTGGTCAACAATGGCGGAGAGGCAATTGATGCCCACTAAATACCAGATATTCACTTAAACGACAGAAAACAGACAGAGAGAGACAGAGAACGTTCCCAAAAGAGACAGGGGACGGTTCTCTGTCTCTTTTTTTCAAAATAACAGGAGACAGGAAGGGGACGGTTCTCTGCCTCTTTTTTCAAAATAACAGGAGACAGGAAGGGGATGGTTCTCTATCTCATTTTTCATAATAATGCCCCGCACCGGGCAGATATGCTGCCATAAAGCAGGCAGCATAACATTTGGCGCGGGGGTAATTTTGATGTAATTGATTTAAGTAATTGGACGGCTATGCAGTTTGGCTGTACCGGCGTTAATTAATGTCTTTTATAAAGTTTGCCGATTGCGATTCCTGCGATCAGCAGTAGTGTGCAGCCACCCAGGATATACCAGGTTTTCGGATCCACCGGTTCTGCTTTTGTCTTTGACTCGTCAGCCTGATCTTCCTCCTCCTGAGGCTGGTCCTGTTGTTGCTGCAAGGAGTTTCCTGTCATTCCTCCGTGGCTCGTGTCGGAGGGCAAATGGTTGTCCTGCATCTGTCCTGCCTGTGTTGAACCATCCTGGCTGGTGCCGGGCATTTCTGCCATATCAGATGGCGTTTGGCTTGACTGTGTTGAGTCATCCTGGTTTGTGCCGGGCATTCCTGTTATATCAGATGGAAATAGCGTTTGGCCTGTCTGTGTTGAACCATCCTGGCTAGTGCCGGGCATTTCTGTTATATCTGATGGCATCTGGCTGTCTTCAGGTCTTCTATGCATATCTTTTGAAAAATCCGCAGCCGCTGAATCTGTGCTGCCTGTGGAGGCAGTTCCGGAGGACACGCCGTCCTGATTCATATTCGTGTTGTTGTCAAATCCACCGTCCCGGGGCCTCATACCGCCCCAGTTCATTTTTCCACCGAACATACTGCTCTGTGCGTCACCATAGGAGGCGGAGATTTCTTCCAAGGTGATTTCTACTGTATCATCTCCGATCGAGACAGTATATGTGCCGCCTGTTTCAAGCTGCGGACAGCTCACAAGGGCAGAGGAGAAGCTGCAGGGAACTTCCCAGGACAGCAGTATGTCGCCTTCTGTATCTTTGATTGAAAGTGTGGTGCCCGCTTCCGCCACTGTGCTGGTATTGTAGAGTATGGAAGCCTGTGTAGAAGAGGAATCAAATGCTTCTGCCATGGACGAAGCTCCGCATGCGATGATCGTGCCCCCGGAGATTTCAGCAACACCGCCGCTTTCGCTGCCGAAGTCAACAGCGTTGTTAGACCCGGAGCCCTGAAGGCTCACGTAGATGGATCCGCCGCTTATGAAAATATCGCCATTGGAATCGAGACCGTCAGCGTCATTGCCGGCTTCATTGATAATCCTGATAGTCCCGCCGCTGATGCTGATGTAGGTTTCCTCATCATTAGCGGCAGTGGACGACTTTGAATTGCCATCCCCGGAATTCATACCGGAACTCATTTGAGAGTTCGTGTCGGAGCTCATTTGAGAGTTCGTGTCGGAGCTCATTTGAGAATTCATGTCGGAGCTCATTTGAGAGTTCGTGTCGGAGCTCATTTGAGAGTTCATATCTGAATTCACATTGGAATTCATATCGGGTGGAGTCGGCATATCTCCGGTCGAAGCCTCGGAATCCGTGTCAGGTGGAGCCGGCATATTTCCTGCCGAAGTAGTGGGATTCATATCGGGCGGAGTCGGCATATTTCCTGCCGAAGTAGTGGAATCCATATCGGGCGGAGCCGGCATATTTCCTGCCGAAGTAGTGGAATCCATATCGGGCGGAGCCGGCATATTTCCTGCCGAAGTAGTGGAATTCATATCGGGCGGAGTCGGCATATCTCCGGTCGAAGCCCCGGAGCCTGTATCCTGAGGGTCATGCATGCCTCCCCGATCACCCTTGCCTCTTCCCATGCCGCCGCCCATGCCTCCTGCACCAATCTGGCTGTCACTGTTGCCGTTGGCGTTGAAACCGTCGTCTGTGGGGTAGATGGTGATATCTCCTCCGGAGACATCAATGATCAGTGCTTCAATTCCTTCATAGCACTTGTCGATCAGCAATGTTCCGTTCCGGATATATATGGAAGTATCGGAGTGAATTCCGTCATTTCCTGCGGAAACGGTAATGTCTCCGCCTGCCAGCGTTATTTCTCCGGTCGTGTGGATGCCGTCATCCGCAGCTGTCACATTTATGGTTCCGGACTCTATATACAGATATCCGTTTTCTTTTTCATTGGAAGTGACAAGACCGTCATCACCCGCATCGACTGTAATCGAAGCCTCCTTGATGCGGAGGCTGTCATTTGCGTGAATGGCGTCCGCCGCGGCAGTCACGGTGATCGTTCCGCCTGTGATGACAAGGTCATCATTGGCAGCTATTCCATGTCTGTACGCTGCGTTCACCGTGAGGTTTCCGCTGCCGTTGATCGTCAGATCATCATGGGCGAAAAAAGTTCCGTCTGTCCCGTCGCTGAGAGCCTGGTCCGAGTATGTCGAGCCGCTGTTCAGGGTATTATGACTGCCTTCCGCGAGTGTCAGGAAGACTTTGTCGGCCTTATCCACCCGGATGCATGCATCGTCGCTGCAATTGATTTCTACACCATCGAGCCGAATGAAGACTTTGGAGGAATCATAGGCGTCTACCGACAGATAACCATCAGTTAGAGAGCCGGTAACTACGTAGTACCCGGCATTCGTGATCACTACGTTCCCGTCACTTGTATAGGCGCCGTTTCCGGAG
This sequence comes from uncultured Lachnospiraceae bacterium, assembly GCA_902777355.1. Taxonomy (GTDB): domain Bacteria; phylum Bacillota; class Clostridia; order Lachnospirales; family Lachnospiraceae; genus CAG-791. The sequence continues at coordinate 8,542 of CACYTU010000060.1, read as the reverse complement.
ATGACGGCTTCATTACCCTTTAATGTGATCACGGTCGCCTCTGAGCTGTCCCAGTCCCCGTCCTGGTCTTTGGAAGTGAAATATTCCGTATCAGAATTCTGGTCCGCGTCCTCATCTACGATTTTTGTGATTCCCAGAGATTCACCGTTTATAAACAGCGCCGTCAAAAGGAGACTGCATACGACGATGGCAACGCAGATCTTATCCAGTGTAGTTTGCGTTGATTGCGTTGACATGTTTTTTTCCTCCTCAAGATCAGCCCATGTAGTCTCCGTTATAGCTCACCAATACCGCGCTGCCTACGCCTTCCAGCTCTGACAGTTGATTGACGAAATCTGTGTTGTCATCTTTGAGTCTGATCTCAAGATTGAGTTCCACGCTGCCTTTGCGGGCGGTTTTGCTCTTGACAGTGCATTTAGTGGTTCTTTCTTTGAGAAAAGCCATTGCCTTCTGTTCGCTGTCATGACCGCCGCATTCCAGGACAATGATGTAGGGATTTGTGTTCTCTTTCCGGTTGGCAAAAAACAGAATAATGAGGCCGATCAGCACACTGCCGAATACAGCCAGCGGAATCATTCCGGCTGCCAGGACTATGCCGCCGGCGATGGACCAGAAAAGGAAGGCAATATCGAGCGGCTCTTTAATCGCGGTCCTGAAGCGGACGATAGAAAGAGCACCGACCATACCGAGAGAGAGTACTACGTTGCTGGTCACGGCAAGGATCACAAGTGTCGTGATCATGGTGAGTGCCACAAGAGTTACACCGAAAGATGACGAATACATGACGCCCGCGTAGGTCTTTTTGTAGATCAGGTAAATGAATACTCCGAGGCCGAAGGCCAGAACAAGCGCGAGCACCATATCAAACATGCTGACAGCGGTAACATTTGATAAAAAACTTGATTTGAAAATTTCTGAGAATGTCATATTGCCTCCTGTTTTTCCTTTATCTTTTCCTTATTTAATCCTTATCTTATCTTATCTATCTTATCTTTATCTTTTGAAGCCGGAAGAAGACGGCTCTTTTTCTGCTCTGAGATTGAGGAGACAAAGAACTGTCCCTTGTCTCTTTATCTGAGATTGAGGAGACAAAGAACCGTCCCTTGTCTCTTTTACTGAGATGAGGGAGACAAAGAACCGTCCCTTGTCTCTTTCTACAGTCGTAAAAAATATATCTGTAAGCGGGCGTTTCAGTCGTAAATCCTGCACTGGGCGTATTTGGAAAAGGCACAGACCCGCCTTCCGGGTGTCTGGACCGCGTCCCTTATGATCGACGGCAGCCAGGCATCCCACTTCACCTCCAGAATGATTCCCGCATCGCCTGCCGGAACAGTCACACAATCCGGATCCAGGAAGTCCGTGCATCTCATTCCCGTCCGGATGTCATAGTCGAATGTGACCCTGACGTTGCCGGGGCTGTAAATAAAGGGCTCTCTGGTGTAATCGACGATCGTCACGGGCCGGATTCCCTGATAACGCATCTTACAGTACAGCTCCTGGATCAGGGAGTGGGGAGAACGGAGCATCCAGTCGATATCACCGTCCACAATCTTTTGAGCTTCCTCTGCTGTCAGGGGAGCGGAGTACTTGGTCCCCAGGCCGTTCAGCTTGCTCTTTTTTTCAAGATGAATGACAGAAGAAGGATCATTGTTGTAGTAGCGGATCCTGAATTTTTCCCGTCTGTTTACCCCGTCGATTTTCTCCCGAAGTGCCTTGTCATTCAGATTGTCAAAATACAGGCTTCTGATTAGATACCTTCCATCCACTGCATGTGGATCCGGTTTGGCAATTGCCCGCAGCCTTTGCCTGATAGAGAGCAGATCAGACCAGGAGATTTCGTGTTTCCATTCGTGCCGGTAATGGATTTCCTTTTTTTCTTCGATACCGGATTTCATATGCATCGTCACCTCACTTTCTTTATCCGGGGATATTATCTGATATGAAACTTAAAATAACCTAAGAGAAATGAGGGAAAATATATGCCGCTGTTTTGAAATGGCCGTTGGCATCATTAAAGATAGTGAAGAATGACAACTAGGGGTCAAGAAGGTATAATTGCTTATAGTTATTCCCGTAACAGCGGGCAGCTTAATCATACGTAGTTTGAGGCGCACAGTCATAGGGAAGGGGATGGTTCTTTGTCTCCCCCCGGTCTTCGGAGGAGACAAAGAACCTTCCCCTGTCTCCGCGTAGGGCGTGAGAAGAAAAGACCCGCAGTTTGTGAGCAGGAACGATGAGAGAGCGCGTGACGCGCGAAGCAATGCGCAGTTTATTTATACATGTTTGTGAAACAGTAGGTCATGGTCACAGATATGAGTAGAAATGTTTGTGAACAGCAGGTCATGTCCACAGATATGAGTAGAAAAGGAGAGACTATGATTCAGGAATTGAAATTTGAAAAGGATGATGTAATTGCTGTCATAGCACCGCACCCGGACGATGAATGCCTGGGCGCTTTTGCGGCTCTGCATATGGTGCCGGGCCAGACAGATATATATGTGATCAGCGATGGAAGCCATGGCAATCACCAAAAAAGCTTTGAGGAAGAAGCCGTGATCCGAAGGAGGCAGTTCGACGCTGAAATGGATTACGTAAAGCCGCGCAGGGCAGTATGGCTGGGCTATGAAGACACTACACTGCCCGGGCACTACGAGGCGGCAGACCAGATTGATTTCACGCTTTACACCAAGGTGTTCCTGCCCTGGCATAAAAGTCCGCATGCGGATCACAGGGCGGCTTGTGAAATGTGCTGCATGGCTATGAAAAAACAGAAGGCGGCTCCTGACTGCTACATTTACGAAGTGTTCGAGCCCTTTCACCAGCCTACCCACTTTATCGACATCACGGACAGCATTGATGAAAAACGCAGACTGATTGAATTCCATGAAGACCAGATCAAACAGAGGGATTCAATTACCTCACTGAACAGGCTCAGAGGGGAACAGCTCTTCAGCCGGGAATCTGTCAAGTACGCGGAGTGCTATCTGAAAGTCGATCCCTATGACATTGTCTAAAACAGTAAACTGCCGGTTTGGCGGGCAAGTCTTGAATTACGGATCTCTTTTATACGGATCTCTTTTATACAGATCTCTTTTATATGGATCTCTTTTATATGGATCTTTTTTATACGGATCTTTTTTATATGGATCTCTTTTTTCTGTGCAATTCATGTATATCAGCAGAATTCGGCTTGAAATCGTTCGATCCAGTCGATGATGCCGATCAGATCCTGAATGAATTGGAATATTATATAGGTTTCTTTTTTCACGATGAGATGATCGGGTGTGCATCCTATGATATCAAAAGGGATCACGGTCCGGGACGCCAGCATGGCATTGAGGATCTGCAGAAACTGGCGGTTGCAGTGGCGGTTGCTTGTTATAAAAAGAAGTGATTCCGGGGGTTGAAGTTCTGCATGCTCAAGATAAAAGCGGATGGTGTCGGCAGTGTCTGCGCGCCTTATATGAGGCTCTGACGACGGTGCCGCAAACACATGGAGACCGCATTCATCACCGCTGCGTGGATAGGTCCTTATACAGGAGATACTGTTGATATTCCGGTTGGTCTGGAAATCATCCTCATAAACTTGTCCGGAACGACCAAATACCTGCGCCAGGGCATCGGAGAGGACTCCGAACTCCGTATCCGCAAAGGAATTGTATTTCGACATTTTTCGCTCCACCGGATTGACCGGACGGTAACAGGCGAGTCCGTCTACACTGCGGGTTGAAGAATTTATGATCGTCTTTGCGTGCCTGCTTCGTACGAAACAGGTATTCAGGCTTCCGCCAAGAATCAGAATGCGGCTGTTTTCCGCATGAAGAGGCTTACTGATCCGGAAAAAACCAAGCTCATCTAGCAAGGGATAGAGCTTTTCCCTGAACGGTTCCAGATCATCTCTGTTCTCCAGCAGCTGCGTTTCTACAATCTTCCCGTCTTTGTGATGCCGTCCGTCATACATAGGCTTCAGGCTTTTCAGATCTGTCCCAAGTATTTTCAGCACATCCGCGAGCACTTTTGAAGAAAGAAATCTTTCAAACTGTTCCTTGAAAAACAGAATCTGCTTTTCCACCGGCATTTCCTCTTCCGGCATTTTAAAACGCATTATGTCCATTTCCTGACCCTCTTTCTCCTCAGGATGCTCTGTCTTTTTATTCCGGTCCCTTTATTCCGGTCCCTTTATTCCAGTCTCTTTATTCCGGTCCTTTGTATTCCAGGCACATCATGGTCAGGTCGTCAAACTGTTCGGCGCTGCCGACGAAAGTATCCACGGTATTTTTAACCTTGTGGAGGATCTGCTCGGGGCTGTCACCGGCGCAGGAATTCAGCGCCGCGATCATGCGGTCCGTACCGAACAGTTCCCCGCCGGCGTTGGTCGCTTCCGGAACGCCGTCCGTATACACAAAGAGTTTGTCTCCCGGTCTGATCTGAAGGTCATAACTCTTGTAGCGCATGCCCTCCATTCCGCCAAGGACGAAGCCGTGTTGGTCTTTATAGAGTTCGAAGGAGCCGCCTTTTTTGAATATGGCCGGATATTCATGTCCGGCGTTGGCGGCAGTCAGTCTGCCGGTGGAGATTTCCAGGATGCCCAGCCAGACGGTCACAAACATTTCGGCCTGGTTGTTGTCGCAGAGCAGTTCGTTGGCTTTCTCCAGGATCTGGTCCGGAGAGTGTTCCTGCCTGGCAAAATCTTCAAGAATTCTCTTGGAGAGCATCATGAACAGGGCAGCCGGGATTCCCTTGCCGCTCACATCTGCTATGACCAGGCACAAATGATCTTCATCGATAAAGTAGAAGTCGTAAAAATCGCCGCCTACGTCCTTGGCAGGATCCATGGACGCGAACAGGTCGACCTCTTTCCGGTCCGGGAAGGGCGGGAAAATATGCGGCAGCACACTTTTCTGGATCTGTCTGGCGGTTCTCAGCTCCTTTACGATCTGCTCCTGCTGCCTGATCATATTCTCCTGTTCAGCTTTTTCACGCTCCATGCGGCGGATCGTATCCATCTGCTGGTTCAGGGCGCGGCTGGTCCGGTCGATCTCCTGCTGCATCGTCTCAAATTCCCCGATTGTGAAGGGGGCGGACGAGACGGGATCCAGCTGGCCTTCGCCCATTCGGATAATCCCTTTCAGCAGCGCGTTGAACTGAAGCATGAACGCTTTGAGCCACAGGCGGTAGAGAGTCAGGGCGATCAGGAATACCACCAGGGCGATGAGGAAGATCGCTCTGCGGACGTGGCGGATCACCTGTTCGTAATTCCCCATGGAAACTTCCCTGACCAGGGTCCAATCAGGGGATGTTAATGTCATGGAAAAAGCGCTCACAGGATTCCCGTTCTCATCCTGGAAGACCGTGTCGCTGTTGCTCTCGCTTATGAGCCGTCCGGGGTCGGTACATGAATCCCGGCCCGTGTGGTAGATTTCTGTCTGATCTGGCGTAAAGAGATGCCAGGTGCTTTTTCCGTCCTCCATTGCCGCAAACAATTTTGAAAAAATGGACTCGTCCATCAACACCATCACATAGCACTCACCGTAACTTGCGTCCACGGATTTCCAGGCGGCGATCATGATGTTTTTAGGTGTATTCTTGTTTTCAAATCCGTACAGAGAAGCCCCCGAAACAGGACCGGCCCAGATCGTCTGCCCGCGGGGAGCATTCAGGATCTGTGTTTTCATGTCCTCCGAAAGAGGATTGTCCCTGGGATCGTCCAGAAAAAAGTTTCCCTCCGGCAGTGCTCCGAACAGGCTTCCGTCCTGCCGCATAAAAAGCAGGCCGAAGATCCCTTCGTGCCGCTCGATTTCTGTCCTCAGATAATCCTTGCAGCTGATCCTGGCATGGATCAGGTCCACCTGAGAGGTATACTGCAGTCTTGCGTAGCCCGACACCCGGCTGTCCGTAATGATGTTCCGGACTTCACTGATAGATGTTTCGATGAGGGGGGTGATCGACCGGGTGATTGAGTCAAAGCCGGCGGCGTTGACTTCCTGTTCCTGCTGCAGGATCATGCTGATGTAGGCGCGGGAAAACAGGGTGGTCAGCATTGCGACGATGAGCAGGGTCATGGCGATCACGGGCAGCAGCATGCGGATCTGGAGTGATTTCAGCTTTTGTTTCATGGCCGGCTCACCTCCGTTCCCTTCCCGTGATCAGCGTAATCTTCCGGCGCATAAGGTTCCACTCCGTTCCTGATCTGCATCTGCCGGACCAGGGGAACGACGACGTCCGCTGCCTTATCCCACATTTTCTGATAATCCCTGAAGACTTCAGGTTCGCCCATCCCGACCAGTTTCCGGATCGTCTCGTCCCGGATCGCTTCCCATTCTTCATCTGATTCAGCAAGGATCAGATCCACCTGCACTTCCTGCAGGAGCGTATCCGCCTCAGAGAGGATACGGAGGTGGTCCCGGCTGAGGCTGCTCAGACAGGACGAGATCGCCTCTCCGCAGTCATTGCGGAAATCCAGCCCTCCGGCATTGTAGAAAGCGTCTGTAGGCAGTTCTACCCCATAGTGTTCGCAGATATCCAGAGCGATGTTATTGGTCATGGTAGATGCTTCGTATTCACGGGTGATCGTGGCGAAATCCACAGATTGTCCGTCCGGGTGGGGTGAATTATCGCGCAGGAGGGGCCAGTTGCTGGGCATTATATCGAAGCTTCCCCACTTGACAAAATAGTTCTCCGGATCGGTACTGCCTGCCTTGTAGGCGTCCAGCTGCTGCTGGCCGTATTCGTTCATCCGGGGAACCCCGTCCTCATCGTAGTCCCATGTCTCTCCCCGACGGCCAAGAGTAAGTTCCCGCACGAAATCGGGATCGCACATGCAATTGAAGAGCCTCAGAGCCTCTTCTTTATGGGGGCTGTTGGCTGAAATGAACCACATATAGCCGGGGCCGTTGCCCAGCAGCTGATAGACGTTGGTATAATAATTGGCGGCGGCAGTCGGAATGATATTGTATCCGGCAAGCGTGTGCGGATCTTTTTTGACGCTCTCGTTGTATAAAGTCCTTTTCACGCTGTGCAGTCCCAGATACTGACCGCGGGCACACTTGGCCTCGAACTGCTCCTGGGTCTGGGTAAAGAGTTCCAGATCGTAAGACCCGTCCTCCCTGCCTGCCCGGTAGAGTTTGTTTTCCCATTCCATGCATGCCCACCACATGGAGTGGGCCGGATCTGTATATCCGTCATAGATTTCGTTAGTGAACATATTGTTCTGATACTTGTAGGGAGCCCAGTAATCGAGGCTGAGTTCGGCCCGGAAAGCGGTATCATAACCGCTGAAGTTGTCGGCGCCGTACAGATAGGTGGGATAACCGTCCTCCGTGTAGGGGTGGTTCTTGTGCATCTGCAGAAGCACGTTCAGATAATCATCCTCATTGTTGACGGGCGGGTAACCCAGCTCTTTGTAATAGTCCCAGCGGACAATATAGCCGCGGGTGCTGGTCTCGTTGTCGTATCCTACGCCGTTATATCCGATTTTGGCAGGGAAGAAATAGAATCCGTCCCCTTCAGACCCCAGCTGCTTGAACACATCATAGGTCACCCGCGCGTCTCCCTTGAGGAGATTGGGACAATACTCCTCCAGGTAGGGATCAGCATTCAGAGCCACACCGTTATCAAGAATCCTGGAGAGATTTTTGCTTGTTGCGACAATGTCCGGCAGATCGCCGCTGGCCAATCTGGCAGCGTACTCCTCATCTGTCAGAAAAACATACTGAATATCCACGCCAACCTGATCCGCCAGATACTGCCACATGCCGAGATTTTCATCATAACGGGGCCCGGAACGCGTGGCGTTTTCACCGATTGTCAGGACAACCCTGTTCTTCTCCTGGGAAGATTTCTCAGGGGCAGAGGGCTTTTTCGGGGCAGCAGGCTTTTCTGCAAAAGCAGGATAGGGCAGGAGCAGTAAAACCATCAATATAGATAAGATAAATGGCAGCGTTCTTTTCAAAATGCTTGATCCTTTCGCTTCAGTGTCCTTGTCGCAATATAGGGGAGACTCTTTTAGTATCGGGCCGACTCGCGGCACTTTTATTTTACCATGAAACAGGGCAGGAGACACTAATGAAGCTTTATAATGATCGGCCCGGGAATGATCGGCGTTACAGCCTGCTGAAAACAATGCGCCTTTTGTACATCGCTGTTTCGTCGGGACGCTCCCGCTCCGTGAAAAACACAGCGGATACTAAACTTTTTGCTGCGCCATGGCTTGCAAAAAGCAAGTACCGGCGTTTTTCAAGGCCCTCCTTTACAGCGATGGACAAAAGGCGTCCTCAAAATCAGGTGAGCTTGTACTGACCAGCCCGGGAATGACCGGTTATCAGGCCGATGGAGGAAACAGTGAACCTGCACTCAGTCTCTTCAAAGCTATGGAGAACAGGCTTTCTCAAATTTATGAAGAATGGGCTTGAAAGACTAGCCAGCGCATTCTTGTGACTTCAGCCATGAGTTAGCTGGCTTTTGCTTCCCCATATAAGGGAGTGTTCGAACTGCCGTGACCGGCTGTCAATTTTTCTCTGGAAGGATCCCGGAATGAAAATGA
>CACYTU010000059.1 GCA_902777355.1 uncultured Lachnospiraceae bacterium | reverse complement strand
CTGACACAGCTATCGAGCAGAAATACAAGCAGAATGGACAGATTAATGTTTAACAGCGCCGTAATATCCGCTGCGTTTTTCACGGAGCGGGAGCGTCCCACCGAAGCAGTGATGCACAAAAGGCGCATTGTTTTCAGCAGGGCCTGAACTGTAACCCGCCGCGAGTCCTGTCTTTTTACAGGTTTTCTACCTGCCAGTCGATGGGTTCGACCCCGTTTTTTTCCAGAAAAGCATTGCATTTGCTGAAATGTCGGCATCCGAAAAACCCCCGGAAGGCAGACAGGGGGCTGGGATGCGGCGCCCGCAGGATCAGGTGCCCGGGATTTGTCAGCATAGGGGCCTTAGCCTGTGCCGGGCTCCCCCACAGCATATAGACAATCGGTCTCTCCTGTGCATTTACAGCTTTGAGTATGGCATCTGTAAACTGCTCCCATCCGTGTCCCCGGTGGGAATTGGCCTCATGCGCCCGCACAGTCAGAACCGTGTTCAGAAGCAGCACCCCCTGCCTTGACCACTTGATCAGATAACCGTTATCCGGAATATAGCAGCCCAGGTCATCATGAAGTTCCCTGTAAATATTTACAAGAGACGGTGGAGCCGGGCAGCCGGGGCGGACCGAAAAGCACATACCGTGGGCCTGTCCTTCGCCGTGGTAGGGATCCTGTCCCAGGATCACAGCCTTGACACTCCCCAGAGGTGTCTCGTGAAGCGCATTAAAAAGATCCGGTGCGGGCGGGTAGATTGTCCTGGTCCGATACTCCTCCTGCACAAAAGCAAAGAGGTCTCTGTAATAAGGTTTCGAGAATTCCGGCCGGAGTGCCTCCAGCCAGTCTCCGCTGATTGCTGCCATCTTTGACGCCCCCTGTCTGCACTGTATTTACAGGCGCATTATATCTGAAAACCTCTCCGGATACCGCTTTTTGTACCGCGGTGCCGCAGGCTCAGATTTCTTCCTTTTTTTCTTTCTCCGTAAATGCTTCCAGTATTCCCCTGACATAGCGATAGGTCCGGGCAGAGGATTCTATATTAAGCCGCTCGGCAGGTGTGTGTATGTCTTCGATATCAGGCCCTATAGAGATACACTCAAGACCGGGGACCTTGGATGACAGAATACCGCATTCCAGGCCTGCATGGATGATATCAACAACCGCCTCTTTTCCCGTCACCTGTTTGTAAATCTCCTTTGCAGTCGCGCGGAAATCCGACTCGGTGACAAACTCCCAGGCGGGATACATTCCGCGCACCTCAGTGGAAGCTCCAAATACCTCTGCCAGGCAGGTGACCTTGTCCATGACCATATGCTTCCGGGAATTGACATTGCTTCTTATGAGAGAATGTGTACGGAATCCCTCTTCCGACATCTCCGCAATTCCAAGACTGAGAGAAGTGCGGGGGATATCCCTGTATCCGGGCATATAATCAATGACACCGTTAGGAAGGATCATCAGGAAGTTCACAACGCGCATGCTGTCTTTTCGCGTGAGGACACTGCGCCGTTCGTCCATATCCTTCCCGGTGAAGGAGACCGTGATCTCAAGAGCGGGATCTGCCGCCTTATATTCCGCTTTCACTTCTTTTGCGAAAGATTTTACGGCTGCCAGAATCTCCTTTCTCCTGATTTTTCCTTTAAAGAGAATTTCTGCCCTGGCGTTTCTGGGAATCGCGTTGTCGCGCTTGCCCCCTTCCAGACTGCAGAGGAAATATTTCCCTTCCCTGCTGAGCCTGTGTAAGAGGCGCGCGAGGATCAGGACCGCGTTTGCGCGTCCCTCTCCTATTTTATCGCCGGAGTGGCCGCCGTTGAGGCCGCTGACCGAAAGTGTGACCACCATGCCTGTCTTTTCTTTGCGCTTTGCGGGCAGGGTGCATACCAATTCGGCTCCGCCTCCGCAGGAAGCTGTGATGATGCCTTCTTTCTCTGAATCTATGTTGATCAGCCTGCGGCTCCTGAGTGAGGAGAGATCGATTCCCGCCGCTCCCAGAAGACCGACTTCTTCATTCACTGTAAATATGCATTCCAGAGGAGGGCACTTGAGTGAGTCGTCATCCAGCAGTGCCAGCATGATCGCCACAGCGATTCCATCATCTCCGCCCAGAGTCGTGCCTTCAGCACTGAGCCACACTCCGTCGGTCACCAGGGTAATCGGCTGGGTATCCATGTCGAGATCCATGCCTTCCTCTTTCTCGCAGACCATGTCGACATGGCCCTGCAAAGCCACGGGTTCAGCGTCCTCGAAGCCAGCCGAACCGGGACGTGAAATGATCAGATTTCCCAGCTCATCCCTTATATATTCCAAACCGCGCTCTTTGGCAAAGTTTTCCAGATAATCACTGATTCCATCTGTATTGAAGGAACCGTGTGGAATAGCCGATATCTCCCTGAAGAATCTGAAAACATCTGCAGGCTCAAGAGAATCCAGTGAAACCTGCCCGGCAGTCTCTTCCGGATCATTCTCCTGGTTCGTGGAGTTTTTCTCCTCAGCGTCAGCCTCTTCTGCAGTTTCTTCCATAGTATCTGTCCCGGCTATGATTTCTTTCACAGGCTCTGAGGCTTCTGCCTCCTCTTCAGGTTCTTTTGCAGATTCTTCCGCGGCTTCTTCTACTGTCTCAGCTGTGAACTCGTCCGCAGGTTCTGCCACTGTCTCTGCTGCCGGCTCAGATTCCCCGGTTAAGGATTCCCCAGTTATGGATTCCTCTGTTATGGATTCCTCTGTTATGGATTCCTCTGTTATGGATTCCTCTGTTATGGATTCTTCTGTTATGGACTCCTCTTTTACAGATTCTTCTGTTATGGATTCTTCTGTCATGGACTCCTCTTTTACAGATTCTTCTGTTATGGATTCCTCTGTAGTGGAATTGTCTGTTACAGACTGCTCTGCTTCCGGGCTTGCAGCCTCCTGAGTTTCAGTCTCATTTTGTTCATCAGCCTGTTCCGGGAGCAGGTTCTTCTCTTTGCGAATTCCCATGATCCGCTCTATCCAGTTCTTTTTCTTCCAGGCCATGTCTCAATCCTCTCTATATGAAAACGAAAAACGAAGTTGTATGGAAAACTTACAGGTTGAATAAAAATCTGCAGATTGTGTGGAAGCCTGCAGGTTATATAAACCTGCAGATTTCAGGGAAACAGGGCGCTGACTTACAGACGTACGGGAATGCCTTTGGAATGAAGATATTCCTTCACCTCGCGGATCTCCAGCTCTTTAAAATGAAAGAGCGAGGCGGCCAGGGCAGCGTCGGCTCCGCCCTCTGTGAGTGCTTCGCGGAAGTGTTCAAGTGTTCCGGCTCCGCCCGAGGCGATCACCGGAATACCCACCGCATCTGAAATAGCACGTGTCAGCTCCAGATCATATCCGTTTTTGGTTCCGTCGCCGTCCATACTGGTGAGAAGGATTTCTCCCGCACCCAGCTGCTGGGCCCTGACAGCCCATTCGACAGCATCGATTCCCGTATCGATGCGTCCGCCGCTGCGGTAGATGGTCCAGCCCCTGCCCGACGGCCTGCGTCTGGCATCGATCGCCACCACAATGCACTGGCTTCCGAATTTTTCCGCTCCTTCCGCGATCAGTTCAGGCCGGTTGATGGCTGCGGAATTGATGGAGATCTTGTCGGCCCCCTCGCGCAGGATCGCGCGCATATCTTCCGTTGTGCGGATTCCCCCTCCCACTGTGAAGGGTATAAAGACTCTCTCGGCAACTCTGCGGACCATATCCGCCACTGTTGCCCGCGCGTCGCTGGTCGCGGTAATATCCAGAAAGACCAGCTCATCAGCTCCCGCTTTGGAATAGGCCTCGCCAGCTTCCACAGGGTCGCCCGCGTCGCGCAGAGAGACAAAATTCACACCTTTTACTACTCTTCCCCTGTTGACATCCAGACAGGGAATGATTCTTTTCGTCAGCATATCCGTGATTCTCCTAACCAGCAAAACAGTCAATGACCATCAGGTCAATGATCTTTACTCCACGCCCTGCACTGCCATGAAATTCTCAAGAATTCTCATCCCCACTCTCTCGCTTTTTTCCGGATGGAACTGGCAGGCAAAAAGATTCCCATGCTCCACGGCAGCATCAATGCTGACTCCGTATTCTGTCCTGGCCGTCACATCATCGGGATCACCCGCCTCCAGATAATAAGAGTGTACAAAATAGACATAGGATCCCTCTTTAAGTCCTGCAAAAAGACGGCTTTCTCTTGGGAAAGACAGATCATTCCATCCGATCTGCGGAACCTTGCGCCCGTCTCCGTCAGGAATGCGTCTGATCTTTCCCGGAAGAAGTCCCAGCCCCCGCACGCCGGGGCTCTCCTCGCTCTCCTCAAAGAAAAGCTGCAGTCCCAGGCAGATCCCCAGAAACGGAGTCCCTCTGCGGACCACTTCCTGTATAGTATCTTCAAGTCCCAGCCCCCGGATCCGCTGCATGGCATCCCCGAAAGCACCGACACCGGGCAGAATGACATGGTCAGCCCTTAGAATGGTCCCGGGGTCTGAAGTCACCACGACATCATGTCCGAGAAAGCGGAGCGCGTTTTCAACACTCTTGATATTACCGGCATCATAATCTATGATCGCTGTCATCTGTCATTCTCCTCTGCCGGCAATTTTTCATTGTGCCGGTTATTTTCACAGACATCCCCGCCCGGATTTCCGGACAGTTGTGTCAGCTGTTTCAGCTGCCGGATCCGCTGTGGTCCAGTTCAAACCAGAAAGCGACTCCGTTGTCATAGTTTTCCACTCCATATGCTCTGTGGTGCAGGTCCATGATCGCTTTGACTATGGAAAGTCCCACACCGGACCCCCCGTAGGCCCTTGTCCTCGCCTTGTCTACTTTGTAGAACTTCTCCCAGATGTGAGGGAGGGATTTTTCGGGAATGGGTCTTCCTGTATTGAAGACAATAACGCGCACCCTCTCTTCGATGATCTGACAGCGGATATCGATGACCTTTTCCGCAGCCCCTTCATATCCCTGAGTCCCCTCATCTTTCCTGGTGCCGTCGCTGCCGTCACCGCCGTAACTGGCATCAACGCTGGAAGGAAAATCGACATGATGGAGGGCATTGCTGTAATAATTCTGGAAGACTTCCTGAATGAGGAAAGGGTCTCCCCATACAAAGACCGGCTTGTCCTGTTCAAACCGCAGGGAGACATTTTCCTGCTGGGCAAGGAGTGATGCGCTCTCCAGATAATTCCGGATCATATCCGCTATGTCAAAGTTCTCCATGGAAACGCTTCCGTCTCCGAATTCCAGCTGGTTGAGCATGAGGACTTTCTGTACGATCATGTTCATTTTTTCCGATTCATCGATGATCGTATCCAGATAAAATTCCCTGGATTCGGGATCATCCGCGATCCCGTCCTGAAGTCCCTCTGCATAGCCCCTGATCAGGGCGAGCGGGGTCTTGAGCTCATGGGTGACATTGGCAAGGAAGTCCTGCCTCATCTCCTCTTCACGGTTCCGCCTGTCCAAATCCCTCTGCAGGTCATTGTTGGCGGTCCTCAGAGCCGCGATGGTCTCCTCCAGCTTCTGTGACATGTCATTCATATTTTTTCCCAGGATGTCCAGTTCCGACCTTCCGCTCCCGTCATATTTGGCGCTGAAATCCAGGTTAGACATGCGAACCGAAATATCGGTGAGCTGGCGGATCGGCTTCATGATCACGCTGGAAAGCCACCAGGCAAGAAAAGTACCCGCCAGCGCAAGTGCAAAACCTATGTATCCGAAAAAGCGGTTTGCGGCAGCTGCGCTGATTCGAATGTCTTCGAGCGGAGAGCGCAATAAAAAGAACCGGCTCTCTCCGAGCGGCCCCCACATCTCCAGGCTCCTGGTCCTGCTGCGCTGATTTAATACCACATTGATTATATAAGACTTGCCCTCGTCGAGAGTCTGGGTGATCACATATTCCATGAAGACGTCCGTGTCTTCTCCGCCGCTGTCCATCCCTCCATCCGCAGAACCATCCATGGAATGTTCCGAAGGGTCAGGTACTTCTTTTAGCTGCGACGGGTCATCGACGCCGGACAAAATGGGAGTCCTCCCGAAAAGATTGGCATACAGACGCTCTATCATCAGCGTCTCATCCGCTGACCACACCTTGTCCGTCTTGGTGCTTGAATCCAGGATCAGAAGGCTGACATTACTGCGTCTGAGCGCCTCCTGCAGCGTCTCGTCGAACTCATCCGAATCGAGCAGATCCTGTTTCTCTGCCGTCAGGAGCATATCATAAACCCTGACCAGATCGCTTGTCCTGACAGAGACATAATACTTTTCCAGAAACAGACCATTGATCAGATATCCCAGCAGGATCGTACCGATCATCATGAGAAAAAACAGTATGCCGAACTGCATACGCAGAGAGATCCCGGCGCCGTTCCTGCCCCGGGATTTTCTTTCTTTATCCAAAAAATATTCCTCTTTTTACTCAGGCTGTTTTATATGCAGCCAGCTGCTTTGAACAGGCTGTTTTATACAGGTCACATTTTACGCAGGCCTTTTTGAACAGTTGGTTTTATACTGGCCTTTTTACACGGGCCGTTTTATACACAGCCGGCATTTTTACAGGCTGCAGGTCATGCTTCAAACTTATATCCGATTCCCCAGACAGTCTTGATCAGAGCTGATTTGCTGCCCAGCTTGCTGCGGAGTTTTTTGACATGTGTATCGATCGTCCTGGCGTCACCGTAGTAGTCATAGTTCCAGACACTGTTGAGGATCCGCTCACGCGAAAGGGCGATGCCGTTATTTTCCATAAAGTACTGCAGCAGTTCAAATTCTTTATAGCTGAGATCTATGGATTCCCCGTCGATCTTGACGATATGGGCGGCCTTGTCCAGCTCGATCCCGCCCGCTTCCAGCTGTTTCTCCGCGGCTGTGCCCAGAGTCCTGCGCAGGATCGCGTTCACCCGCGCAGCAAGTGTGCGCGGGCTGAAAGGTTTGGTCACATATTCATCCACTCCGAGCTCAAAGCCCCTCAGCTCATCCTTCTCATCGCTCCTTGCCGTGAGCATGATGATAGGGACTTTTGAAGTCTTTCTGATCTCGGAACATACCTGCCAGCCATCCATCTCCGGCATCATGACGTCGAGAATAATAAGGGCAATATTCCCCTCATTGTCAAACAGATCCAGTGCCTCGCGGCCGTTGGCGGCTTCAAGAACACTATATCCTTCGCGGATCATATAATCCCGCACAAGCTTTCTCAATCTCTGTTCATCATCGACTATCATAATCCTGGTTCCGCTCATCTATGAACCTCCTCTTTCTGTCTCTGTGCATCCGGACAGCAGACCTGCCGGAAACGCCGTATCACTTATGGAACAGTGTGAACACTGCCACGCTCCGCTCTTTGAGCAGGAACAGCGGGCTCTTCAGGGAATCACATCACTTATGGAACAGTGTGAACACTGCCACGCTCCGCTCTTTGAGCAGGAACAGCGGGCTCTTCAGGAACACTGAATTTTTATGGAAAAAGACATTGTCATCTGCGTCTGTATTGATATTGATGCCCCAGGACAATCCTGCCGTGAGTGCCGGCAGCCGGATCTCCACAGGTTCCCAGTAGGCATTGATCGCAATATAGACTACGTCGTCGCCCGCATCTCCTTCGAGATGTCCGGCGAAAAGAATGCCCAGGACCTTATTTGATCTTCCGATCACATGGTCATCGGGGTTTGCTCCGCATGCGATCACATCGGGCAGGCCGCAGGCTGCGGGTTCCAGCGGACGGCTGATCACGGGATGTTTTTTCCGGAAAGCGATCACGTTCTTGTAGAACCTGAAAAAATCCCTGTTGAGACGCATATAATCCCAGTTCAGCCAGGATACGTCGTTGTCCTGACAGTAACAATTGTTATTCCCGTGCTGGGTGTTTCCGAATTCGTCACCGGCCAGGATCATAGGCGTGCCGCGGCTGCACATCAGAACCGTGATAGCATTGCGCATCATCTTGAAGCGAAGGTTCTGGATCACGGGATCGTCTGTAGGACCCTCCACCCCGCAGTTCCAGCTGCGGTTGTCATTGGCACCGTCTGCATTGTTCCAGCCGTTTGCCTCATTGTGCTTATGATTGTAGGCGAAAAGGTCGTAGAGGGTAAAGCCGTCATGGCAGGTGATAAAATTGACAGATGAACGGAATCCCATATATCCGTCCTTGTAGAGGTCGGGAGACCCCATGATCCTGTCCGCAGTTTCCTGGGCATTCCAGTAATTGCCCTTGAGAAAATCCCGGACAGCATCTCTGTATCGTCCGTTCCACTCTGACCAGCGCGTATAGGCAGGAAAGCTGCCGACCTGATACATACCGCCTGCATCCCAGGGTTCCGCGATCAGCTTTGTATTGGCAAGGATCGGATCCTCCGATATAGCCCTCAGGAGCGGCGGGTCTCCCAGAGGGACACCGTCACTCCTTCTCCCCAGAATACTTGCAAGGTCAAACCTGAATCCATCTACATGATACTGGATCACCCAGTGCCGCAGACAGTCCGTTATAAATCGGATCACGGCAGGATGGTTGCAGTTGAAGGTATTCCCGCACCCGCTGAAGTTATAATAATCTCCTCCTGGTGTCAGCATGTAATAGACGCTGTTGTCCACTCCCTTGAAAGAGATAAAAGGTCCTTTTTTATCTCCTTCCGCAGTGTGGTTGAACACGACATCCAGATAGACCTCGATCTTCTGCTCCTTGAGAAGCTGAATGAAGGTCTTGAGCTCATTTCCCTCTTCATTGTACTCGATGGAGGCTGTATAGGCGGTGTTAGGCGCGAAAAAGGCGACCGTATTATATCCCCAGTAGTCCAGAAGACGCTTGCCGTTGAACGTGCGGGTATTGATCGTCTCGTCAAACTCAAAGATGGGGAGAAGCTCAACAGCCGTGATACCCAGGCTCTTGAGATGAGGAATCTTCTCGATGATGCCGGCAAATGTCCCCGGGTATCTCACACCGGAGGAACGATGCCGGGTAAAGCCCCGTACATGCATCTCGTAGATGATCGTGTCCTCCATCTTTGTTCTGGGAAAATCAGCTTTTCTCCACACATAGGAGTCCCTGACAACTCTGGCGTGATAGGCACCGGATGATTTGGCCGCGCCCCAGGCCCTCTGGCCTGTGACAGCTTTGGCATAAGGATCCAGGACCAGCCTCTTGCGATCAAAGACCAGTCCCCTGGACGGATCATTGGGTCCGTCAAACCGATATGCATATTCAAATTCCTCAATGTTGAGATGATAGACAAAAATGGAATAAATACCGCCGGTTCGGTAACGCTCCGGGATCCGGATGATCGCGTAAGGGACCTCGGACTTACGGCGGAAAAGCAGAAGTTCACAGGATGTGGCATTCTCCGAATAGATCGTAAAATTCACACCCCCTGACAGCTTTGTCGCACCGCTGAGCATACAGTTTCCCGGCCGGACCTGAAATCCGGATATTTCCTCAAAAGGTCTTTCAAGATCTGTTAAGGTACTTACTACGTTTAATCGCCTCATATATTAAAACCACCTCTGCTGTCTTCCCATGAAGTTATATTTGTGGACATGATCCCGCATTCACAAACAAGCAAGATTAAAGCCACGTGCTGCTCCGCTCCTGCGAGCTCCCGCAAACCACGCAGTGGTTTGTTATCGCACAACACATCCATCGGAATTCATCGGAATGAAATACAAAACCGGTATCTCTCGGAAATTATTTAGTCCCTGAAATAAAAAACACTATTACTATGATACCAGATAATCAGGGATTTTAATAGAAAAAAGTGAGAAAAGGGCCATCCGCAAAAGCGGACAGCCCTTTGAGTACAGATTCAGCTGAACCCCGTATAGGTCCTGGGCCCGATCCGGTGCAAAAGACCGGGTTCAGCGGACCGGTTCTTATCCTGCCTGTGCATACAGTACAGTGTCATGATGATCAGGCGGGATAAGCTCCGTTTTTGGCATCGGCCTTGGTCAGGTCAACACCTGACTGCTGTGCCATGCGGTATTTGAAGTAGTCGACCGCGACCTGAGGGAACAGAGCGTAAGAGAGGACATCCTCATCCTGCTGTTTCCACTGGGCGACTTCCTCCTCGAACTTGGGAAGCTGAGGCGGGATCAGATCTGCGGGACGGCAGGTGATAGGCTCCTGGTCGCCGATGATCTTCCTGCGGACTTCCTCGTTGATCGGAAGGGTGGTGCGTCCATAGTGGCCGCTGACCAGATCCTTGGTCTGTGCGGAAGAGACTTTGTAGCGCTCTCCCATCAGGACGTTCATGACGGCCTGGGTACCGACGATCTGGGAAGAAGGAGTGACAAGAGGAGGCTGGCCGAGGTCTTCGCGAACGCGCGGAACTTCCTCGAGAACCTCTGTCAGGCGGTCGCTGGCACCCTGCTCTGCGAGCTGGCTGACCATGTTGGACAGCATGCCGCCGGGAACCTGATACAGGAGAGTACGGATGTTGACGCCCAGGACCTTAGTGCTGAGCAGTCCGCTCTCCAGGCATTCCTCACGATAAGGTGTGAAGTAGTCGGCGATCTCCTTGAGGGCAGCCTGGGAAAGGCCTGTGTCATAAGGAGTATCCTGGAATGCGCCGACCATAACCTCGGTCGCGGGCTGGGAAGTACCCAGGGCGAAGGGGCTGATCGCGCAGTCGATGATGTCAACGCCCGCCTCTGCAGCCTTCATGTAGGTCATGGAGCCGCAGCCGGATGTATAGTGGGTGTGGAGCTCGATGGGAAGGGTGGTCGCGGACTTAAGGGCGCGGACCAGCTTCTCGGCCTCGTAGGGAACAAGCAGGCCGGCCATATCCTTGATGCAGATGGAGTCGGCGCCCATGTTCTCGATATCTTTTGCAATGTTCATCCAGTACTGCTCGTTATAAGCGGAACCGATGGTATAGGACAGAGCGATCTGGGAGTGTCCGCCCTCTTTCTTGCAGGCCTTGACGGAAGTCTCAAGGTTGCGAAGGTCGTTGAGGCAGTCAAAGATACGGATGATGTCGATGCCGTTGGCAATGGATTTCTGTACGAAATATTCGACGACATCATCAGCGTAGTGGCTGTATCCCAGCAGGTTCTGGCCGCGGAGCAGCATCTGCAGTTTGGTCTTCTTGAAGCCGGCTTTCAGCTTGCGAAGGCGGTCCCACGGATCTTCCTTGAGGAAGCGGAGGCAGGAATCAAATGTAGCGCCGCCCCAGCACTCAACAGCGTTGTAGCCGATCTCATCCATCTTGTCGATGATGGGAAGCATGATCTCGGTGGGCATGCGGGTCGCGATCAGGGACTGGTGCGCGTCGCGCAGGATGGTCTCTGTGATCTTGACCGGCTTGGGTGTAATCATTGTATTTTCAGACATATTTCTTTTCTCCTAACATGCATATAGCAGTCCGGGACTTTCTTTGTATTTTGCAATCTTTACAGTATTTTGTAATCTTTACAAAATACGCTGCGCCCGGTCCGCAAAGAGCAAATAAGCCGTAAGCGAATAATCATACGATGCCAAACACGGCCATGAACACACCTGCGACGACCGCGGTACCGATAACACCCGCGACGTTGGGGCCCATTGCGTGCATGAGCAGGAAGTTGCTGGGATCGTACTCTGCGCCGACCTTCTGAGAAACACGTGCCGCCATGGGAACAGCGGAGACGCCGGCAGAGCCGATCAGAGGGTTGACCTTGCCGCCGGTGATAACGCACATAGCCTTGCCGAACAGGCAGCCTGCAGCAGTACCGAACGAGAAAGCGACAAGACCGAGAGCGACGATCTTGAGGGTCGTGACATTCAGGAATGCCTCCGCGCTGGTGGTAGCACCGACGGAAGTACCCAGAAGGATAACGACGATGTACATCAGAGCGTTGGAAGCAGTGTCGGTCAGCTGGCGGACAACGCCGCACTCACGGAAGAGGTTGCCCAGCATGAGCATACCGACAAGGGGAGCTGTCGTGGGAAGGATCATACACACGACAACAGTAACAACGATGGGGAAGAGGATCCTCTCGAGCTTGGAGACAGGTCTGAGCTGAGACATCCTGATCTTACGCTCCTTGTCTGTCGTCAGCGCGCGCATGATGGGCGGCTGAATGATCGGGACAAGGGACATGTAGGAATATGCGGCGACAGCGATAGGTCCGAGCAGCTCGGTCTGTCCCAGCTTGGAGCAGAGGAAGATCGAGGTAGGTCCGTCGGCACCGCCGATGATGGAGATCGCGGCAGCGGCTTTTCCGTTGAAGCCAAGTGCGATCGCTCCGAAGTAAGCGCTGAAGATACCGAACTGCGCGGCAGCGCCGAGCAGGAAGCTCATGGGATTGGCGATCAGGGGACCGAAGTCCGTCATGGCACCGACGCCCATGAAAATCAGTGAGGGCAGGATCGCCCATTCATCCAGCGTAAAGAAATAGTAGAGCAGGCCGCCCGGGGAGCCGTCCGCAGGCTTTGACATAATATCCGGATAGATATTGACAAGAAGCATGCCGAAGGCGATCGGGACGAGCAGAAGGGGCTCGAAGTCCTTTGCGATTGCCAGATATAAGAAGACAAAAGCGACGAGGATCATCAGGTAATTGCCCCAGGTCAGACTTAAAAACGCTGTCTGGTGGATAAGGTTATCCAGCGTATTGATAATATATGTCATATATAGCCTCCTGGTGAAATAACCGGTCAGGGATCAGATCCGGCCGCCGGTTTCCGTTTGTTTTCTGCAGGAAATCGGGTCCTGCCAAAAAACACGCGTCCGTGCTTGGGAACTGACTCTAAATAAACGTCCCTCAGTCTACGGTTGCCAGAAGGGAGCCAGCCTCAACGGGATCACCGACTGCGCAGTCGATGGAAGCGATGGTGCCGTCAACAGGGGAAACCATGGGGATCTCCATCTTCATGGCCTCGAGGATGATGACTGTATCGCCCTTGCTGACAGTCTGGCCGACCTTGGCTTCGATCTTGAAGACCTTGCCTGCGGCTCCTGCCTCGATCCTGTTCGCGCCTGCGCCTGCGGAAGCAGCGGGTGCTGCGGCAGGTGCTGCGGGCATGGGAGCAGTAGCAGCGGGTGCCTTGGGCATAGCGGGCATAGCGGCAGCTGCGCCGCCGGCGCCTTCTTCAACAGTCACTTCATAAGCAACTCCATTCACGGTAATGGTATAGTTCTTCATTATGTACCTCCTGTGCGTACGTATGAACTCTTTTAAAATTTAGAATCGGATGTTTTCAGACAGCTTTTGCTGAAACGATGTCCGGGTACATCCTCTTTTGAGGAACCCTTTGTCTTCAGAAAAGCCATTATTTTCTTCTGATACGTCTGATCTTGCGGACGACAAAGTCATCGGGAGCAGCTGCGGGTTCCGCCTCTGCGCGGTAGGCAGCGATCGCTGCCGCGATCACGGCTACAAGCTGACCGTCATCCGAAGCAGCGGGTGCCGCAGGCGCAGGAGCGGGAGCTGCCGCGCGCTTTGCTGCTGCTTCCTGTTCCTTTTTGTCCTCTTCCGCAACCTTCTTTTTGCCGGCGGAAGTGAGCAGCCTGCCGAACAGGGCGATGATCAGGCTCAGGAGGATCAGGACCGCAAAAGTCGTTCCCATACCCAGAAGGGTGTTAAGACCCGCCTGCTGAATAAGCTCTCCGAATGTGTACTCGACATTCGTAGCGATTGAAACATAACCGGAAAGGTCTTTTGCATATGTGACAACCAGATCAGCGTTGCGGTTCTGGCCGGCAACACCGACAGTTACAATATAGTTTCCATCTTCGTCTGTGGTGACCGATTTCTCCGTGAAGCAGTCGGCAACTCCGTTGCCGTCAGCATCCGCAGTAAAGTCGATTTCTCCCATCTCCTCTTTGGCGGACTCCCACCCCTGCAGACCGGCATAGATCACCGATTCGGATTTCTGTTCCTCTATCTGTCCGGCCTTGACGATCGCGTCCATCTGCTGTGCGTCGTTTTCCGCCTGGCTGAAGAGCATAGTCTTCATGCCTTCTTCGACCGCCGGCTCATCCGATTTCTTCGAAGAACCTCCGCAGGCAGTCAGCGCAAGGACGCAGACAAAGGCCAAGAGGATGGCTGTAAGTTTTTTTCTCATTAGTCCTCATCACCTTTCATCAAATGGAGGCATGTTTCCGGGAAGGAAGTGCCTCCCTCTTGGAATAGAGCATTTCGACAGCGCCGATCAGGTACTTGCGGACATCTTCGGGCGCAATGATCTGATCCACGACACCGCGTGCAGCGGCAGCGTCGATGCTGTTCTGCAGTTCGTCATAAGCCTTCGCAGCAGCTTTCACCTCGTCGGCGGAGCCGTCGCAGAGGACGGAGGCGGCATATTTGCCTTCCAGGATGCCCACAGAAGCGTCTGTGTAAGCGAAAGTGAGGTCCGCGCCGAGTGCCTTGCTGTTCATGACAGCATAAGCGCTGCCGCCGGCGCGCTTTGTGATGACATTGATCTTGGGAACAGTTGCTCCCGCGAATGCAGAGGCAAGGCCTGCCGCAGCGGATGCCACAGTGTTCTCCTCGCATGCGCACTGGGCAAAGCCCGATGCGTTGGTCAGAGTGATCACAGGAATATCAAAGGCGTCACAGAAACGGACAAGGGCAGCTGCCTTTGCGCATCCGGCAGTTGTCAGGGCGTTTCCGAACTCTTCCGCCTTCTCGCCGTTCTCGTCATAGGCACAGCCGCGGTTAGCCGCGATGCCGACCGTATTTCCGCCGAGCGTGGCGATGCAGGTGAACATCTCCTTCGCAAAGCCTTTCTTTGTCTCAAAGACGACTCCTCCGTCGGCGATCTCGGTCATGGCAGCACAGGGATCTTCTACAAAGGCAGCTGCGGAAGCGCAGACGCGGTTGAGATCATCCATGCACTCTGCAGAGGCATCATCTTCATTGTTGGAAGGCAGCATTCCCGCAAGATATCTGATCTGGGCGAAAATTTCCTCCTCTGTGCCGACGAAATCGACATCGCCGGCCGCGGCCTTCTTGTCAGCTGCCGCTGTGTTGTTGACTTCCTCACGGTTTCCCGCAAGTGCATTGGGAGAGTTCACGAAAAGACTCGCGTCCTTCTCCATGAGAGTAAAATCAGTCATTGCAGGGAACAGAGCAAGACCTCCGCCGCAGTTTCCGAAAATAGCGGAAATCTGGGGAATGATGCCTGATGCCTGCGCCTGCTTTGCGTAGATTTCACCGAATGCTTCAAGCGCATCAATCCCTTCCTGCAAACGAAGCCCTGAAGAATCGATCATGCCGATGACCGGCGCTCCGGTGCGAAGGGCAAGGTTATAGAGACTGACGATCTTCTTTGCGTGCATCTCACCAATGCTGCCGCCGAGGACATCGGCATCCTGGCTGTAGACATAGACCAGCCTGCCATCGATCAGTCCATATCCCGTAATCACACCATCAGAGGATTCCCGGGCTGCTGCCATGTTGAAGTCGGTAGCTCTGGCCTTGACCAGCGCGCCGATCTCAACAAAGCTGTTTGCGTCGAGCAGAGATTGAATCCGCTGTCTCGCTTTTGAAGTACTGCTCATGTTTTGGACCTCCAAATCACTAAAAATGAATTATAACAATCGCCGGGATCCGGGGACCCCGCCGAAATATGCATGCCCCGCCGGTGCCGGACGGCACCGCGGAAGTCGATCACTGCAATCCCCCCTGCGGATCAACCCTTTTTTCCCCTTCATTCAAAATGCCTGTAAAGGCAAATATTTGTGAAGTGCATTTTTTCGCATGCAATTTAAAGTATACCACAGTATAAAAAAAACAGGAACTGTCATAATTATAAATAAACATTCTTTTTTTTCTATAAAATACAGCTTTTTGCCCTGTTATAACAATTTAACACGGGGAATCGTCTCAAACCGTATTATTTCCCGACCACCAGTCAGATTCAAAGTTTAAACTTTATAAAAAAACCCTTTAAGATTCCGGTGTCGTTTGAGCGGAGAATGAATCTTTCCCAACAAGCCGCCAGGCTGTGTCAGAGCCGCAGACTGAGCCCTCCCCCGGATGCCCCGTTTCTCAGACGTTCAGTCCGGTGTTCACCTCTTCCTCCGCCTCCTCGCGGAATTCCTCCATGCGGGATGTATCGGGTTCCGGAAGATCATTGACAGAGCTCAGACCGAAGGATCGGAGGAACTGTTCTGTAGTGCCGAAAAGGAGGGGCCTTCCGGGCACTTCTTTTCTTCCCATTTCACAGACCAGATCAAAAGAGATCAGTCTGTTGATAGCAAAGTCGCTGTTTACTCCGCGGATGTTTTCAACCTCCATCCTGGTCACGGGCTGCTTAAAAGCAATGATGGAAAGGGTCTCCATCAGCGTCGGTGTCAGCCTGGGCTTTTTGGGCTCACTCGCGATCCTGATCAGATAGTCGAGCAGATCCGGTCTGGTGGAAAGCTGGACCGCATCCTCGTAACGATTCAGAGCCAGTCCGCTGGAGGGCTTTGCGCACTTTTCGGCCAGAAGCCCGGCGACAGACTCCGCGCGTTCTGTGGAAATCTGAAGCGCCCGTGCCAGCATATCGATTGATACCGCGTCACCCATGGCAAAAAGGATCGCCTCCATGGCGGCGACAAGTGTGTCGTCAGATGCCTCCTGCAAAGAGCCTTCCTGCGCTGCGGCTCCGGGTGATCCGGAGGGTATAATGCCGTTTTCTGTGTGATCCAAAGCCTTTCCTCCCGAAATAAGTAGCTGTATAAATGATGCATCCGCCAGAAGGCGGTAAAGTTATAATGCCGGCAGTGTCAATGAACCTGCCGGGCCGTGTCATAAAAAAACCCCGGCAGGATTGCCGGGGTTCTCTGATTTCGTTTATTTGACATGTCCTCTACACGGACGATCCGGCAGGCTCTCTCTTTCTGCCGTATCAGCGCAGATAAACGACAGCGCTCTAACAGATCATATCCGGATCAGTTATACTTGCGCTTTCTGGCAGCTTCGGACTTTTTCTTGCGCTTTACGCTGGGCTTTTCGTAATGCTCTCTCTTACGAATTTCCTGCTGGATGCCCGCCTTGGCACAGCTTCTCTTGAAGCGGCGAAGTGCGCTGTCCAATGTCTCATTCTCTTTGACAATAACGCTTGACATATGCTCTACCCTCCCTTCAGTCCCCTCAGTTCGACACCGAATGTCCAGACTGAACAGGTTATTTATCATATTTGTTGACAGGGAATCGTTGTTTTTCCGATAATTTCTGACTCCCTGAGAAAACATGCATTACAATTATAACACAGTTTTTTTATCCGTCAACAACTTTTGTTTAAAGCGCGGAAGTTTTGGCTTCTGCCTGCCTTTTGACTGCAGCTGCAGGCACTTTTTCACGTTTCCGGGTCAGCTTTTCAGCATGCCCTGCAGTACCTCGGCAGCCTTCTCCAGCGCGGCGGGAATACCGGCGGGATTCTTGCCGCCTGCCTGTGCCATGTTGGGACGGCCGCCGCCGCCTCCTCCGACTTCCTTTGCGACAGCCTTGATCAGGTTGCCCGCGTGGGCTCCCTTCTTGATGGAGTCCTCAGTAGCCATGGTCATCAGGCTGACCTTGCCGTCCTTCTCGGAGATGAGGAGTACGACACCGCCGCCCATCTTCTCTTTGAGCTGGTCGCCCAGATCGCGAAGTCCGTTCATATCGACTCCGGGAACCGCGGAGGCAAGGAACTTGACGCCGCCGATCTCCTTTACCTTGTCCATGACATTGCCCAGGGCAGACTGTGCCTGTTTGGCTTTGAGGGACTCGACTTCGCCGCGGGCAGCCTTGAGCTCTTCCTGCAGCTTTTTGATATGATCCGCGAGAGTGGCGGGAGTCGCTTTTACAAGGGCAGCCGCCTCGTTGATCTCGTGTTCCATCTCTTCATAATAGGCGCGGACGTTGTCGCCGGTCAGGGCCTCGATCCTGCGGACGCCGGCGGCAACGCCGTTCTCGGACAGGATCTTGAACTGGCCGATGCGGCTGGTGTTGTCCACATGGGTTCCTCCGCACAGCTCTGTGGAGAAATCCCCCATCCTGACAACGCGGACTTCATCGCCGTACTTTTCGCCGAACAGAGCCATGGCTCCGCTCTTCTTGGCATCGTCGATGCTCATGACAGCGGTTTTGACATCGAGGCCTTCACCAATCTTTTCATTGACAAGATCCTCGACCTTTTTCAGCTCCTCAGGGGTCATTGCCTGATAATGGCTGAAGTCGAAACGAGTCCTGCCCGCATCCTGATAGGAGCCCTTCTGCTCGACATGGGTGCCGAGAACTTCACGCAGGGCCTTCTGCATCAGGTGGGTCGCGCTGTGGTTGCGGCAGGTGTCGCGGCGCTCTTTCTCATCGACAGTAAGAGTCACAGTATCTCCCATCTTGAACATACCGGAAGTGACCACGCCTATGTGGGCAACCTTCTGTCCGGAGACGGGCTCGGTCTTCTCGACCTTGAAGGAAGAAGTCCCGCAGGTGATGACGCCGATGTCGCCGACCTGTCCGCCCTTGGTTGCGTAGAAGGGGGTCTTCTCTGTGATGATGGCAGCGCGCTGGCCGTCTGTGACAGCATCCGCGACCTCATCGGGACCGGTCTTCTCCCCCTTCTCATCCGTATCCGCCAGATGTGCAAGGGCGACGATCTTTGAAGTATCAGTGAGACGGTCGTAGCCGGTGAATTCGGTCACAATGGCGGCATCCATCTGATCATAGACAGTAGCCGCGGCGCCGCTCATGCTGGTCTTGATCCAGGATCCCTTGGACTTCTGTCTGGCCTCTTCACGGGCCTCTTCGAAGCCGGCCTGATCGACAGTGCAGCCGTTCTCGGCAGCCACGTCCTCAGTGGAGTCGATCGGGAATCCATAGGTATCATAAAGAAGGAAGGCATCCTTGCCGGAAATCTCGGTCTTTCCTTCCGCTTTGAGCTTTTTGAGCATGCCGCCCAGGATCTCCAGACCCTGGTCGATGGTCTTTTCGAAGCGCTCTTCCTCGAGGCGGATATTGTTGAGGATAAACTCCTGCTTCTCTTCCAGTTCGGGATAGCCGCCCTTGGAGCCTTCGATGACAGCCTTTGCGAGGGTGGTCATAAATGCCTCGCGGATGCCCAGCTTGCGGCCCTGACGGATGGCGCGGCGGATCAGGCGGCGAAGAACATAGCCCCTGCCCTCGTTGGTGGGCATGATTCCGTCTGAGATCATGAAGGTCGTGGAGCGGATGTGGTCAGTGATGATACGGACGGAGACGTCTGTCTCGTGATCTTTGCCGTACTCGCAGTGAGCCAGCTCGCAGACCTTGTCGCGCAGGGCGCGCACGGTATCAACGTCAAAGAGGGACTCGACATCCTGTACCGCCACGGCCAGGCGCTCCAGGCCCATGCCTGTGTCGATATTTTTCTGTACGAGCTCGGTGTAGTTGCCGTGCCCGTCGTTGTTGAACTGTGAAAAGACGACATTCCAGACTTCCATGTAGCGGTCGCCGTCGCCGCCCATGACGTCATCGGGACCGTTGCCCCACTTCTCGCCGCGGTCGTAATAGATCTCGGTGCAGGGACCGCAGGGACCTGAGCCGTGCTCCCAGAAGTTGTCTTCCTTACCGAACTTATAAATCCGTTCCTCCGGAATATGCATGTCATTTTTCCAGATATCGAAAGCCTCATCGTCGTGTTCATAGACAGACGGATAGAGACGTTCGGGATCCAGACCGACCCACTCGGTCAAAAATTCCCATGCCCACGGAATGGACTCTTTTTTGAAATAATCGCCGAAGGAGAAGTTGCCCAGCATCTCGAAGAAAGTGCCGTGGCGGGCAGTCTTGCCGACGTTCTCCAGATCGCCGGTGCGGATGCACTTCTGGCATGTGGTCACACGTGTGCGGGGCGGGATCTCCTGGCCCGTGAAATAGGGCTTTAAGGGAGCCATGCCGGAGTTGATGATCAGAAGGCTCTTGTCGTTATGGGGAACAAGGGAAAAGCTGTTCAGACGCAGATGTCCCTTGCTCTCGAAAAACTTCAAAAACATCTCGCGCAGCTCATTTACACCGTATTTTTTCATTGCCAAATCAAATCCTCTACATTTAATAAACAAGTCAAATGTCATCGCAGTGTCCCGGGCAAGCCCGGTCACTGTGATGCCGCTTGACAGCTTGTA